>JBFILW010000076.1:0-11658 GCA_041612005.1 Gemmatimonadota bacterium
ACGGCCATGTACATGAAGTAGCTCGTGTTCACGACCTTCCACGCCGGACCGAAGCCCGGGTCGACGAGGAGGTGATGGGCCGACGCCATCGAGATGAAGAGGATGTAGAGGACGAACGCGGTGCGGCTGACCTTCTCGTTGATCACCACCGCGCCGACGGTCAAAGCCCCCAGCAGGTACCAGACCGAGACCATGGCGGCGACGTTGATCTGCTGCGAGGAGTGGCCGAGCCCCCACCACACCATCCGGTACACCTGCGGGTCCACGTTCCCGATCCCGATCGACCACAGAAAGGTCGGGATGTAGATCGCCGCTCCGTGCACGAGCGTGATCACGGCGATGATCGCCGCGGTCAGGCCGCCGAAGGCGACGAGCGGCATCGAGCCCTCGTACGTTTTCTCGCGCTTGGCAACGACCAGGGTGGCGAAGAAGATCGCGCACACGACCAGCGCTCCGACCGCGAACAGGATGATGCCCAGGTAGAAGGCCGGGTGCGCCTTGAGCGGCACGTACGACGTGAAGAGGACGTCCGCCTTGCCGCTGAACATCGTCCACTCGACCATCAGCGTGCCCACCACCATGAGCAGGAACGATGTCCATGCGGTCTTCGGCGCCGGCACCCGGCAGTTGAGGAGCACGGGCCCTGCAAAGTAGAGGACCGCCATCTCGAAGAAGATGATGAAGAAGATCAGCATGTTCATACCGTGGATCGTGAGCCAGCGGTAGAACTGCGTCGGGTCCAGCAGGTGGACCACCTGCCAGCGCGTGAGGAGCACCAGGATCGCCGCGATGCCGCCGACCAGCAGCGCCACCGTGGCCACCACGGCGTTCGCCTTGATCAAGTTGTCGGCCTGGCGGTGGACCTTGAGCGACGTCGTGGGACAGGTTCGGAATCCGCCGTTCATCGGTCACCTCCCGCGTTCACGACCATCGGCTTCACCTCGTAGACCCCGGCACTCGCTTCGGTCGGCACGCCATCCGACTCGCGCGCCAGGGGCGCATTCTCATCTTCCACGATCACCCGGCCCACCATCAGGTGATGGCCGACGCCGCAGAACTCGTTGCAGATGACGCGGTAGTCACCCGCCTCCGAGGTCTTGATCCGCAACCCGTAATCGTAGCCCGGTACGATTTGAAAGTTGATGTTGAGCGGAAAGAGGTTGAAGCCATGATTGAGGTCGAGCGACGAAAGGTGGAGGATGTACTCGGTGTTCGTCTTCAGCTTCAGCACCGGCTCCCACGCCCACATGCGTCCGTACATGTAGATGTCGGCCCCGGCTGGCGGCTCCACGACCGCGATGCCGTTGTCCACCCCCACCTGGTACTCTTCGATGAACTCCATCGTGCGAGCCTGAAAGGCAGCCGGCTCGACCCGAGCCCGGATGCCCGACGGGTTCTGCCCACCCTTCCAGTGCCACAGCGGCATCATGGCGAACAGGACCATGCACCAAACGAACGCGACCCACACCCACACCTTCTCGCTCTTATGGGCCGGCTTCCACCAGACGCCCTTCGGCGGTTCGACTCCGGTATGCATCGTCTCCTCCGCGTCAGGGCAGCGGCGCCTGCGGGAGACTCATGATCTCCACCAGGCCCCACAGCGTGTACACGATCACCATCACGGCCATTCCGGCCACCAACAGCAGAAACGGCCGGTCGTACAGACGCTGGCCGAGAGGGACAGCCTCGTTCGTCCCGGGAGCTTCACCACCGACATCCGTCACGGGCTCCTCCTTGCACGTGTTCCTTGGGGTGTTGCGATCCTATCCGGTATCGGCACGGATCAACTCGTCCACCGTCGTGTCGCGAAAGAACGCGGACACGTTGTCCGATACTTGCTTCCAGCGGTGATGAGCTGCGCAGGGTGACTCCTCGCTGCAGCGCTCCCGTCCGAGCAGACACTCGCTGCGCGATTCCAGCTCGTCGAACGGCTCCACCACCTCGAACAGCGAAAGACGCTCGGCCGGAACGGCGAGGGCGAAGCCGCCGTGCGGTCCGCGCGAGGAGGTGAGCACGCTTCGCTTCCCGAGCGTGTGAAGGATCTTGGAGAGGTAGTTGCGCGGGATGCCGAGATTCTCTGCGATCCGGTCGACGGGTACCGGGCGATCGCCCCCGTGCTCCGCGAGGTAGAGCACGCCGCGTAGCGCGTACTCGGCCGTCTGCGAGAGCATCATTTGACGATCATTGCATTTATCATGAGAATATGATAAATAGGCCGCCGGAGACCGTCAAGGGTCCGCTCGAAGGGGGGAAGGGGATCCGGAGAGGCGAGCCCGCCAACCGCATGCATACTATACGTACTATATAGGATGACAGCCATTCGACGGCTCGCAGCCCGGCTGCGGTCGGCCTGCCTGGCCATTCTGGCTCCGGCGGACCGGGCGATGAACCGGCTCTTCGGTCATGAGGGCAACCCGCTATACCACAGTGGCGTGGTGGTGGTCACCCTGCTCATCGTCCTGCTCCTCACCGGCGTCTACCTCCTCATCTTCTACCGGATCGGCGATCCGCACGGCTCGGTCACCCGCATCACGGGCCAGACGTTCACCGGCGGCTGGATTCGGGCGCTCCACCGTTACGCCTCGGATGTGGCCGTGGTGGCGATCGCGGTCCACGCCTTCCGGCTCTTCGCCCAGAACCGGAGCTGGGGTCCGCGTGCGCTGGCCTGGGTCACCGGGCTCATCCTGCTCTTCGTGCTGCTGATCTCCGGCTGGACCGGCTACGTGATGGTGTGGGATGTTCAGGCGCAGCTCCTGGCCGTGGAGGGAGCGCGGTGGCTCGACGTGCTGCCGATCTTTTCGGAGCCGATCGGGCGCGCCTTCGTGGGCGAGGCGGAGATCCCGGCCGCCTTCTTCTTCCTCAACCTGTTCGCGCACATCGCGCTTCCGATCGGGATGTTCATCGTCTTGTGGTTGCACGTATCGCGCCTCGCGCGGCCCGTGCTCTCGCCGCCGCGGCGACTCCTGTACGGAGTGCTGGGTCTGTTGCTCTTGATCTCGGTCGCGTGGCCGATCGGGATGGAGCCGGTCGCCGATCCGCTCCGGCTCCCCGAGCGCGCCGTGCTCGACGTCTTCTATACGTTCTGGCTACCGGTCACGCGCCTGATGCCCGCCTGGACCGTGTGGGTCGCAGGGCTCGGCCTCTCGGGCGTCGCGCTGCTCGCGCCGGTATGGAGTCGTCCGGTTGCGGAAGAGGTGCGCGAGCCGTCGTGGGTGAACCCGCGCCTCTGCACCGGGTGCGAGCAGTGCTACCAGGACTGCCCGTACGAGGCGATCGCCATGCTCGAGCGGACCGATCGGGCGGGGCACTTCTACGGCCACGTCGACCCGGCGGTCTGCGTGAGCTGCGGCATCTGCGCCGGCTCCTGCGCGCCGATGGGTGTCGGTCCACCGGGCATGACGGGCCGCGACCAGCTGGAGCGGGTGGAGGAGTGGCTGGAGCACATGAAGCCGGGTCCGGATCAAGTAGTGCTGGTAGCGTGCGAGCACGGTGCGGCGGGAGCGGCCGCGACGGCCGAATCGCTCAGTACTCGGCCACTCAGCGAGGTGGCCGCCGTGACCGTGAGGGACGCCGAGGCGGCGGCCCGTGGCGCGATGCGGGCACTGGACGCGGCACCGACGGCGGCCGTGTTCGGACAGCCACTGGTCTTCACGGTGCCGTGTGCGGGCAACCTCCACACCTCGGTCGTCGAGTACATCGTGCGGGCGGGGGCGGGCGCCGCTCTCGTGGTGGCTTGCCCGCCTCGAGATTGCTGGAATCGAGAGGGTCCAAAGTGGCTCATAGAAAGGATGTACGAGAATCGTGAAGCCGAGCTCAAAGCGCGCGTGGATCGCCGTCGCGTGCGGGTCGTGAACGCGGCGCCGGGTGAGGAGCGGCGAGTGCGAGCGGAGATCGCGGCGCTCGGCGAGGAGCTCGCCCGCATGGAAGCGGCCGAGGCAGAGGAGGGGATTCGGATCGACACGATCTGCGAGCTGGATGAGAGCGGGCAGCCGATCGAGGCAGGTCCGTGACGCGTGACCCGGGGGCGCCGAGCGTCAGGAACCCGCTGCTGATCGCGCTGGCTGTCGGGACGGCCCTGCTCGCCGCGTTCGCGGTCGCCGCGCTGACGCGCGTGCCGTACACGGTCGGAGATGGCGACCTGGCCGCCGTGCGCCTCACGTGGCGGATGGCGGGTCAGGCGATCGAGGACTGCCGGACGCCGAGTGAAGAGGAGCTGGCGGCCCGTCCGGCCCACATGCGGCAAACGGAAGTGTGTGAGAGCCACGTGCCGCCCTACCGGCTCCGGGTGCAAGTGGACGGCGAGACGATCGAGGACATCCTGGTGCTGGCGGGCGGCGCGCACGAGGACAATCCGATTTACGTCTACAGCGAGCTGCGCGTGGCGCCAGGTCCTCACGAGCTGAGCGTCGTGTTCGCGCAGGAGGAGCAGGCGGATGGAGGGGCTGGGGATTCAATGCCCGCCGACCGGCTCGAGCTGCACGATGCGATCGATCTCGCGCCCGGACAGGTAGCTCTCGTCACCTACGACCGCGAAGCGCGGACGCTCGTCCGCCGTTAGCGTTCGCGCATGAAAGCCGACTGGCCGAGACTGTTAAAGACGATTCGGGCCGCCGACCCCTACGCCGCGGCTGAGGACCTCGGCGTCCCCCTCGAGCCGATCGAGGCTGGAGTCGAGCGTCCGCAAGCGCAGCGTCGCCTCTACCGAATCGCCGATGACGCATTCGTCCTGGCGATGCCGGCCGGCCGGGCGGGAGACGGGCGGGTTCCCTTTTCCTTCTACTGGGCTGCGAGCGAGGGCGCCGCGCTGCGTGCCGCGCTCGGGCGACTCGACGCCGACGATGACACGACCGGAGACCCGCCATCCGAGATTCTGCTGGCGCCCGGCCTCCTGACCCGCTCCAACCTGCAGACGTGGGTCCGCGCGAATCAGCCGCGCTACACAGAGGAGGGCTTCGCGGGTTTCTCGCCCTTGAGGGGGGCGTACGTGCGGCTCTCTCAGCTCGTGTATCACTTCCGCTCGATCCGCTGGCAGCCGGATGAGAGGCCGTACGCTATCGAGTACGATCCACGTCCCGCCGAGCCACTGTTCCGGAAGCTCGCTGCCTTCCACCTCGGCCGTCAGTAGGCGTGTGTCCGTGGGCGCGCATCAGTAGGCCTGGCCTGACGGGCCGAACACGAGCGCCATGACATACGCCGCGTAGGCTGCAAGCAGGATTACGCCGACCACTCGTCCGATCGGGCGCCGAAGGCATACGAACGCGGTCAGCACCACCGCGGCCCCGAGCATGACGGGGAAGTCGAGGTAGAGAAAACCGCGAGGCACGGGAACCGCCGTCGGGCTGACGAGGGCGGCCACCCCCATGATGCCCGCGATATTGAACAGGTTGCTGCCGATCACGGCCCCGACCGCCACCTCGGTTCGTCCCCGCGCGGCGGCCACGACCGTCGTCGCCAGCTCAGGGAGGGACGTGCTCACGGCGAGGATGGTGAGGCCGACGATCGTGTCGCTCACGCCCAGTTGCTCGGAGATCTGAACAGCCGCGTCCACGACCAGCCTCGCCCCGAGCGGCAGGCCGATGGCGCCGAATACGATGAGGACGAGGATGGTCCACACGGCGCTCGGGAGGCCGAGCACCCATTCGATCGGCGTGGAAATGGGCGCGGCCAGGTACGAGCGCGCCGCCTGGTGCGCCGTCACTGCCGCGATGACGGCAAGCACGCCCAGCAGGATTGCGCCCTCGAGTGCGCTCAGGTAACCCGTGGCGCAAAACGCGACGAAGAGGACGCTCACCCCGATCATCACGAGGCTGTCGCGCCGTACCGTTCCTTCGGTGCAAGTGAGCGGATGGACGATGGCTGCGGCACCGGCCACCAGCAGGACGTTCGCGATGTTGCTGCCGACCACGTTGCCGATCGCGAGGCCGGGATAGCCGGTCAGCGACGCGCGCAGAACGACGACCAGCTCGGGCAGAGACGTTCCGAACGCGACGACCGTGAACGCGACGATCATAGGGGAGACGTGAAACCGGCGCGCGAGGGCCACGGAACCGCGAACGAGGAAGTCGCCCCCGAGCAGAAGCCAGATGAGGCCACCCCCGAGCTGGATGTAGAGAAGGCCTGTCACGGCGCTTCGGTTGTGTCCGTGATCCTCCGGGCGACGGCGTACAGCGTCCCGTCGGGCTCGGGGTGCGACGTCCAGCGCAGGCGCTCGTATGACCCGTCCGCGCACCGGAAGCGGTTCACGAACGAAATCGTGGGGATGCCCTCGGCCAGCTTCTCGATCTCCGCCACCGTGGCGGCGACGTCGTCTGGATGAACGAGGTCTATGAACGGGCGCTCCAGTAACGCTTCGGTGCTCCAGCCGAGAGTGCGCTCGAAGGCCCGGTTCACCCGCTTGAAGTAGCCATCGGTGCCCGCGATACAGAGCAAGTCCAGCGAGACGTCGAAGAACTTGCGGTACTTATAGAGCTCGACCATGTCGTCTTCGAGCTTGTCCGCCATCTGATTGAACGTGCGGGCGAGGAGTCCCATCTCGTCCTCTCTCTTCACCGTCGCCCTGGCGCCCATGTCGCCGCCCCGGATCCGGTTTGCCACCTCGGCCAGATGATGCATCGGGGTGGCGAATCGGATCCCAAGCAGGACCGCGAACAGGATGGCGAAGGCCGACAATGACAGCGCGAGCGTCGTCATCTGGCTCCGAAACTCATTGATCGAGCGCTCTTCCTCCTCGTCGTCGAACTTCACCACGAGTCCCCAGCCGGTCTCCTGGATGAAGCGGGTCGCCGCCCACACCGCCTCGCCACGGTAGTCGCTGAGACCGTCCCGGTAGACACCCTCGTCTCCTTCCAGCGCCCGCAGGGCCGGATCGGTCGCTCCGATGAGCTTGAGCGGGCCGGCGTTACCCTCCGCCGGGTGCCGAACGGGATGGAGCGTGCGGATCCCTTCGGTGTCGCGCATGACGATCATCACCTCACCGGTTTCCCCGAGTCCGATGTAGTCGCTCGTCAGCCCCGTGACCTCCTCGCCGTCCAGGACCACCATGAGCGTTCCGATCCGCTCGCCCTCGAGGGCCAGGTCGGTGACAAATTCGATCCGCGGCTGGCCGTCGGGCGCGAACGATATGCCCTGGTATGCGACCCCGCCTGGTGACGCCGGTGCTTGCCGGTCTTCCAGCTCGGGCACGTAGGGATTTTCGCCCCGGCTCACCTGGACGAGGAGTTCGCCGTCGAGGTCGAAGATGGCAAGCGACCGAACCGTCCCCACCGATGCCAAAGCGTCGTCGAGAATACGGCGGATGCGACCGAGCTCCGCTGTGTTGCGGGACCGGTTGAATGCACGAAGGCTCAGTCGGAGTTGGGTCCGGCTCGCGATCAGCTGCGCACGGTCACGCCACCCCGCAAAGAGGTTCTCGATCGCTTCCTGGCGGGATTCCGCCAGAGCGTCGAGCTGAGTCTCCGTGAGCGTGGCGAGTCTAGCGTCGGCGTTCCAATACATGAACATGCCGAGCGTCAGCATGCTGCCCAGGGCGAGAGCGACGAGCGCGAAGACGAGCTTGGTCCGGATGTCCACTCCTGACGATACCAAATCGGTCGTCCCAAGCCAACGGACTCTCTGGCGGGCCGCCCGCAAGCGGCTATTTTGTGACAGCCGCTCGAGCGGAGCGGATTGTCCCGTCCCAAGGAGGTTTGTATGCGCACCCGTTCTCTTATCACCGCTGGCCTGTTGGCATCCACATTCCTCCTCGCGCCCCGAGCCCTCGCGGCCCAGGAGATGGCCGAGGGCGACGATCTCACCATGAAACTGGCCTCGATCGAGCAGAGCCTCTGGGCTGGTTGGGAGAACGCCGACGCGGCGCCCTTCGAGAAGAACATGGTCGAGAGCTCGATCAGCGTGGGGCCGTGGGGCATCCAGTCCGGCAAGGCGGAGATCATGGCGGAGATTTCTGACGGCGGCTGCGAAGTTGCGGGCTATTCCTTCTCCGACTGGAAGGTGCACAAGGTCGGTGACGGAACCGCGATCCTCACGTACAGCGCCACCCAGGATGCGGTGTGCGACGGGCAGACGGTCCCGGCCAGCATCGTCGTGAGCTCCACCTACGTCATGCACGGCGACCATTGGATGTCGGCCTCGTACCACGAGACCCCGGTCGAGTCGCAGTAGGACATCGCTTCAGCGGGGCGGCGCCAGGTCCGGCGCCGCCCCATCATCTCATTTCGCGCCCAGCGTCGGCATGGAACCGCCTGGCCGTCTGACGTATTTTGGTCGCATGACCGATACAGATCAGGCAGTTCTCGAATACACTTCTGCGGTCGCGACGCGGACCCGGCCCATCTACGAGCGGGTGAAGGACGTGATCCCCGAGCTCGAGTGGCCCGTTCACGCGCCCTACATCGCGGCCATCAACCAGCTCAAGCAGCAGCGCAACGCCACGCTCGTGGTCCACAACTACCAGACGCCCGAGATCTTCTACGGCGTCGCGGACTACACGGGCGATTCCCTCGGCATGGCCCAGTACGGCGCCGAGACGGACGCGGACGTGATCCTCGTCTGCGGGGTCCGCTTCATGGCCGAGACCGCGAAGATCCTGAGCCCGGATAAGATTGTCCTGCTCCCGGACATGGACGCGGGCTGCTCGCTGGCCGCCTCGATCACCGCCGACGACGTGCGTCTGCTCAAAGAGCATTACCCGGGCGCGCCGGTCGTCACGTACGTGAACACCTATGCCGATGTGCGCGCCGAGTCGGACATCTGCTGCACGTCGGCCAATGCTGTGCAGGTGGTCGAGTCACTTGGCGCAGATCGAGTGATCTTCATTCCGGACGGCTACCTGGGCCGCTACGTGGCCGGCGAGACCGACGTCGAAGTGATCCTTTGGGAGGGCTACTGCGAGGTCCACGAGCGCTTCACCGCCGCGGAGATGCTGGAGATGCGGGAAGCCTGGCCCGGGATCCACATCATGGCGCATCCCGAGTGCCCGCCCGACGTGCTGGATGAAGCCGACTTCGTGGGCTCGACGTCCGGCATGATCAAGCACATCGACGCCGAGCGGCCGGAGCGCGTGTTCATGATGACCGAGTGCTCGATGAGCGACAACGTAGCGGTCGAGTTCCCGGACGTGGACTTCATCCGGCCCTGCAACCTGTGTCCGCACATGAAGCAGATCACGCTGCCCAAGATCCTGCACTCGCTGCAGACGCTGACGCCGGCGATCGACGTGGACTTGGAGATCAGCGCGCGGGCCAAACTGGCGATGGACCGCATGCTGGAAGTCGGGAGGCCTTCGGCCGCTGGCTGATCAACACTTCGACGTTCTCATCATCGGTGCCGGTCTCGGCGGCACCTCACTTGCTCTCCGCCTGGCCGAGTCCGGCCTGCGCGTCGCATTGGCGGCCAAAAAGCCGCTCGATGAGTGCTCGAGCCAGTGGGCGCAGGGCGGGATCGCCGCCGCCGTCGGACCCGATGATTCTCCCGCGCAGCACGCGGCCGACACGCTGACCGCCGGGGGTGGCTTGTGCCGGCCGGAGACGGTGGGCTTCGTGGTTGAGCGCGCACCGGCCGCCATTCAGTGGCTCATTGATCGCGGCGTCGCCTTCACGACCGCCCACGGTGCCGAGCTCGACCTGCACCGCGAGGGCGGCCACAGCGTCCGGCGCGTCGTCCACGCCGCCGACGCGACGGGCCACGCCGTGATGGAGACTCTGGCGATCCGGCTGCGCGAAGCGCCGAACGTGACGCTGCTCGAGGACCACGTAGCGATCGACCTCATCACGGCGAAGAAGTTCGGGCTCGCGGCCGACGGCCGCGGAGCCAGCGTGACGCGAGGCGAACGGCGGACCGAAGCGACGGCCGGTGATCGATGCCTGGGCGCTTACATGCTCGACCGCGCGGCGGGTCGCGTCGTAACCCTGGCCGCAGACGCCGTAGTGCTTGCGACCGGCGGCGCCTCGAAGGTGTACCTGTTCACGAGCAACCCGGACACGTCGACCGGCGACGGAATCGCGATTGCGTGGCGGGCGGGATGCAGGGTGGCCAACCTCGAGTTTGTGCAGTTTCATCCGACCTGTCTTTACCACCCACGCGCCAAGTCGCTGCTCATCTCCGAAGCGGTCCGGGGCGAGGGTGCGGTACTGCGGCTGCCGGACGGGTACCGGTTCATGCCCGACCACGATCCCCGCGCCGAGCTGGCTCCGCGCGACGTGGTGGCCCGCGCCACCGACTACGAGATGAAGAGAGGCGGGCTCGACTGCGTCTACCTCGATATCACGCACAAGCCGGCCGAGGAGATCCTCCGGCACTTCCCCAACATCGCGGCGAGCTGCCTCGAGTTCGGGTTCGACATCACGAAGGAGCCTGTCCCCGTCGTGCCGGCGGCGCACTACAGCTGCGGCGGAGTGGTCACGGATCTGGATGCGCGGACCGATCTGGCGGGACTCTACGCGGTTGGGGAGTGCACCTTTACCGGCATGCACGGAGCCAACCGTCTGGCCAGTAACTCGCTGCTCGAGTGTCTGGTGTTCGGCGAGGCGGCCCACGACTCGATTCTGGCCGACGTGGGTGGTGCTTCAAAACGGCGCACGCGTACCGCCGATCGACCGACGCTGCCCGCCTGGGACGAGAGCCAGGTCACCGACCCGGACGAGATGATCGTTGTCTCGCACAACTGGGACGAGCTCCGGCGTCTGATGTGGGACTACGTCGGAATCGTGCGCACGAACAAGCGACTCCAACGCGCACGGCGGCGGGTGGAGTTGCTGAGGGAGGAGATCGCCGAGTTCTACGGCAACTTCATTGTGAACAGCGACCTCATCGAGCTGCGCAACCTGACGCTGGTCGCGGACCTTACCATCCGGAGCGCCCTCGCCCGCCACGAGAGCCGCGGCCTTCACTTCAATCGGGACTACCCGGAGACACTGCCGGAGAGCGAGGCTGAGGACACGGTCCTGACGCCGGGCGCGTAAGGGCTGCCGATGCGGGTCAGCGCACCGGGCCGAGCGTCTTGTCCAACCAGGCGTTGATGATCGGTACCCGTCTCTCCTCCGGCGGGAGGTGACCGGAGCCCTCGATCAACACCAGCTCCTTCGGTTCTCCGAGCACGTTCCAGAGCGGGAGTCCGCGGGTGAGCCAGGGGTGCTCTTCATCCTCGCGCCCGTTCACCAGCAACACAGGCACGCCGAGGTAGGGCGCAAAGTTGACCGGATCCACCTCTGGGAGGGTGGGCCGGAACCGCTCATCGATGCCGCCTCCGATGAGAACGACCGCGGCGTAGCGATCATCGACGCCGGCGAACGCCAGTCTCGACGCGGCACCCCGGCTGATCGCCGCGTATGCCAGCTTGTCCATGTCGATGTCGTCCCGCGTCTCCAGGTAGTCGATCCCCATCCGGAGCTCGATCGCCTGCTCGACCATCTCATCGCGGAAGCGGACCGACTCGGTGGGCGGTTCGGAGTAGTCGGGACCCCGGTCCCGGCCTACGAGGCCCTTGAACACGACGGCGAAGATCGCCCGTCCCGCCTTGATGTGAGCGGCCATCCGGTTCTCGACCTGGGCGTCCAAAGGCTCGAAGTACCAGACGGTGCCGCTCGGCACATAGATGAGTGTCTGGTAGGGCGGCTCGGACCGGTGTGGCAGATACAGATACGCGATCACGTCGTCGCCCGG
>JBFILW010000077.1:0-11627 GCA_041612005.1 Gemmatimonadota bacterium
CTGGCGCGATCCGAAGCTCGGCCATCACGCCCGCATGGTCCGACGGCCACAGGCCCGTGGACGTCTTGTCCGCCGGATCCTCCCCCAGCAGTTCCGCGTGCGACGAACCCTGGAACTTGCCCTTTTCCGTCGTGAAAGCATCGCGGTACAACACGAAATCGATGCGGTGGAACAATTTCGAGGCCGCGTTCAGGAGATCGGAATCCTGATTTGACGTGAATCCCAGCCCTCGCGGCTTCCCGATTGTCCATGCATCGACGAAGCCGTCGTCGAGAAGGTCCCCGTAGGTGGGGGTCGTACAGCCGCTCGCATCCGAGTTCAGGTCGCCCGTGAGCACAACCGGGAAGGGCGATGCGTCGACAATCCCCCTCAGCTCTTCCGCCTGCGGGTTGTGCACGAACTGCAGGAGCAGCGGGTCGGTCGAGCACGGGCCGTCATCCGCAGGCTCGAGGTGGGTGGTGAACACCCTGTAGGGCAGACCCTTCAACGTGATATCGATGGAGGCCCAGCCGCTCGGCTTGACGATCGTCAGGTCCTGACGGATCGGGATCGGGAGAACCGCGGCGAACGTGGCGTTCATCGGATTGGTCGCGGTCGCCGCGATATCGGCCCGCAGGAGGATGAGGTCATAGTCCCTGAGAGTTACGAAATCCAGACCGGACGCGGTCAGGATCGGCAGCGTCACTTCGAAGTTCAGCGACCTCGCCTCGACCCCTCCCTCCACTGGCAGGATGTAATCGAGGCCACGCGCCGCCAGCTGCGCCATGAGGATGGAGAGGTAGTCGAGCTCGACGCCGGGCGTGGAGGCGAAGTCGAAGGTCGACACTTCGTTGAGGCCGATGACCTGCGGTTTGAAGGCCGCGATCTGGTCCGCGATCGCCTCCGCGCGGGTCGGGAAGTCAGTGGCGAGGACATCACCGAATAGCTCCGTCACCTTGAGGGCGATCTCGATGTCGCTCGGGTTCTGCAGCTCGAGCAGCTCTGTGAGGTCTGCTCCGATGTAGATGTTCCACGACAGCACGCCGAGTGCGGGTGAACCAGCTCGGTCGCTGGACAGCGCGGCGTCATCCGCGGCCGCTGCCCCACCCGTTGAGGAGCTCGTGGGGCCTAGCGGTCCCGCATCGCTACAGCCGACGAGCGCGAACGCCGCGAGAAGCGAGCAGGCAAAGAGCTTCCCGCCACTCCGGTCCGTTAATGAGGTACGCATGATCTTCTCCTTCCGAGGAATGCTGCAACCGGTGATGTACCGTGCAGCCTGGAAGGCGTCGGTCAAGCGAACGTCAAGCCAGATGCAGGAACTCGATCGTGGCGCGAGTGACGGCCGGGTGCAGGTCCCCTGTGTAGATGCGTCCAGTATAAGTATGGGCTCTCGGGCAACAGTCGTCTGTCGGGACCCGCCCGCGATGTTGTGTCGGGGATACTATGTAGGACTCAGCCGATAAGGTCGGTGGTGATCTCGTCGATCGAGGTGCAGCCGCAGAGTGCCATCGCCAAGTCGAATTCGTCGCGCAGAATGGCCAGCACGGCGTCGACCCCCGCTTCGCCGTCCACAGCCAATCCCCACAGCGGGGCGCGGCCAACGGCTACCGCATCGGCTCCGAGAGCGATCGCCTTGATGACGTCGGTGCCCCGTCGGATGCCGCCGTCGATCAGCAAGGCTGCGCGGCCGTCGACGGCCTCGACGATGTCGGGAAGCGCCTCGACGGTCGGCAACGCCGTATCCAGCTGACGACCCCCGTGGTTGGAGACGAACACGCCGGCGACCTCGAGCTCGGTCGCGAGCAGGGCGTCGTCCGGGTGCACGATTCCCTTGATGATGAGCGGCAGGTCGGATACGGAGCGCAACCACTCGATGTCCTTCCAGCTGAGCGTCGAGTCGAACATGCTGGCCGCGTGAGCCGCGAGGCTCGAGTCATCCGGGTGGTCCGGCAAATCGGCCATTGCGTGTGCCAGGAGGTTCTTGACCGAAAGGTCGGAGGGAAGCTGAAACCGGTTGCGCACGTCCTGTTCGCGCTTTCCGAGCAGGGGCGCATCGACCGTCAACACGATCGCCGAGCAGCCCGCGGCCTGCGCCCGCTGAAGCAGGGCCTCCGTGGCGCCGCGGTCCTTGTACACGTAGAGCTGGAACCAGACAGGTGCCCGGGTCGCCTCGGTCACCTCCTCCATCGCCGTCGTGGACAGCGTGCTCAGCATCATGATCGTGCCGGCCTTCTCGGCCGCCCGCGCCATCGCGACCTCTCCACCCGGATGGGCGAGCTTGTGGAAGGCGGTCGGCGCGATGAGAATCGGCATCGATACGTCGTGGCCGAGAATCGTCGTCGAGAGGTCACGCTCACTCACGTCCACCAGGACGCGGTAGCGGAGCGGGATGTAGTCGTACGCGGCGTGGTTCTCGTGCAGCGTGATCTCGTCGTTGGCGCCGCTGGCGTAGTAGTCGTACGCCATCTGTGACATGGCCTCCTGCGCCGCGGTCTCGAAGTCGTACACGTTGACCAGGTCCATCGCTCGTTCAGCTCAAGTTAGGATTGGCGTCAGCCCAAATAAGCCTGGAACAGGATCATCGCCACCACGGCGAGGCTGGTCAGCAGGCCGACCCGGGCCCGCGAGCCCTCTTCGTACGCCTCGGGCAACAGCTCCTCGAACACCATGAACACCATGGCGCCGGCAGCGAAACCCATCGCGTAGGGGAGCGCGGGCCGGAACGCGTCCACGAACAGGAATGCGGGCACGGCGAGGAGCGGCTGAGGTAACGATGAGAAGATGCTCCAGGCGGCGGACTTCGCCACGCTGGCGCCGCGCGGTCGGAGCACCGCCGTGATCGCCAGACCCTCCGGAACGTTGTGGAGCGCGATCGCTGCTGTAACAAGCACGGCCAGGGTCGGCCCGCCAGCAAATGCGGCGCCGACCGCAATACCCTCGGCCGCCGAGTGCACGGTCATCACGATCACGATCATCGCCATCTCACGAGCGCTCTGGCCGGTGGCCGATCCGAAGCGGACATCCCGCCCCTGGAGCGCGCGCTGCGTGAGCAGAATGAACAGCACTCCGAGCGCCCCGCCGGCCAGGGTTTGCGCACCTCCGTACTTCGTCCCCTCGACGACGAGGCCAAAGCTGGCACCGAGCATCAGGCCGGAGGCCAGCGCGTTGGCCCAGGCGATCGTTCTCCCGGATACAGCGCGCACGAACGCGAAGGGAATGGCACCGAGGCCCGTCGCCAGAGCCGTGATCAGCCCCAGCATGAAGACGACGACCACCGGCTCCCTGATCATGGGGCCACCAACCAGCGGACCACAGCCACCATGCCCATGGCGACGAACGTGACGACCGCGATACTCGTGCTACCGGCCTGTTTGTACGACTCGGGCAGCAGCTCTACCAGCACCAGGTTGATGAGCGCTCCGACCGCGAAGCCCGCGGCCCACGGAAGGAGTTCCGGTGCCGCGGTCAGAACCGCGAACGTGACGACCGCGAGCAGGACCTGGCTGAGGTTGACGGCGACCGCCAGACCCGCTGCGTCCCTTGAAGTCACGCCGCGGCTGCGCAAGATCGCGCTCTGAATCGCAGCCTCCGGAACGTTGTGGACTGCGATCGCCACGGCCATGGAGATTCCGAACAGGAGGTCGAGGTACATGGCCGCCCCGATCGCGACCCCCTCCGACGCGGAATGCAGCGTCCCCGTCAGCATGATCCGGTATCCGTAGGTCGGGTCGACCTCGTCGAGCTGATTGAGATCGAGGTCACTGGTCCCGGTCACCGCGTGCGTCCAGTGAGTGAATAGGATTCCGACCAGAGCGCCGCCCGCCAGGGCGAGCGGCGCCTGTTCCACGTTTGCGGCGAGCATGAAAGCGGCGCCGAGCATGAGGCCAGCCGCCAGCGCGTTGGACCAGCCGATCCAGCTCGCGGGGAGTCCCGGACGACCGCGCGGCGAGATCGCTCCGAGGGCGGCCACCCCGGCCGCGATGCTGCTGTAGAGGAGGACAGTGAAGGTCGGGTTCAACGGTCGGGCCGCCCACGGTCGGGTTGCTTGCTGCCGTCACGCATGGCGGTAAAGATACGAGCGAGCAAGCTCACTTCGCACCCTCGAGCGGCGTGCGTGGGGCAGTTCCCTACAACCCCATACCCTTTCTCTTTACAGCGGACTGGGTTATCCCCCCGACAGACGCCATCTTGCTGTGGGCATATCTTGCGTCAAGCCGGGCAGCGAGCGCTGTAACGTTAGTTACCGTATGAGACTTCGCTGATCCGGGGATGCGCATGCCGCAGCTGGCTTGCCGGCGTCGGAGAGGGGAGTGCGACTCGACGGCCGGCAGCTGAACGGTGGCGTGCGCATTGTTACAGAATCGACACTCGGTGACTTGAGAGAACGAGACATGGTAACGGAGTCGCTCGCGACAGAGGGCCGCAAGACCCCGATCGGCGATTCGTCCGACGATGGAGTGGCGACGGTCGAGGTCCGCCAATACACGGTCGAGGTGGTATCGGACTCGGGAGAGGGCGCCCAGAAGTGTGGGCAGATCTTCGGGACCGTGTGCGCCAAGATGGGGAACGGCGTCTGGACAGTCGAGATCATCCCGGCCGAGATCCAGCCACCGGCTCGCCTTCCGGCCGGAGCCAGCGGCAACCGCATCCGGATCGGTACGGAACCGGTCACGAACTGGGGCGATCGCACAAACATGGTCGTGGCTTTCAACGAGCAGGTACTCCTGGCCCGCCACCGTCTCGATGCGCTGGAGACGGACGCCGTCATCCTGCTCGAGAACATGTGGGCGACGCATCCTGACGAAGACATCCAGGCGGAATGGAAGGCCGCCATGGTCGAGCTCTCCGAGCTCCCCTACCGGGTGATCGAAGTCCCGATGCATGAGCAGTGCCTCACCGTGGTCGAGGATCCGTCGAAGGGCAAGAACATGTTCGCCCTCGGCTTGCTCGCCTGCGTGCACGGTCTGGATCTGGATCTCGTCCGTGATCAGATCGCCCACGCGTTCCGTGGCAAAGCCGAGGAAATAACCGAGCGCAACGTGCAGTTACTGGAGCTCGGCGTCGCATGGGCCAAGGAGAACCTTGACTTTCGGATCGACGTCCCGCGTGAGCCGAGTGACACTGAAATGATCGTGATGAACGGCAATCAGGCGGTCGCGCTCGGGGCGATCGCGGCCGGCATGGAGCTCGCCGCCATGTACCCGATCACTCCGGCGACCTCCGTATCGCACCACCTCGGCGAGGTGTTCGAGAAATACGGTGGTGCCATGCACCAGGCCGAAGACGAGATCGCCGCGGCTGGTGTGGCGATCGGTGCTTCCTATTCCGGAAAGGTCGCCTTCACGATTACGTCGGGTCCGGGCCTCGCGCTCAAGACCGAGTTCCTCGGCCTGGCCGTCATGACGGAGACACCCCTGGTGGTGATCGACGTCCAGCGCGGCGGGCCGAGCACAGGACTTCCGACCAAAGTCGAGCAATCGGACCTGTTGGCCGCGGTCTTCGGCCAACCGGGCGACGCGCCGCACATCGTGCTGGCCCCGTCGACGATCGAGGAGTGCTTCCACGCCATGATCACCGCCAGGAGAATCGCCGAGACACTGCGTACGGTGGTGATGGTTCTCTCCGATGCGAATCTGGCCACCGGCGTGCAGCCGTTCCCTCGGCCCCAGCTCGACCCGGCCTGGCAAGCGCCCCCGCCCGACTTCTCGGCGGTACCCGAGGGAACGCGTCCCTACGAATGGAATGAGCGGACTGGCCTCTCGCGCCGCTTCATCCCCGGCCAGCCGGGTGGGATGTTCACTCTCACCGGCCTCGCGCACGATGAGTTGAGCCACGTGGCCTACAGCTCGGACATCAACCAGCGCTCGGCGGACATGCGGAGCCGTAAGATCGCCGCGTTCCAACGGACCCTGAAACCGCCGACCGTCTACGGTGACCCGTCCGGAGATCTGCTCGTCGTCGGTTGGGGGAGCACCCGTGGGGCGATCGAAGAAGCGGTGGAGCGGGCTCGAGCCGGGGGTCTGAAAGTCTCGTCGCTGAACCTGACGTTCCTTTCGCCTCTCGAGCCGGGGCTCAAGTCGATCTTCGAGGGCTTCAAGAAGGTGATGACGGTGGAGATCAACTACAGCGACGATCCGAATGCCCCGTACATCACGGACGAGAATCGACGGCGCGGACAGCTCGCGTGGATGCTCCGTGCCAGCACCCTGGTGGATGTCGACTGCTGGACGCGAGTGCTTGGAGAGCCGCTGCGGCCCGGCGTGATCCACGACGTGATCCGCGCCAACACTCCTGAAAGGGGGACATCGTGAGTGCCATCGGATGCTCGCTGCTCTGTTCGACCGCCGACGATGAGCGCGACTACGGCATGGCTGACTACGAGTCCGCTCGCGCCCGCTGGTGCCCGGGCTGCGGAGACCACGCGGTGCTTACCGCGACCCAACGTCTCCTGGCGGAGAAGGACTTGGCCCCGGAACGCACCGTTTTCGTGTCCGGCATCGGGTGCTCGAGCAGGTTCCCTCATTACATCAAGACGTATGGCTTTCACGGTCTCCATGGCCGCGCACTTCCCGTCGCGACCGGCATCAAGCTCCACAGGCCCGAGTTGGAAGTCTTCGTGGTCATGGGAGACGGCGACTGCGTCTCGATCGGGGCCGGCCACTGGGTCCACGCGACCCGCTACAACATGGACATGGTCGCTCTGATGCTGGACAACAATGTCTACGGGCTGACCAAGAACCAGACATCTCCCACGACGCCGATGGGATACGCCACGAACACGCAGCCGCAGGGCAGCTACCTCCCGGCGCTCAACCCGGTCGAGGCGACCCTGGGCATCACCAACGCGTCGTTCGTGGCCCAGACGGCCGAGTGGATGCCCGCACATCTGTACGCGACTCTGCGGGCGGCGTACACACATGCTGGTTTCGCTTTCGTGCGCATCCTCCAGCGGTGCCCGAAATTTACCGGCGACCTGTTCCAGCAGTACATGCAGAGTCCGGACATGGTGGAGCTGATGGAGCACGAGCGTGGCATTGAGACCCCTGAGATGCACGCCATCTACAAGAACCGGCGCCGCCACGATCCGAGTGATCTGGACGCCGCCCGTCGGTTGGCGGAGACGGATGAGATCGTGCGGCTCGGGATTTTCTACCGCGACGAGTCCAGACCGCGTTACGAAGAGACGCGAGCCCTGCCCGCCTTCTCGGCGGACGAGAAGATCGCAATCCTCAACGAGGAGTTCGACCGCTATGCCGTCTGACGACACCAGCCGGCAACGCGCTCTTGACGCGGTCGAGCCGCAGCGCGAAGCCTTCCGATCGGCGCTGGTCGTCACCGTGGAGCAACTGCGTGCCCGGCTCGATTCCGGCGCTCCATCCGCCTCGGGACCGGGCGACCGGGCCGCCGCGCAGCTCGGCCGCTTCGCCAGCGGACGGATAGATCCGCAGCTGTTCGCCGAGCTGATCTCGGATTCCGAACCGGAGGATAGCGATTGGCTGGGGCCTGCCAGCCGCGCACTCGAGACCCTGGAGTCGGTGGCCGCGCGCGGCGACGATCTGTTTGTGATTCGCGTGGACCCGGGCGAAGACCTGTACGCCGAAGTCGACCGCGCCCTGGCTGAGGCGGGACGAACATTTGGCGCGGCCCGCGTCGTCGAGCTGGCACGCACAGGGCGCTACGTATCCGCCCAACACGACTCGATGATGGGCGCGTTCCCGTTTCGCCGCTGGTCCCGAACCGAGCGCGACAAGGCTCCTCCGCTCGTCGTGGAAGTCGACGGCGGTGACATGATCGCGGGTGGCCTGGCCGGGTTTCTGGACGGCGCCGTCAAGATCATTCTGGTGGCCCGCGGAAGCGCGCCACCGGCCCCGCTGGCCCGTCTGGTGACGCCCGGAGTCCTCGTGATGCAGACCAACCAGCCCGATGAGCTGGAACTGGTTGGCGAGGCCGCCGGTCCGGCGATTGCCGCCCTGGTGCCCGCCGAGGCCGGTCGTTTCGTGCATGAGCCCGCGGAGGGTGGGACTCGGATCGAAGTCAGCCACCTGCCGGAAACAGAGCCCGGTCGCGCGCTGGGTCGGGTCTCCGCATTCCAGCAGGCCGAGGAGCTACGGCTGCTGCGGGCACTGGCGGCCGGCGAGGCCGTACCGGTTGGCGCCGCCGCCCAGGCACCAGCGGCCGACGGAGCCGGCCCACCCGCTCCCACCGGCAGCCAGTCACAGCCGGTCGACGTTCTCGCCGCATGGCTCCTTCGCCAGGCCGACCTCACCGAAATCGACTCCGCGGTCGACCGAGGTCGTTGACGGAGAGGTCATGAATCCGGCGGCGATTCTCACTTCGGTGGCGATACTCGGTGGGGTCGGACTCACGTTCGGCACTCTCATCGCAGTTGCGCACCGCCGCTTCAAAGTGTGGGAGGATCCGCGTATCGAAGGCGTGACCGACTTGCTCCCAGGCGCCAACTGTGGCGCCTGCGGCTTCGCCGGCTGCCGCGCGTTCGCGGAGGCGGCCGTGGGTGGTGAGGTCGTACCGGCGGAGTGCACCGTGCTCAGCCGCATGGAAGTGGATGTCGTCGCAGCTCTCCTCGGTGTCGACGCCGGCGAAGCCGTCAAGCGAGTGGCCCGCCTGCTGTGTGCGGGTGGATCCGACGTGGCGGTCCACAAAGCCGAGTACGATGGGATCGAGAGCTGCGGCGCCGCGGTGGCCGTCGGAGGCGGGGGCAAGGGATGCACGTGGGGCTGTATCGGCCTCGCGGATTGCGCCGTTTCGTGTACTTTCGACGCAATCCAAATGAGTGCGTCCGATCTGCCACTGGTCGATCCGGACAAGTGCACCGCATGCAATGACTGCGTCGAGGCGTGCCCGCTCGATCTGTTTGTGCTGATGCCGCTCGAGCAGAGGCTCATCGTGCAGTGCAAGAGTCTTCTGGAGGGGGACGCGGCCACGGACTTGTGCTCGGTCGCCTGCGATGCCTGCGGGCGCTGCGCCGTCGATGCCGCTCCCGGGTTGATCGAGATGGTGCGCGGGCTTCCCGTGATCGACTATTCGAAGAACGAGCTGGCGGAGCCGGGCGCCTGCGCCCGCTGCCCGACCGGCGCGATCGCTTGGGTGGAGGGCGCGCAGTTCGGGTTGGAACCGGAGAGCTTGGTATACAACGGAGTTGGGGGACAACGGCCCCAGATGGCCGGGAGTGGAATCGCATGATCAAGCTGAGAAAGCCGCGACAATCGACCGCCGAGGCGCCGCGCTACCCGGGAATACCGGTGGCGACGGACGGAACTGGTGCGACCGTCCACGTGGAGACCGCCGCAAGCGAGGGAGCAGGCGCGTATCCGATCACGCCCTCGACACAGATGGGCGAGGGGTGGGCGGCCGCCATGGCGGCCGGGAAAGAGAACGTAAACGGCCGGCAGCTGATCTTCTTCGAGCCCGAGGGAGAGCACGCGGCGGCGGCGGTGACGGCGGGCATGAGCATGACCGGCCTCCGCGCGACCAACTTCTCGAGCGGGCAGGGGATCGCGTACATGCACGAGTCGCTGTACGCGGCGACCGGTAAGCGGCTCACGTACGTGCTGAACATCGCGGCCCGGGCCATGACGAAGCACGCGCTCAACGTACACGCCGGCCACGACGACTACCACGCGATCGACGACACCGGGTTCTTCCAGCTGTTCGGCAAGAACGTGCAATATGCCGGCGATCTCACGGTCCTCGCGCATCGGATTGCCGAGATGTCGCTCAACCCGGGCGCCGTCGCTCAAGATGGCTTTTTGACAAGTCACGTGATCGAGTCCTGCCTACTCCCGGAGCCCGAGCTGATCAAGGAGTTCCTCGGCGATCCGCGCGACCCCATCGACTGCCCGACGCCAGCCCAGCGACTCACCTTCGGTCCGACACGGCGGCGCATCCCTGAGATGTTCGATCTGGACTACCCGGCCATGCTCGGGGTCGTCCAGAACCAGGACAGCTACGCGCAGGGCGTGGCGGCGCAGCGCCCGTTCTACTTTGATCACGTCGCCGAGCTCACCGACGACGCGATGCGGGAATACGGTGAGCTGACGGGCCGGAAGTACGCCCGCGCCATGGGGTATCGGCTCGATGATGCCGAGTATGTGATCGCCGGACAGGGTTCGGTCGTGTGGAACGCGGAGGCGGTCGCCGACTACCTGCGCGAGAGCCGCGGGCTGAAGATCGGGGTCCTCGACCTCGTGATGTTCCGGCCCTTCCCGGCCGACCTGGTGACCGCAATGCTTCGCGGCAAGAAGGCGGTGACCGTTCTGGAGCGAACGGATCAGCCGCTCGCCGTCGATCCGCCAATTCTGAGAGAGATCCGCGCGGCCATGTCGCAAGCGATGGAGAACTTCCGCTCGCGCAACGGTCGTCCGTTCCCCGGCCTCGCCGCCGTCGCGCCGGATGAGATGCCGAACTTCTTCTCGGGCGGCTTCGGGTTCGGGAGCCGGGATCTCCAACCGGGCGACATCATCGCCGCGGTCGACAACATGATGGAGGGCGGAAAGGGTCGCCGGCGCTTCTACCTCGGGATCGACTTCATCCGAAGAGGGACGCACCTGCCCAAGCTCCAGATCTGGCAGGAGGAGCTCCAGGACGCGTATCCGGAGCTCGCGGAGCTGGCCCTCGAGCCGACCGAGCGGCCCAACTTGCTTCCGAAGAACTCGATCTCGATTCGCATGCACTCGGTGGGCGGCTGGGGCGCGATCACGACCGGCAAGAACCTGGTGCTGACGGCGTTCGAGCTGCTGGGTCTCGATGTGAAGGCGAACCCCAAGTACGGCTCAGAAAAGAAGGGCCAGCCAACGACGTTCTACGCCACGCTGAGCCACGAGCCGGTGCGGCTCAACTCCGAGCTGAAGCACGTGAACGTAGTCCTGTCTCCCGATCCCAACGTGTTCCGCAACTCGGATCCGTTCGAGGGTCTGACGGACGGTGGCGTTTTCGTCATCCAGACCGACCTCGACGATGAGGACCTGTGGGAGTCGTTTCCGGCGGAAGCGCGCCAGATCATCGAAGAGCGCGGGATCCGGGTGTACGCGCTCGACGCCTTCCAGATCGCGACCGACGAGGCACACGATCCGGAGCTCCGCTACCGGATGCAGGGTGCCGCCTTCATGGGCGCTTTCTTCCGGACATCCTCGATCATGGAGCAGGAAAGCCTGACGGAGGAGTCGCTGTTCGAGGGCATCCAGGCCCAGATGCAGAAGAAGTTCGGCCACCTCGGCGAGGGTGTGGTGGAGGACAATCTGCGCGTGATCCGTCGTGGCTTCGACGAGATCCGAGAGGTCACGACGGCCGTCGACGATGGGGGCGCGCTCGATGAGGTTGGCGAGCCGTTGGCCGGGCGGATTCCCACGGTGCTCGACGTGGCCAACGCGCGGCCGGGCCTCGGGAATCCGGGCCGCTTCTGGGAGCAGGTGTGCGGCGTGTGCCGGACCGGCGAGGATGTGATCGCCGATCCGTTCGCGGCGATCAGCGCGATGCCCGCCGCGACGAGCGTCATGCGCGACATGACGAACGTGCGATTCGAGGTGCCCGACTTCATCGCCGAGAAGTGCACGGGCTGCAGCCAGTGCTGGACGCAGTGCCCCGACAGCGCCATTCCCGGCAACGTCAACACCGTCGAGGAGATCCTCGCC
>JBFILW010000078.1:0-11480 GCA_041612005.1 Gemmatimonadota bacterium
ACGGGAACTACACAGAAGCTAGGCTTCTTCAACGCGACGCCGGTCGTTCAGCGCACAGACTTCGGCGCGCTGACCGATAGTTCCGGAGGGACCGCAGACGGGACCGTGGCAGCCGTAGTGGGGTCTGGAGCTGACGGCACCATTAACGACAACTTCGCGGAGTGCGCGACGAACATCAACGCGATCAGAACCGTACTTCGTGATCTGGGTTTGATGGCATGAAGTGGGAGCACTGCCCGAAGGTCTTGCTGGACGAGACGTCCTGGGTCAAGACGAAGCAAGAGCCGAATCGCTTCGGCGTTCGAGAGAAGATGCTTGGCTCTGGGGATTCCATCTGGCAATCGGAGTCCAGCGCGGATCTCGCGGAGTACGCGAAAATGGCCCTGGCCCTCCGGTCGAAGGACCGGAGCCTCAGTGTGTGCATGATCGGCCTGGGCCTCGGATGGCTCCCTCGACTGTGCGCGGGCCACTTCGAGCGGCCCTGGACCGCGGTCGAGATCTCTGCCGGGATCGCGGACTACTTCCGGCAGTGTCACCCGGGCTTCCCGATCGACATCAAGATAGGAGATTGGAGGACTGCGCTCGCCGGGAAGTTCGATATCCTGATCTATGAGGCCGACGAGGAACTGACCCATTCGGATCGATGCCGGCTATCGGAGCACGCGGAGACGGTCTACATCTACGAAGTCGGGGCGTCACAGTACGTCCTACAGAAAGGGTTCCAGATGCAGGAGTACCACCTCGGGATCAACGACTCGATCATCATCTTGCTCAAGGACGGGCAGACACGGGTCACGCTGGCCGGCAACGGCCTCGGTTCGATCCTTAGCAACACGCTACAGATCTCGATGTCGCTAGGGACGGGCCACCCGGACGGCCCCCTGCCCGATCCGGACCCCCAAAACCACGAGGTCAAGCTGGCCACCGCGCAGGATGGGGTGGAGGTATTTGTCGAGGGCACGGCCTACGTCGAACATGTTACGATCCGGGGTGATGGCGACATGACCTTTCACCGTTCCGGAGGCAGGGAGCCCATGATCGTGTCCCTGAACATTCCATGACGGAGCAGAACGGACTCCCCGAGGGGCGGTCACGTCTGGGCATGGTGACCGTCAAGGTCCGGCTGGATTACATCGACGAGAAGGGCCGAGTCAACCGGGAGGTTTGGACGAGTGAGATCCCGGTCTGGCCGGCTGAGTTGACCGCGGAACTGCTGGCGTTGCTCAAGGCACGCGGCGTTCCGGCCGAGGCGATTGCCGAGGCTGGACTGGAGGGCTGAGATGGCAAACGGTGCGCAGCCGACAGGGATTCTCGGTTTACTCGGGTCGCTCGGGCAGCTCGGGCAGATCGCCGGGTTTGGCCAGCAGGCCGCAGAGGCGGGCAGGGGTCAGAAGGCCGGCCAGGTCAGCCGGGAGATCGTCCGTACTGCGCTATCGGGACTCGACCCGTTCGTGGCCTCGGGAATCCCGCTGGCTCTCGGCTCGCTGTTCCAGATCGTGGGGCAGCAGGGTCGGACCTCCCCTCTGCTGCTGAACCAGGAGCTTGCGGACATCGCTTCCCGAACTCAGGGAGCGCAGCAGGCTTTCGGTGGGCAGCTCGCCGGGGCGGGCCTCGGTCGCTCGGGTGTGGGCCAGGCGATTCAGGCGGCGATCGGGCAGGCGGGGCAGGAGCAGATCGGGAGAAGGCAGGCGCAGGAGTCTGCATTGGCCGAAGAGCGTCGGCGGGCCGATATCCAGAACCTCTTGAACGCTCTTCTCGGACCGGCCCTCGGGCTCCAGGAGCAGCAGTTCCAGCGCGTGCAGCAGGGTCGCTCCGAGCGCGCCGCCTTGACCGGACAGGTCGTCGGCGGACTCGCGGGAGGCGCTGGTGCCCTCGCTCTGGGGTGCTGGCTCGCTCGTGCGGTCTGGGGCGATGGAAGCCTGAAGTGGGTGATCTTCCGGCTACGGCTGGAGGAGATGCCCAAGCTCCGAGCGGCCTACATGAAGCTGGCCCCGGTGATCGCACCCACGGTTCGCCGGTCGGCGTTGCTGCGGGCGTACTTCAACGGGTTGATGCGGCCCGCGGTGGAGGTGGTCCATGGCTAACGGGATCCTCGGTGGCCTCGGGGCTGCGTCGCAGCCCGCGATCTTGCAGCAGATCCTTCAGCAGGGACCCACGGCCGAGCCCGCTGCGGTCGAGCCTCGCCGGCTCGGACTACGCGAGCGCGGAGCGCTGGCCCTGGCCTCGATCGCCTCGGCCTTCGGCAATCCGTTCGGCCAGACCCTCGCGGGTCAGATCTTGGACCGTCCACGGGAGGAGGCGTCCCGGGAGACCGAGACCCGGCAGCGTAGATTCGAACGCGCGGAGAGGCGACGCGAGATCACCGAGCAGCGCGCCTTCGAGTCCAAGATCCGTCAAGACGAGATCCAGGAGGAGATCCGCCGCGAACAACGCGAGGCCGCTCGAAGACAGGACGAGATCGCGCAACAGCAGGCGTTCGAGCGGGAACTAGGTGAGACCGAGTTCGGCCGGCAGCTCTCCTCCGATGCCGCGAAGTTCGGGGCCAATATCGGCAGATCGGCCGATGAGACTCTGAGGAACATCGCCGCGGCCCGACGCCAGCAGATGGCACAGGAGCTTGGCGACAAGCGTGCCCAGCAGCAGGAAGATCGAGAACTGGATGCGTCGGGCACCGCGTTCGATGTCGTCAACGCGGCGATCTTCGGTGACGCGAACCTCCCCGAGATCGCTCCGCTCCAGGCACTCATCGAGGCCGGGGAGGGCCGCGATCGTATCCTGCGCCGGTTCGAGTTGCAGCTCAAGCGCATCCCGAACCTCTCACCCGTGGATCGACTACGAGCACTCCAGGAGTTCACGAAGGAACTCGATGACCGAGTCCCCGAGGGGACTGCGGCTGGACCGGCCCAGTCTGGGGCCGTGCTCCCGGGTGGATTCACACCGGCAGCCGAGCGCTTCGGATCGTTCCAGCGCCTAGCCCCGGGCCTCGGAGCGGCTGCCGCGGTCGCACCCGGAGTCTTGAGCGAAGTCCTCCCGACCCTGGGTGCCGGTCGGAGGGGAGGCGAGGGACTTCCCGACTTCCTTCGTGGCTTGCTGACGGGCGGCGGACAGTGACGTGGCAAGCCTTTCCGAGCGCAGCCTGTCCTCACGCCTGGCGTCGAGGCGCAAGGCCAAGCCCAAGACCCCGAAGACGCTGGAGCAGCTTCAGGACGAGGTCGCAGGCTTAGAGGCTGAGGCCCGGGAGGTCGATGCCCCCCGAGTCCCCCAGGACAGCCCCGGATTATTCCGACGGGTTGTCGATCTGATATCCAGGCCGAATTTCGCGGTGGCCGGCGCGGTCGAGGAGTTCCTGACCACCGGCCGCGCGGACCTCGCCGCGGAACGTGCCGGCCGGGAGATGTTCTCCGGCATCGGCGGCCTCGAAGGCGAAAAGCGGGCCTTCGGGGAGGTGCTGGAGAACCTGGGCGTGGGCGAGCTGGGTAAGCTCTCCGACGCCGCTCCGTTCCTGTTCAGTGAGACCGGAGAGGGCCTGGCGCTACAGAGGGGCGGGGCGCTGGACCCGACTGGGCGTGGAGCGCTGGGGCTTGTCCTCGATGTGGCCGCCGACCCCTTGACCTATGTCACGTTCGGAACGACCCCAGCGCTCCGCGCAGCTACCACCGCTGGCCGCACCCTGGCCTTCACCCGCAAGGGCAAGGCATTCTTCCGCCGGGAACTGGCCGAAAGGCTTCCCGAGGCCGGTGGCCGGGTGGCCCTGGAGACCGCGCCCGAGGGCACCAGGAAGGCCGCGGCGGCCCTGGCCCGGGACCGGGCGGCCCAGACCACCCGGGAGCGCCTGGAGGCCCGTTTCGCGGCTCTGGCCGGCGAGAGAGAACTGGCCACGGCCAACGTCCTGATCCGCTCCAGGGCAGCCCAGGCCGCCGAGCGCCTGATGCGCCGCGAGGCCGTCCAGCAGGCCGTCACCCGCCAGGCCGACGAACTCCTTTCGGCCGGTATCCAGAAGGGTGACCCCCTCTTCCGGGGCCTGGAACTGGCCGTCCGCAAGCAGGCCGCGGACGCCATCGAGGAGGCCGCGAAGCTCAACCCGAGGCTGCTCGACCCCGGGGGGATCAAGATCGCCGGGTTCTTCGTCCCGGGCACGAGCCTCCGGGCGATTGCCCAATCGGGTCCGTCCAAGCGGCTCGTCCAGGCGGTCTCCGAAAGCGCCTTCGGCCCTGCGGCGATGGCCCTCGGCCAACGGGTCAACCGGGGTCTGGACAGCATGGGACGAATCTTCAGCCGGGACTGGATCACCCGCAACGTCCGAGGCTACAACCTGCTCAAAGAAGCCCACATGGAGGGTGCGGTCGGGTTGTACTCGGGGATCATGCGCCGGGTCGAGGACTCCCCGGCGATGCGCTGGGTCGCCAAGCAGAAGCCTGCGACCTGGAAAGCGATCGTCAAAGCCGCCGAGTCCGGAACGCTCGACACGCTTCGTACCCTGGATCCCCGCGCGATCGAGGCCGGCCAATTGATGCGGCAGATCTTCGATGACATGGCCATCGCGGAGCAGCGTGTTGGCCTGCTCGAACCCGAGCGGGTCGTCAAGAACTACGTCGCGCACTTCTACAACAACACCGCGGACGAATTGCTCGATAACGTCCCACTGTTCAAGAAGAAGACAACGGATCTCGGGACTCTCGGACGCCATAACGAGTACCGCGTCTTCGACAGCCTCGAAGAGGCCGAGCGCTTGGCTCCGAATCTCCGTCCCGTTTGGAACCCCTTGGAGATCATCGAGCGCCGAGCCCGCGCGCACGCCGATGGAGTCGCATTCAGATCTTGGTACGAAACGATCGCAAAAGAGTTCGGAGTACCCGATCTTCCTTACCGACTACGCGACATCCTTCCTGCATTCCGAGAAGCCGGCGTCGAGACGGCTGCCAAGGCCAAGCAGTTCGCGCAGGTCGAGGCCGCGATCGCCAAGGGCAAGACTCCGCTCGACTTCATTCGGAAGCTCGACCCGGACATGCAGACCGAGTTCTTGCGCCAGCGCTTGCTGAAGGTCAAGGACCGCAAGGAACTTGCCGCGACTCTCAACAAGTACGCGGAGTTCGCAGATCGACTCCCGAGCTGGAGACGACTGGAAACGATCCCCATCGAGACGGGTTTGGGAACTATATCGATCAACAAGCTAGCTGACGTCGAGATTCCGGTGCCGATCATCAGGGATCTGCAAGACATGGAAGCCCGAGTCCTCCAGGGCCGGGAGATCCATTCTCTGCTCAACATCTGGGACAAGCTGAACAACACGTTCAAGAGCTGGGTCACGATCTACTTTCCAGCGTTCAACTTCCGCAACGCTTACTCGAACGTCGCTCAGTCGTTTCTGGACGTGGGCGTCTCGGCCCTGTCCCCCAGGCTCCATGCCGCGACCGTGCGGATGATGGCCGGTCTCGACGGGACCTTCCGTACCCAGCTCGGGCAGGAGTTCAGCTACCGCGAGCTGCGCGAGGCCGCCGAGAATCTGGGCGTGTCCGCGAGGTTCCGCGAGTTCAGTCAGCAGACCGGAACCGCGAAAGCCATCGGCGGCCGCTTTGAGAAGATCCCACGCAAGGTCGCGTTGAACATCGAGAACGAGGCTCGTATCCAGTTGTTCCTGAACCACGTTCGCCGCGGAGACGACTTCAACCTCGCCGCGCAGAAGGTCAAGGAATTCCTGTTCGACTACGGCAACCTCTCCAGGGTGGAGAAGGAAGTCTTCCGGCGCTTCATTCCCTTCTACACCTGGACCCGCAAGAACATCACGCTGCAAGCCCGAGCGCTGACGACTCGCCCAGGGAGAGTCGCCGCCGAGATCAAGCCGTTCCGCGGACGAGAGGAGGAGAACGGACAGATGGTCTCCTGGGACGGCGAGGCCCTGAAGATGCGCCTCGACCGCGACGGGAAGACCGTGCGCATGATCACCGGGGTGGACCTTCCCCTTCGCGGCCTGGACGTGATCTGGCGCGGGTCGTTGTCCGAAACCATGCGGCAATCGATCGGCATGGTCACGCCTCTCCTGAAAACCCCCGTCGAGGTTGCCGCCGGCAAGAACCTGTTCCTCAACCGCAACCTCGAACGCGCGGAGTCTGGAGCAGTTGGGCGGATCGTCGAGAACATGCCGAGGCCGATCCGCAGGTGGATGGGCTGGTCCAAGCGAGTCGATCCCGCGGGCCGTACCCGGTACTCGTTCGACGGAGAGCGCTTCTACTTGCTCACCAATCTCTTCTTCGTCAGCCGCGTCGTCTCGACTTCCGACCGGGCATTCCGGGAGTACGCGAACGATCCGTCCTACGCGAACATCATGCTCGACGTGGCCACGGGATTGAGAAACAAGGAGATCAACCTCGACGAGCAGCAGCGGCGTCGGCTCAACGAGCGGATCCGCCAGCTCGAAGACTCTCTAGTGCGCTCCGGTAAGCGCCTGCGCTTCAGTCGGACATTCGTTCCCAAGCAGCCAGAAGGCCAGCAGGTCGGGTTCTGAGCCCCCTTCCGCCATATACTTGTGGCGTCTCGCGAGAAGGGGGTGAGGATGAAAAAGCAGATGAACGGAACACACTGGTGGTTCCCGCCGCTATTCAGCTTCATACTCGGGATCGGAGTAACGATCGCCACGGGCCTTTCGACTGGACTGGTCCAATGGTCCGAGATGAAGTCTGCTGCGGCGCAGATCCGCATCCATGAACAGAAAGACATGCACCAGGGAACGCACGCTCGGTTCCAGTTGATCGAGGAGCGGATCGCGCGCAACAGGGAAATTCTCGCGGAGAATAGTAAGAAGTTCGATCTGATCCAGTCGGAGATCGCTGCATTGCGAGCTGACATCTTCCGAGCCATTCCCGGGAAGTTCGACCGGGATGGAGGACGCCGACCATGAACGAGTTATTCATCGACTTGGCAACGATCGCGGCGGTGGTTTGGGGAGCTACCGAGGGGATCGGGCGCATGATCAAATGGCCCAAGGATAAGATCGCGCTCGCTCTCGGCCCCGTGGCCGGAGTGGTCAGCGAGTCCGTGGGCCACCTCGATGCCGGCGAGGGGGCGCTCGGATACGTCGCTGCGGGTTTCTACGGCCTGCTGGTGACGATGGGTGCCGGGGCGTTGCACGACTATGTCGTGAAGCCTGGGGCCTCGAGCGTCACCACGGCGGTCAAGAAGCTCAGCGGTTGATCGACTTCGCATTGCTGGTGATCGTTTCCGCGATCGCCGGCTTGATCGGTTGGCTGTTGGCCAACAGGGAGGATCGATGAGGAAGGGAATCTTGCTGTTTTTTCTGTGCGTGCTGTGGGCGTCCAGTGCTGGTGCGGTCGAGGTCGAGGGCCGTGCCGGCCTCCAGGACTCGGACGATTGGCTCGATCCTGCGGTCACGCTTGCCTTGGTCGTCCAGGCGAAGCAGCAGATGGTCCTGTTCGACGTCTCCGCACCCTGGGAGTCCACGTCCCAGACCTGCCGCCACGGTCGATGCAAGCCTGCCGGAGTCGATACTCCGACTGCGTGGCGTGTGAACTACAGGTATTGGGCGGGGGCGAAGCTCGGGGTTTGGGGTCAGTTCGAGTCGGATGATCTACGCGGGGAGGTGTACGGGGCTGGCATCTCGTGGCGTATCAAGTAGCATGAGATGGGTCCGCCGGGCCACCGACCACCGTTCGCGCACGGCCTGTTGACCCCGGACGCCCCGGCGGACCCTGTAATGCTACGTTACATCACGGAACGTTACGCCACGTCACGTCACGTCACGGAACGATACGTCACGACACGGGACGAAACGTTACGGCACGCTACGGCACGTCACGTTACGGCACGAAACGTCACGGCACGACACGGTACGAGACGTCACGATACGGTACGCTACGCAACGCGACGGGACGTCAACTCGACCGAAACAGCTTCAGGGTCTCCGCAGTCTCGGTCAATGCTAGCTGCCTATGCTTCTCCTCCACGGCCTCCAGGATCTTCTTATGCGACGTCTCCGATGACGCCTGACCCACGAAAGCCGCCAGAGTCAACGTAGCTTGCTGATTGTACTTCTCTGCGTCAGTCAGGCTTTCGTAGTCTCTCACCTGAGCCGTCTTGAGGGTCTTGACCACCTTCCGGCGGATCGATCGACGCTGCGAGGGTGCCTTGGCGATCCTTTGGGAGTCCGTTAATAGCCTGAGACCCACCTTCGGGATGCAATCCCAATACTCGTTGCGCTCATCCAATGCGATCTTCCTGGCCCTCATCAAAGCGCCACGACCTTCCGCCTGAACGTTGCTCTTTGCGACCTCGGAGAGTTCCTTGTAGGTCACTTCGTCGATGTTCTTCTCCGCGAGTTCCTTCAGGTGGTCCGATAGGACTTGCGTCTCGTATGAACGGACGAACCTCGGGCGTTCCATCACTCACCCCATTCGAACTTCGTCGGCGTGAACCGCCCGTAGTATCCTCCGTTGGCCGGCCGGAAGCGTCCCCACCCGACGAACTTCCCAGCGTAGTCAATGTAACGCTCGAAGCGCTCGCTCTCGATCGAGTCGTTCAGGACGTAGGCCGTGAATTCCCCGCCCCACTCACGGATTGTCGGGAACAAACGAGACACGCGGCCCCCGCCCTTCTTCCCTTGCGCGTCAGCGAAGATCTCTTCGCACGCTACATCCTCCAGCTTGACCGGGAGGACCAGTGGCTCGGTCACGAGTACTCCGGCCTTGAATGCCTGGATCCAGGTCGTGTTTCCCTTGCCCTTGATCTTCTCCTTGATGCCGTGCGCTGCTCCGTCGATCGACTTCTTGATCATCATTGGCGGAACGACGACGTGCCCGTTATCGACGTGCAGCTTGTCTTTCCAGATGCGATGCTCTCTCCCATCGGGGTCTTCCCCTTTCTTCAAGCCTTCCTTGATGTAGCGGCTGAACGAGATTGGGGAGACACCCTTGACGCGAACGACACAAGATCTCATGCTATGCTCCTTGCCGGGTTGACCGGCGGAATAAAGAACACTACGTCACGTCACTGAACGGAACGGGACGGCACGGGACGGAACGCCACGATACGTCACGGCACGGGACGGAACGCCACGTTGAGTCATCGGATCCTGAACGCCACCCCGCCAGCGACACGCCAGCGGTCGGACGTCGAAAACGATTCGTACTGCGATCGGTAGATCGACTCGGGATCCAGGTCGTACTCGACGCCGGCCCAGGCCCCGAGCCTCCGGCCACGCCTCCACCAGGCCCCCCAGACCTCGACGCCCGGGGCGCTGGTTGCCCCGAGACCAGCCGCAAGCGTTCCGGGCCGGGTCTTGCCTACCCGAAGGTCCCGGATCGCCTCCAGGCGGCGATGGGCGGTCTCCACCGGCCCCCGGTGGGCCTCCAGGATGGTCTGCCCCTCGTGGATCACGTAGGCTTCGCCGGTCCAGAACTGCCGGCCGTAGAACCCATCCGGGGTATCCACGAGGTCAAACCGGCAACTACCGGCGAGGTCAACGGTCAAGGCAGCCGGGTCGAGGCAGTCGTGCATACCTCCGACCACCCCGCCCGGCTGCCCCTCCGGTGGCACCGCCGGTCCCGCCTGGCTGGGGGTAACCAGGTCCGGCGGGGTGCTCGCCACGTCCGCGGGAGCCCGCTCGACTCTGCCCTCCGAGACTACCACGGTTCGGGTGCGCACCGGCCCGGGGACGATCTTCTCGATCTCGCGGACGATGGTCACGGGCTCCAGCTTGGCCTTGGCCAGTTCGTCGCGGAGCGCTTTGATTTCTTCCTCGGTATACTTCTGCGGCGGGATGGGCCTCGCGGCCCAGCCGACGACGAAGGCGGCGAGCAGAAGTAGGAGTAGCCAGATCCAGCGGCGGCGCTTGCGTTCACTCATGGTGCACAGCCCCAAGAATAAACAGCTTGGCGTGTAGGTCGGAGTTCTCAGCTCGGAGCCTGGTCATCTCCGCCATGGCCCACTCCAGAGCGTCACGAGCCGCCTCGTTTCCTTCAACGGTCTTGCCGTAGAAGGTTCCGCAGAACACGGGCTCACTCATCCCGTTTCCTCCCGCGCTTGCCCCAGGCGTCGAGCGCTTTCCACACGAGAATGAAGATGCCGACTGCGAGCGCACCCCAGGGTCCCCATTCGTCGAGACGGATCGTCTTGACGACGTTGATCACGCCGGCCCAGAACGCGCCCCAGTCCACTACTCACCCTTCCGGTGCGCCGCGTCACATCGCTTGCAGACCTTTCCCGGCGGGCGTGGCTTCTTGCGTGTCGGGACATACACATTGGTTCCTTCGAGCTTCAAGTAGGGGCTGATTGTGTACCACACTCCGCAGCGCTTGCCGCACCATGTCCAGGCCCCTTTTCTCGTGCGATGCCATACCGTAGGGCCACCACTCGCGGTTATCCCCCTGATGTACTCAGTGCCGGCGGCAAGCATCGTCATCGCGCCCCCCTCATCCACACTGGCAGGTCACGCGGGGTAGAAAGCCCGTGCGTAATGTACCGCCGCATTTCGAGCAATATGGAGAGAGAGGTCTGTTATCGTCCTGGCTACAGGAGTGGAAAGGGACGCTAAAAGGCCACCAGTGACCGCACCGCGGACAGTAGACGCCATCGGGCTTGTCCTTCTTCACCGCGCCCCCCGCTCGCACCATCGCGCGTGCCCGCAGCACTGGAGCGTCCCCACGCAGCGCTGGCACTCCGAGCAGATCCAGCCGCCGGGGCGAGGCACCGACGAGCAGACTACGCAGACGTTGGCGTCAGTCTCGGCCACGTTCCATCCTGTTGAGTTCCAGGAAGCTGCGAAATGTCCCCTTCAAGGCATGGTAGATGGCGCTCGACACCGCGTTATCTAGACGCCATGCCGCGCACTCCTCGGCTACAGCCTTCAGGCAGCGCTCCATCAATGCCTCGATGTTGGCGTCGGAGCCGCCCTCGGTAGTGGATGGACGATTGGATGGTGAGGACGGCCCCGACATGGTTACTTGCTCGTGAACTCAGATAGTAGCTTCGCCCTGCTGGCGGCTATCTTGAGTGAGTCAGCGAAGCTCTCGGCCTGCTCGGCAGTCATGCCTACCCAAGCGGTAGGCTGTCCGAACTGCACGATGACCGTGTCGCCGTCGTTCGTGATGCCGAACTGGATCTCGCCCTCGTCGTCCGCGTTCAGCTTGCCACGCGGGAACTTGCCCGTCGGACCAAAGTATGGAACAGGGTTATCTCCGTGATGAGCCATGGTCTCCTCCTCTCAATATGTCGTTGAGCTGACACCGCATACAGCTCGGCACCACGCCCGGGCAGTCGCACTCCAGTACGTCTAGCATCCCGAGCGCCCAGGGTAGTAGTCGCTGTCCGCGCAGCCAGTCGTCGTAGCAGCACTGATCGACGTGCACCGTGCCATCACCACGATCGAGACACTCGCACATCGGATGGCTCCTGGTCGCCTCGCGTGGCGCTGCACGATCCCGGTACCGTCAGCCGTCAGCACTCGGGATCTCGGGTGGGCTGTACCTCGG
>JBFILW010000079.1:0-11334 GCA_041612005.1 Gemmatimonadota bacterium
ATCGCCCCCGAGAGTTCACATCGACGGGGCGGTTTGGCACCTCGATGTCGGCTTATCGCATCCTGGGGCTGGAGAAGGTCCCAAGGGTCGGGCTGTTCGCCCGTTAAAGCGGTACATGAGCTGGGTTTAGAACGTCGTGAGACAGTTCGGTCTGTATCCGCCGTGGGCGTAGGAGATTTGAGGGGAGCCGCTCCCAGTACGAGAGGACCGGAGTGGACTGACCGCTGGTGTACCTGTTGTCCCGCCAGGGGCATCGCAGGGTAGCTACGTCGGGTCGGGATAACCGCTGAAAGCATCTAAGTGGGAAGCCCCCCCCAAGATGAGATCTCCCGCACCGTAAAGGTGCCTGAAGGCCCGCAGGAGACGACTGCGTGGATAGGCGGCAGGTGTACGCGTGGCAACACGTTCAGCCGAGCCGTACTAATCGGCCGTGTGGCTTGATCCACCCTTCTTATATCGTCTCAGACACCTCCCGCTCTCTCTCGCTTCACTCACACCCGTTACGATCGATGTCGGTGGCTCTCGCGAGGGGGATATACCTGGTCCCATCCCGAACCCAGCAGTCAAGCCCCTCAGCGCCGATGGTACTGCGGCACTGCGCCGTGGGAGAGTAGGTCGCCGCCGACTTCACATATGAAGCCCCGCCCGTCCATGCGGACAAGGTGGGGCTTCGTCCATCTCGCCTTTCCGTCGAAGCGCGCCTTGAATAAAATTCGGCACCCCCAACTAAGAGGAGTCGATGAGTGCCAAGCACATCGCCGCGGCCATCGCCGGCATGAACTGATTCGGTCAGCGACGCCTTCACGCATCCCCTCACTCGTATCGGCCCGGGCTGAGTGAGGGAGACAATCGAGTTCATCGCCGCGATTGCGGTGATCATCCTGGCCTTCAGCGTTCCAGCTCTGCGCTCGGTCCGCACACGTCCCTCCGCGCGTCGCGCGATCATCCTCCAACGGCATGGCGTTCTCCTCGTTTTCCTCGTCGTGTTCACGCTCGGTGCGGTCGCGGCGTGGCGGGGAATTTACCCGGAGCCGGCTGTGCACGACGAGTTCAGCTACCTGTTGGCGGCTGACACGTTTGGTCACGGCCGGCTGGCCAATCCGACCCACGCGCTTTGGGAGCACTTCGAGAGCTTCTACATCATCTGGCAGCCCACCTACGTGTCCAAGTATCCACCCGGGCCAGGACTGTCGATGGCGCTCGGCACGCTGCTGTTCGGGCACCCGATATTCGGCGTCTGGCTCAGCGTGGCGGCTGCGGCCGCCGCGATCTACTGGATGCTCAGAACCTGGTTTACGCCCGGGTGGGCGCTGGCCGGGACGTTGGTACCCACGGCGCGCATGCTTCTTCTGTGGGCCGACAACTACTGGGTGGCGTCGCTGGCTGTCTTGGGCGGGGCACTCGTGTTCGGAGCGCTCGCGCGGCTGATCGAGGAGCCCCGGGCGAGATACGGCCTGCTGCTGGGATTGGGGGTCGCCGTGCTGGCCAACACGCGCCCCTTCGAGGGACTCCTGGTCTGCTTGCCGGCGGCGGCGGTCCTGCTCGTGTGGGCTACCCGGAGAATCATCGCTGGTGAATACGGCAGCGTCCGGCGTACCATCGGTCCGGCGGCCCTGCTCGTGGCGGCGACACTCGCCTGGATGGGCTACTACAACTACCGGACGACCGGCGACGTGCTCACCATGCCGTACACGGTATACACGGACACGTATGCAATCGCCGGGGAGTTCGCGCCGCTGCCGAGGAAAGAAGAGCCCGAGTACCGGCACGCCGAGCTTCGCGAGTTCCAGTACGATTATCACCTGCCCGGTTGGGAAGCCGCGCGAGCGAACCTCGGCTTAAACGCTGAAGCCTGGCGCAAGATACGGAAGTCTTTCAAGCTGCTGATCGGATTCCCGATGGTGATTCCGTTGCTCGTCGGCCTCCGGCACCGCTTCCGGTCCGATCCATGGACTCGGCTCGCGACCGTCACATGCCTGATCGTACTTCTCGGTTCGCTGGCCGTCGTCCACCACTTCCCGCGCTACCTGGCTCCGATCCTCGGGCTCACCATGCTGCCGATTGTCCATGGGCTGCGGTATGTCCGGGTGTGGCGGTGGCGGGATCGGCCAGCCGGCAAACGGATCGCGACCGGCCTTGTTCTGATATACCTCGCTCTTCTGCTGCCATGGATGGCGACGCGGCTCTCACCTTCGGCGTATGCGCCGGGAGACCGCAGCTTGATCGAGGATCGGCTCGAGAATATGGAGGGCGCTCACCTGGTCGTCGTCCGTTATGCACCGGACCACTCGCTCCACGATGAGTGGGTATACAACGCAGCCGACGTAGATGAGTCCCGGGTTGTCTGGGCCCGAGAAATGGACCCGGCCAGGAACGAACGACTCTTCGACTACTTTGGCGACAGGCGAATCTGGCTCGTCGAACCCGACTCGAGTCCGCCCAGCCTGCGGCCCTACCCCCGCTGACCCATCGCCCGCTACAGCTCCCGCACGGCCTCCGCCGGACGGGAGCTGTTCATGACCGCCCCCAGCACCGCGATCCCGGCGCCCAGCCGAGCGAGCGAAGCGGCGTTATGAGCCGTGATTCCTCCGACCCCGACAACCGGCAGGCCGGCCGCAGCGCCAACCTCCGCAACCCGAGTGACGCCGATCGCCTCCTCCGAGAGTCCGGCCTTCGAAACCGTCCCGAACACGGCTCCGACACCGAGATAGTCCGCGCCGTCGCTCGCGGCTCGCGCGCCTGCGGCGGGGTCGTCCGTCGAGTAGCCGACGAGAAAGTCCGGGGTGAGCTGATGTCGCGCTGCCGCTACCGGGATGTCCTCGGGCCCGAGGTGAACGCCGTCCGCCTCCGCCGCGATCGCCACGTCGAAGCGGTCATTGACGATGAACAGCGCGCCACCGGAACGCACGATTGGAGCCAGTGCCATCGCCGTCGTGTACAGCTCGCGGCTGTTCGCGTTCTTGTCACGGAGTTGGATCGCAGTAGCCCCCGCCTCGATGCATTCGGCCACCACATCGCGCAGCAAGCCGCCGGCCGGGTCGGGTCGGGTGATGACCATGAGGCGCAGTCGCTCCGCCAGCCCTTCCGCTCCCTGCGGGTCGCGCATTGTCCGGTCCTTACGCTTCGATCGGGTCAGGAGTCTTCGCGTCGGATGCGATTCTTGGCATTGATGTGCTCACGAGCGGTGCTCGTGAATTCGTGCGAACCGTCTGGACGCGCGACGAAAAAAAGGTAGGGAACATCGGCGGGCTTGAGGACGGCGCGCAGGGCCGCGTCCCCCGGCGATGCGATGGGGCCGGGCGGCAGCCCGGTGTGCGTGTAAGTGTTATACGGGTTGTCGGCCACGGAGTCGATGTCACGATACAGCAGCCGTTCCCGCGGCGCGCCGAGCGCATATTGTACGGTCGGGTCGGCCTGCAGCATCATGCCGATTGCGAGTCGGTTCAGGTACACACCGGCGATCACGGGTCGCTCTTCGGGGTGGCGGGCCTCTTCCTCGACTATGCTCGCCAGCGTCACGACCTCACGTTCACTGAGTCCCATCGAATCCGCCCTGGCCCGCTCCTCCGGACCCCAGAACGCCTGGTAGCGGTCGACCATTGCCGTCAGCGCCTCGATCGGGTCGACGCCCTCCGCGAACCGGTACGTCTCGGGGAACAGGTATCCTTCGAGGGTCGGTCCGGGCGCGCCGATCGCCGCGGCGAGAAGCGTGTCTTCGACCAGCTGCATGATCGAATCCGGGCTCACTCCAGTGATCGCCGCCAGGCGCGGAGCCACCTCCCGGAGGCTGAAGCCCTCGGGAATCGTCACGGGGTGGGTCACCACCGAGCCGGCGACCATCAGGTCGACGAGTTCGGGCCATGCGGCCTGCGCCGGGAAGCGATAGTGCCCTGCTTTCAAGGTCTGGTCGACTCCACGCAACCGCACGTAGAGAGAGAATGCGCGGGGGTGGTCGATCAGTCCGGCCGATACGAGAGTGCGCCCGATCTCGAGCGAGCCCGATCCTCTGGCCACGCGTACATCGACTGTGTCGGTCGAGGCGGGCCCGGCGCAGCCGCCGAGCCAGATCGTCAGAGTCGCAACGGCCAGCAGGTACCTCACCGGGGCTCCCTCATCGCACGGACCTGTCCAGGTATGCCTGAAGGATATGCGCAGCCGCGATGGCGTCGGTGCGATCCTCGCCCCGTTGCGATTGGCGTCTCTGTCCCGCATCGCGCAGCGTACGCTCTGCTCTCAAGGTGCTAAGCCTCTCGTCCCACTCGATCACCGGAACTCCCGCCAACCGGCCCACGGCGAGTCCGAACTCGCCTGCCTCGTCAGCCATTTCGCCACGAGATCCGTCCATGTTGAGCGGGATGCCGATCACGATTTCGACCGGTCGCAGCTGCAAGATCGCGTCCAACAGGGCTTCCGGTGGGCGTGTGGGCGGCGGTTGGTTCGCGACGATTGAGTGGGGAGAAGCGAGACAGCGCGTCGGGTCGGACATCGCGACGCCGATGCGGGCGCGTCCGTAGTCCAGCGCGACGACGCGCCCCGAGCTTCCGTCGTCCTCCGTCCGCTCCGGGTTTGTGTTCTCCTCCATGTCGTCGGATTCTAGACAGTGCCCGGAGCGGGTTCAAGGTCAGCGGTCGGGCTGTCTCGGATGATGACCGCTACCCGTGGACAGCCGACTGAGCCGGGGTTACGCTACGGATGGCGGGCAGCGGCGCGCCGGACGAGGGTCCGTTCGCCCGTCGCCAACACTGGAGAGATTCAAGATGAGCGACGAAGATCGCGGCATCCTCGGCTTCGTGGTCGGCCTTACTTTCGGGACACTCATGGGCGCCCTTACGGCGCTCCTCCTGGCTCCGCAGAGCGGTAGGAAGACACGGCGTCAGATTCGCCGCACGGCGGAAGAGTGGAGCGACGTCGCGAGCGACAGGCTTCAAGTCGCCGGCGAGAAGCTTCAGGAAGCCGCCGACGATGCACGTCAGCTGGCCACCGACGCGCGCGACATCGCGGAGCGGTCGGGCGGGCGCATCGCGGAGAAGGTCGAGAAGAGCCGAAAGCGCCTGAAGGTCTGAGCGTTTCGGAGGCGTGCTCGCCACTGAACTGATCGCCACCAAGCGCGATGGTGGCGAGCTGAGCGCCGAACAGCTCCGGTGGTTCCTGCGCGCCTACGCGCAGGGCGAAGTCGCCGACTACCAGATGTCCGCCTTCCTCATGGCGGTCGTCCTCCGCGGGCTGTCCGCGGCCGAGCTGTCGGTCATGACCCGCACCATCGTCGATTCCGGGACCCGCTTCGATCCGGGCACGGGTCCGCCCGCGGTCGACAAGCACTCGACCGGAGGGGTGGGCGACAAGGTCTCTCTGATTCTCGCACCTCTGCTGGCCGAGGCGGGACTCCGCGTCCCGATGATGGCAGGCCGGGGCCTCGGCCACACCGGCGGCACGGTCGACAAGCTCGAGTCTATCCCCGGCTTCCGAACCGACCTTTCGATCGACGAATTCCGTGCAGTCGTGCAAGCGAACGGGTTTGCCATCATCTCGCAGACGCCCGACATCGCTCCCCTCGACGGCCGACTGTACAGTCTTCGCGACGTCAGCGGCACGGTGCCGTCGATCCCACTCATTGCAGCCAGCATCGTCTCCAAGAAACTCGCCGAGGGACTCGACTGTCTGGTGTTGGACGTGAAGTACGGCAGCGGCGCCTTCATGGGAGAGGCCGCAGATGCTGTAGATCTCGCTCGCACGATGGTCGGGCTGGCCGGGGACGAGGGGCTGCGCGCCTCGGCCCTGGTCACGGCCATGGACGCCCCGTTGGGCCTGACCGTCGGGAACGCCCTGGAAGTGAGGGAGGCCGTGGATTGTCTACGGGGTGGTGGACCCGAAGACGTGTGCGAGGTGACCCTGGAACTCGGCGCCGAACTGCTGCGAATGACCAGTGAGGAGTCGCGCGGTGAAGCCCGCTCCCGGCTGGCGGCGATCCTGGCCAGCGGCGCGGCGGCGGAGAGGTTCGCCCGCGGGGTGGCCCGACAGGGAGGGGACCCCCGGGTGATCGAGGATCCCGACCGCCTTCGCTCCGCCCCCGTTCAGCGTCTGGTGACCGCGGAGCGCAATGGGGTGCTGGCCGCGGTCGATGCCCGTGCACTTGGAACGATGGCCATCGAGTTGGGTGCCGGACGGCGGCGCCTCGGGGAGTCGATCGATCATGCCGTGGGTTTCGAGCTCCACCGGAGGCCGGGGGACGAAGTCGCGGCGGGCGATCCGCTCATCACGATCCACGCCGCCTCGCACGATGCGGCCGAAGAAGTCGTTTCTTCCGTGCAAAGGGCCATTGCGCTGAGTGCAGAGACCCCGGTCCTCCCGCCGCTCATCCACGCCCGCGTCACTCCCGAGGACGGCTAGCCGCCAACGAGCCTGAGCCACTGTGTGCGGCCGGCTCAGAACTCGAAGTCGTCGCTGATCGGCGGGACCGTATCGTTACCGGCGCTGTCGGTCGGCAACACGAGGTTCCAGCCGCCGTGCAGATTGCACCCTTCGGCAGGTTCGGTCCCGGGCAGGTAGTACTCGATATACGTCTCACCCGGTGGGCACCATGGTGTTGCCAGGAGCCCCGTCGAGCGATCCACCTCGGCTTCGGTCACACCGTTCGGTTTCGGCCACGGAGCCGGCGCCGGTCGGTCCCGGTAATACCACTTGAGCACCTCGGCATTGACCGGCGCGGCATCGACTCCGCCCTGGGCGTTGAAGTGCAGCCTGGCGGGCCGATCGAAGCCAATCCAGGTCGCGGTCAAGATCTCCGGTGTGAAGCCGACGAACCAGGCGTCCGTGGCGTCGTTCGTGGTCCCCGTCTTGCCCGCCACCGGGACCTCCGGCGGAACGCCGAGTCGACGCACAGCCGTCCCCGTTCCACGCTCCACGACGTCGCGGAGGATCGAGAGAACGATAAAGGATGTCGAGCGCTCCAGGACTTCTTCACTCTGCACGCGGCTCTCCGACAACGTTCGACCCTCCACGTCCTCCACTCTCAAGATGGGTCGCGGAGCCACCCGCACGCCGAGGTTGGCGAACGTCGTGTACGCGGCGGCGATCTCAATCGGGATCACGTCTGCCGCACCAATCGCGATCGGTGGGTAGAGTGGCATTGGGGTGCTTAGCCCCATCTGCTTAGCGAACTGGGCGATGCTCTCGACGCCGACGCGCAGGCCGAGGCGCACCGCCACGACGTTGATCGAGAGATAGAGCGCTCGCCGGAGCGTCACCGGCCCCCTGAAGTCACCCGTGAAGTTGCGCGGCGCCCAAATCGTGCTGTCCGGCTGCAGCAGCTCGAGGGGCGTGTCGTACATGATCTCCGAGGCGGGAATTCCACCAGCGATGGCGGCCGTGTAGACGAACGGCTTGAACACGGAGCCAGGCTGACGCCGCGCCTGCACCGCCCGGTTGAATTCGGAGTCATCAAAGTCGCGACCGCCGATCAGGGCCAGGACATCGCCCGTTCGGGGGTCGAGCGCCACGAACATCCCCTGCAGATAGGGCATCTCCGCTCCGGCCAGCTTCTCCTCCTCCCACTCGCGGGTCTCGGCGTAGGTCGGTGCCCGAAAGCCCGGTTGCCCCTCCGCCCATTCCAGTTGCGCGGAGAGCGCGGAGTCGGCAACGGCCTGGAGGGCGGGGTCGAGCGTCGTGTAGACGCGCAGGCCCGCCTCGTAGATCTCCATCCCGTAGCTCTCCATCAGGAGCTGGCGCACCCACTCGACGAAGTATGGCGCCGTGCCGACATCGCTGGGCTCCTCCTGCACCTGAAGCGGGTAGGCCATGGCCGCGCGCGCGTCCGCCTCGCTCACCAGCCCCTGCTCGCCCATTAAACGGAGGACCAGGTTGCGCCGGCCCAGTGCCCGCTCGGGGTGGCGGATTGGAGAGTAATAGCTGGGAGCGTTGGGGAGAGCGGCCAGGAGGGCGGCCTCCGGCAGGTTCAGCTCTCGCGCGTCCTTACCAAAAAAACGGTTGGCGGCACTGTGGATGCCGTACGCGCCATGGCCGAAATTGATCTGGTTCAGGTACGCCTCGAGGATCTCCCGTTTCGTGTACGCCCGCTCGAGCGCCAGAGCGACCCGTATCTCCCGTAGCTTCCTGCGAACCGTGATCTCGCGGCGGTCCACGGACGAGAACATGTTCCCGGCCAGCTGCTGCGTGATCGTGCTGCCCCCGGCTACGTTGGGCCCCTTCAACGCGTAGTCGACCGTGGCGCGGAACGTACGACGGGGGTCGACGCCCTGGTGCTTCCAGAACCGGCGATCCTCGATCGCGATGAAGGCGCTCGGAACGTGCGCGGGTAGCGCGGAGACCGGGATTGCGGTTCGGCGCTCGACGGCGAACTCGGTGAGGAGACTCCCATCTCGCGCGTACACACGGGTCGCCTCTTTGGGCTCGAAGGCGTAGATCTGCGCAATGGAGGGGCATTCCTTACAGATGTGGGTCCAGGTGCCCCAGCCGATTCCGACTCCCAGACCGACCAGGGACAGGGCGATCGTGGCCAACCACCATCGCGAGCGGGGGCCGAGCCTGCCGACGGTACGGCCGTAGAGTGAACGGATTGGAGTCATTGCCGGTTGATTCGCCCCGTCGTCGTCCCTATGCTTCGCGCCGTTGGTCGCTGCCCCGGAGGGGCGTCGGTCGCACCGGTCGAGTCCGCGCGGCCCCAACCACCCCAGAGTAGCCGAACAAGTGATTCTGTGGCCGTATATATAATAATGAGTCCGGCCTCGCGCCCACCTCGTACTCTTCGCCGCCGATCATGTTCGCGCCAGTAGACGAGCAGCTCGAAGTCCTCCGTCGGGGTACGGTCGAAATCGTGCCGGAAGACGAGCTAACGGCGAAGCTCGAGCGCTCCCGGCAGGCGGATCGGCCGCTGGTCGTGAAACAGGGTTTCGATCCGACCAGACCGGACCTCCATATCGGCCACGCCGTCTCCCTGTACAAGCTCCGGGACTTCCAGCGGCTGGGCCATAGGGTCGTTTTCCTGATCGGCGATTTCACGGCCCGCGTGGGTGACCCGTCGGGACAGAGCGAGATGCGGCCGGTCCTCACGGAGGAGGAAATCGCCGCCAACCTGCTCACGTACAAGGAGCAAGTCGAGCGAATCCTCGACCCGAAGCTCACGGAGGTGAGGCGCAACAGCGAATGGCTGGCACCCCTAAACCTGGCCGACGTGCTCGGCATCACCTCGCTCTACACCGTGGCTCGCATGCTCGAGCGGGACGATTTCGCACAGCGACACGCTGATGGCAGCCCGATCTCGATGGCCGAGTTCATGTATCCGATGATGCAGGGCTACGACTCCGTGGCCCTCGAATCGGACGTGGAGCTGGGCGGGACGGATCAGAGATTCAACCTGCTGCTGGCGCGAACACTACAGGAGCGCTCGGGTCAGGAGCCTCAGGTGTGCATGATCATGCCACTGCTGCGTGGGACCGACGGCGACAGAAAGATGTCCAAGTCCTACGACAACTACGTGGGCCTGACAATGGAGCCGGACGAGATGTTCGGCCGCACGATGTCGATCCCCGATGAGCTGCTCGAGGAGTGGCTGAGCCTGGCCTCGAGCGCTCGGGATGCGGAGCTGAACAAGCAGTTGCGGCAGGCGGGGGAAAACCCGCTCGAAACCAAGCGTTGGCTGGCCGAGGACCTGGTCCGACGGTACCACGACGATGCGGCCGCCGACCGGGCCCGGGACGCTTTCGACCGGGTTCACCGCGAGCGGGAGGTGCCCGAGGACGTCACGACATGCGTCCTTCGGGCGGACGACGACACCGGAACGCTGTGGATCGGCTATGTCCTCACTCGGTCCGACCTGGCCTCCTCTACCTCCGAAGCGGCCCGATTGCTGGCCCAGGGAGCGGTCCGAGTGGACCGCCGGCCGGTGACCGATGGGGACTTGCAGCTGGCTCCCGGAACCTACATCATACAGAAAGGAAAACGGGCGTTCGTGCGTCTGGACCTGCGGTCCGCAGGTGGCTCCTGACGCTACTTGACACGGATACCAAGCGCCTCTAACCTTCAATTTCCCGGTTCGCGGGCTACTGCGACCGCCCCGGGAGCACGAGCGATGACAGCCCGTGCATACGCGGCGAGCCTCCCCCCCGGCTCTCGCGGCCTACAAAGGCTGAAAGAAGACGGCATTTGCCGTCTCTGTGATAGAAGACCCGGACGCCGAGTCCGGTGAAATTCGGTTCAGCTGGACGAGAGACCCGACGTCACATGGTGGCCGGATCATCTCAGGAAGGAGGTCGCGATAGCTCTGTCTTTTGTTCGTACGCACCACACGGGGCGTAAGCCTCCAATCACCTCTCTAGCTGTTCGTTTCCGTGGAATGGGTCCATCCCGGAGCCAGTCGTCGTGTGTTCAGACGCCTCGTTCGGATGCTCACATTTCAGGCTCCTGACTGCCCGTAGGAGGGAGATTCAATGTTGTCTAACTGGTTCAGAGGCTTTGGAAGAGCCGGAGTTGCCGCGGTAGCCGTGTTGCTGGCTGCCGGCCCGCTGTTTGGGCAGGCGACGACCGGGAAAGTACAGGGCCGGGTGACAGATGCCGCGACGGGGCAGCCGATTGAAGGCGCCCAGATTCAGGTCGAAGGCACGACGCTCGGTAACCTGTCCAACAACGAGGGATTCTACTTCATCAACGAAGTGCCGGCCGGACTCCAGTCGGTGACCGCTCAGTTCATCGGCTACCGTGGGAGCACGGTGGCGGACGAGCGGATTCTCGCCGGTCAGACGTCGACTTTGAACTTCGAGCTCCAGCAGACCGCTGTCGAGCTGGAGGCCCTGGTCGTCCAGGGTGAGCGCAACCCGCTCGTCCCGCGTGACCAGACGGCGACGAAGTCGATCGTGTCCGGAGAGGAAGTGAACTTCCTGCCGATCACGAACGTGTCGCAGATCGTGGCGCTGCAGCCTGGTGTCATTCAGACCAACCAGGGGCAGTCGTTCCGCGGCGCCCGACCCAACGAGCAGGCGGTGCTGATCGACGGCGCGTTGTCGCGGTCGTTCGGTACGGGCAACGCGCAGCCGGTGCTGCTGCCGGTGAACTCGCTGGAGCAGGTCGACGTGACCGTCGGCGCGTTCTCGGCGGAGTTCGGCGAGTCGCAGTCGGGCCTGGTCAGCTACGTGACGCGCTCGGGCGGTCCCAAGTACACGGGCCAGCTCCAGTACCAGACGGACCAGCTCTCACCGAGCAGCTGGCGGACCAATCTGAACCGGATCGAGGCGAATATCGGGGGGCCGATCGCGGGTCCGCTGAGCTTCTTCCTGGCGGGTACGTGGACCGGCAACCAGTACTTCGCGCGCAACAACGACGTCA
>JBFILW010000080.1:0-11331 GCA_041612005.1 Gemmatimonadota bacterium
AACGGGCGTCCGACCGACTCTCCTACTTTCGGCAGCTATCGATCATCCTCGGAAGCGTGAGCCTGGTGGTGACGGCGCTGCTGATCAGCACGATCATGGCCGTGTCGATCAACGGGCGATACGGTCGCTTCGCGGCTCTGCGTGCGATCGGTGTCTCGCGACGGACACTGATGAGCGGCCTGAGTGCCGAGAGCCTCATCCTGTGTGTCGCCTCCGCAGCGGTGGGTCTGGCGCTCGGCCTCGTCACGGCAGGCCAGCTGGAGCGTATTCTGTCCGACTTCCCCGGCCTGCCGGAGTCGATTCGGTTCTTCGTTCTCCAGCCACGGCAACTGGCCATCGCCGCCACTCTGCTGATTTTGGTGGGCGTCGGAGCGGCGCTGGTCCCCGCCTATCGCGTCACCCGCCTGCCGATCGCGGAAACGCTGCACCGGGAGGAGCCGTGAGCCTGGTCGTGGCAACCGATGTCTACCGCGACTACCGGCTCCAGGGTGACCTGATCCGGGCCGTGAGGGGAGTCACGCTGGCGGTGGAATCGCGGGACTTCCTCGCGCTCGTCGGGCCGAGCGGCTCCGGGAAGTCGACCCTTCTCCATCTGCTGGGTGGCGTCGACACGCCGACCGCCGGTCGGGTCGAGCTGGGTGGCACCGACATCGCAGCGCTCCGCGAGGCGGAGCGGGCCCGGCTGCGTCTTCTTCGCGTCGGCCTCGTCTTCCAGCGTTTCCACCTGCTTCCGATGCTGTCGGCGATGGAGAACGTGGAACTCCCCATGGCCGAGGCCGGAGTGGGGCGACGGGAGCGGCGGGAGCGCGCGGCAGAGCTCCTGGAGCACGTCGGCCTCGGGGACCGCATCCGGCACCGCCCCGGCGAAATGTCCGGTGGCCAGCGCCAGCGAGTCGCGGTGGCCCGCGCTCTGGCCAACCGCCCCGCTCTCTTGCTCGCCGACGAGCCGACTGGCGAGCTCGACGCGGCCAACTCTCAGGCGATCCTCGAACTCTTCCAAGTCTTGAACGAAGAAGGCACGGCAATCGTGGTGGCGACCCACGACACGGCCCTCGCTGAGGGCACCCATCGAATCGTCGCCATGGTGGACGGACGGTTGTCGGGTTGATCCTCCGCCTCGTGTGGCAGTCGCTAGCTCAGCGCCCGGGACGCAGCCTGCTGCTGCTTATCGGCTACGCCCTCGGTGTCGGGGTGACGGTCGCCCTATTATCGATCGGCGACGCGCTCGTCGATCAATCGAGAGACCGCGACCTGGTCGGCGGCGGGGACCTGGTGATTCTGCCGGCTGGCATCGATCTGGAGACGCTCAAGACGGGGGGCGTAAGCTCACTCTACTTCACGATCGACCAGGCCGACTACTTCTACCGTGAGGTGCTTACCAGCCCGCGCTTTTCGGAAGTGGTCGTGGCCGCGGCTCCGTGGATCGATGACGAGCTTCTCTATCTCCGTGTCGGGGACTCGACGATCGCCGTCAGCGGTGCGGGACAGATTCCCAGCCGGGCGGCGGCGCTGGGTGTAGCGCCCGACATGGTGACTGGGCGGTGGGAGGATGAAGAGCGCGATCGTCGCTGGATGGAGCCCTCGGACTCCATGCTTCTGGCCGCGATCGATGCCTGGCACCTGCCGGAAGGAGAAGCGGCTCACGACACGACGTGGGCCGAGTGGCTCTACTTCAACGTCGTGGCGCCCGACCGCTCCGAGTGGATCTACCTGACGTATCTGATTGGAGGCGCGATCGAGGATGGCCGTTGGGGCGGGCGCATCCTGGCCACGGTCGCCACCGAGAAGGGAACGCGCGAGTACACGGCCGATGTCGCTCCGGATGTGATCGAGATGTCACTCAACAGTCCGGATTTGCGGCTCGGCGCATCGCGGGTCGTGCTCGATGATGCGGGACGTTATCGGCTGTACGCCCGCGCCACAGCGTCCGACTCTCCCAACGACGTCCTCGAGCTCGAGTTCGAGGTGACGCCGGATCGACGACGCTACCTGCCGCCGGTCGATGTATCTCCGGGCGATTTCCCATCCGGCTACGTGGTGCCGGTTCTTTCGGGCCGCGCCAGCGGACGGATATGTTCGGCGGCCATCTGCCGGGAGTGGGTCGATGCGCCGGCGTACCACGACCACAACTGGGGAACGTGGGCCGAAGTGACCTGGGACTGGGGGCAGGCCAGCCTGGGCGACATGGGCTTGCTGTATGGCGGAGTCGGTGGACCGGGCTCCGAGACAGCCTCGGCGCCGGACGCACGCTTTCTCTTTGCGGTCGATGACCGGGGCCTGCGGACCGTTCTGCCGATCGACGAGATCACGTACCGCTGGATCGAAGCGTCGGACGGCGAGAGACTCCCCGAGAGCTTCATTCTTCGGGCGCGCCGGGATGAAGAGCGACTCGAGCTAGTCGTCGACGTGGTGCACGCGCGAGCGACCGTCCGAGGGTCCGGCGGCGCCACGGGAGACCGCTTCATCCAGATGCGCGGGACCATTCAAGTGGAGGGACGTCTGCTCGGCGACACGCTGAGCGTTTCCGGTGAGGGGTTCTTCGAGACATGGTGGCGTGCCTTGCCGGATTGATGCGAGGTTTTGATATAACTTGTTCGGCCACACCGAAAGAACCTGACACAATAGCCAACAAAGGAAATCACCATCGCTCTGACGCCGGAGGACCACGCGGCCCTCGAAGCGAATGGCGAGCCGTTCATCGCCAGCCTCATCGCGGGGGACTCGACCAGCCTGGCCGCCCACTACGCAGAGGACGCCGTCCTCTATCCGCCCGGCCGGGACCCCGTGCGCGGGCGAGCGGCAATCGAGGCCTTCTTCTCATCGTTTCCACCAGTGATCGAGCTGGTTGCCGACATCGAGGAGATCGATGGATCGGGTGACACCGCCTACCTGCGGGGAAGCAGCCGTGTGACCTTTGCGGCGGAGGGAGAGGGCGACCCCGCCACTGAGCTCCTGAAGTTCATCGAGATCCACCGCAAACAGCCGGATGGAAGCTGGCTGATGGTTGCGGACATCTGGAACCAGAGCCCGACGGAGATCGTTTGAGGATCGCGGCCAGCAGAAAAAGCGTGGCTAACAAAGAGAACCTGGAGACATTGCCGAATGACTGATCAACTGACCGGAATGCGCGGCTACTCGCTGCTTCTGTTACGAGTCGCCGTGGCGCTCATATTCATTACTCACGGTTGGCCGAAGCTGGCCGAGCCCAGCGGTACCATGGGATTCTTCACCAGCATCGGCCTGCCTGGGTTCCTGGCTCCAATCGTCGGCGTGATTGAAGTGGGCGCCGGCCTGATGCTTTTCTTCGGCCTGTTTGCGCGTCCGGCGGCAGCCGCCCTGCTGGTGGTCATCGCAGGCGCGCTGGTCAAAGTGCAGATCCCGGCCGGGATTGGAGCCGGGCTCGAGCGGGATTCGCTGATTGCGGCTGCGCTCCTCGTCGTGATCGCCTGCGGCCCCGGCGCATACGCCCTCCGAAGGAGCCCACGGCTCGGATCGCCGGACTGAGCCCACGCTCTACGGGTCCGTTCGGAGTGCGCGCAGGTTGATCGCGTCGCGGGTGACGAGGTCGGAGTATCCGTTGAAGCCGCCAGCCTCGATCGCCTCCGCGAACGCGTCCAACGGTTGGAGCAACTGCGTGCTGTAGTAGCCTGACACGCGCTGGGGGTGCCGGTTGCCGAACGGTCCCCGGAACACACTCCGGATGATCATTGCGTTGTAAGCGCGAGGCAGCTCCACCACCGAGGCCGCAAACCGATCGAAGCTGCCCGCGCCCATGAGGTAGAACTCGACGTTGGACGTGTAGAAGGCCGACACCTCCTCTCCCCGCAGCGTGACGTACCGGTTGATCGCCGGCAGTGCGTGCTCTCCCGCGAAGTCCCCCACCAACGGGATGATGAGGTTGCCGTCCTGCATCCTCTTCAGGAACTGGTAGTCGGCCTCCGAGGCCAGGTAGTTGGCGCGGGCACCGTCCAGGTCCATCTCGAGGAGAAGCTCCCGCAATGTCGGGTAGTACCAGAGCGGAGGGCGACCGTGAGTCTGAAACTGAAGGTCGAGTCCAGCCCGGATGAAGACGCGGTGAAAGCGCCGGACCGTCGCCACGTCTTCCTCGCTGAGGGCGACGCCGTAGTCGCGGACGAGCGACCCGACCGTGTCCAGGGCGGCGAGCGCGGACGCCGTCGTCGGGGTGGCCATGTCGATGTAATCCAGCAGCTCCTCGATGTCCGCCTCCTCCCAGTCGGCGTTCTCCGCCGGGACCGGTCGACCGGTGAGCAGAGACAGGTAGTCCACGCGCGAGTCGGCCGCCTCGAACAGCGCTTTGAACATCAGGTGCTGGAGCAGGTTGTCCCGCCGAATGTCCAGGATAAAGGCGAGTCGGGGCCGGATCGCGGCGATGTACGAGAAGTTCTGGGCCGGCCCCACTCCGATGTACACGCCGCCCGAGACGTCCAGTCGCTTCAGAGCCCCGACGACGTGCAAGTAGGATGTCTCGTTCGAGATCAGGTTGTCTGTGTCGAAGTAAGCGCCCGGACCGGATAGCTCGGCGACCAGCCGGCCGAAGGTGGAATCCGCGATCGGCGCCGCGAGAGGGGCAGCATCACGCTGATCGACCGCCTGCTTCTGGCAGGCGAGAGAGAGGGCTGCAACCGTTACAACACTGACGACTAATCGCTTATACATTCGAAACAAGTATCTGGGCCGAAGCGGCGGCACCACTAGTCCGCCGGGCTAATCCGCGGGCTCCGTTTCGTCCGACAGGCGCCGAAGGTCCTCCTCCAGAGACCCCTCGACGCGGCGGAGAGACAGATCGGCGAGCCGAATCCGGGCCTCGGTCACGAGTGTCTGAGCCATCTGGAGATCGCGCCGGGCGATGCGCAGATCCAGCCGGCCCTGCTTCGAGCCCGGCACGTCCTTGAAGAACCGCAGGCTGTCGGTCACGATCGTCAGCCGTGGCCCCCACCACCGTTTCTTGAGGCGGAGCGCGGCGACCCGCTCGAGAGGCACGGTCAGCTCGGCGACGTCGGATGCCGTCTGGTCCGTCGCATACCCGGTGCTGCCGCCCATCGTGGTCACCGCTTCCGTGATGCGGATCTCGACCTGCAGGTCATCGCCCGTCAGCCTTAGGATGCCATCGACGCGGCGCTCGGTGATCACTGTCTCCCGGCCACTCCTCCAGTCGGAGGGGAGCTTGGTGCGGAACGGGACGGCGATCGCATGGGCGCTCACTCGATGCAGCCGTGGGCGCTCAGGGCGAGAGGCGGAGGCGGCTCCATTCGCCGTCCTCCCACGTGTACTCCAGACGGTCGTGGAGCCGGTTGGCGCGACCCTGCCAGAACTCGATGCGCTCCGGAACGAGCCGGAACCCGCCCCAGAACGGCGGCAGTGGAAGCTCCTTGCCCTGAAAGCGCTCCTCGACATCGCGGACGCGTCGCTCCAGTTCGTCCCGGTCGACGAGCACTGAGCTCTGCTTGGATGCCCAGGCTCCGATCTGGCTGCCACGAGCCCGGGTGCGAAAGTAGGCCGCCGACTCTTCCTGAGTCAGCTTTTCGAGCGAACCCTCGACCCGGATCTGGCGCTGCAGGATGGCCCAGTGGACGACGAAGGCGGCGTGCGGGTTCTCGGTCATCTCGCGCGCCTTGCGGCTCTGGTAGTTTGTGTAGAAGACGAACCCGCGCTCGTCGACGCCCTTCAGCAGCATCATACGGACGGATGGACGGCCGTCTCGCGAGCTGGTCGCGACGGCGATCGACTCCGGAAGGAAAACGGACGACCTGGCTGCGTCCTCGAACCAGGCGTTGAAGAGCCGAATCGGGTCCATTCCGGCCGAGGACTCCGAAAGACCTCCGACCGTCCCCTTTCCCATGGTGAACAGCGAGCGAAGCGCTGCGCGAAGCACGCCTCAAGCTCCGCCCGTCGTCAAACCGGCGACCGGCCTCACAACGCCTCGAACCCGACGCGCTTGTGGCTGCCGTCGCAATAGGGCTTGTTCTGCGACTGACCGCAGCGACAGAGAAAGCCCCGGGATCCCGTCTGCGGCTCCGAGTCGCCGGCGACGATCGTGACCGGCCCGAGCATCCGGATCGATCCGTTTGGTGACAGGCTGAGCCTCAAGCTCGTTTGCTCCTCCTCACTTTCCTCTTCCCGGAGCTTGCTCTCGCCCAGGAATGCCGGAGCGGTGAATCCCGTTTCGAGGTGGGTATTGTCGCAGTACGGTTTGATCTTCGAGTCACCGCAGCGGCAGAGGGCGATTCTGGTCTCACGCTGCACGTCGCCATCGGGCAGTGTGAGCTCGACGTCACCGCTCACATACAGCGGACCGTTCGCTTCGACCCGGATCTGATTGTGGGGCATCACGGGCTCGGCGGGTCCGCCGTCCGTGCGCTCGAAGCTGAGAGCGCCGGTCGGGCACTGGCAAACGACCGCGGCGATCCGGTCCGCGGGAGCGGCGCCTGCGTCGATCCACGGCCGCCGCTCGGGATCGAACACATCCGGAAGGCCGTGCACGCACTCCTCGGCGTGAATGCAGCGCCGGACATCGTACCGCACGACGATCCCTTCGCCTTCGTACTCCCTGATTTGACCCATGGGTCGTCCCTTTTTGTGGCAGGCTGCCGGCTGACGTTCTCGCCTGACTCTATCGCGTCGTCCGTACCGCGAAAACCCCAGCCCGCCGTCCGCACGGCGCCAGCCGCCCGTAGGGCATTCTCCCACACTCCGTCGCGTCATATCCCCGACAGACAGCCGACGCGCGATCGTTCAGCATTAGGATGCGGACATATCAATCAGCCGGGAGGCCGCCATGAAGCCGGATCGCGCACGCTTGTTCACTGAGGCGTTCATCGTGGGAGTCATCGGTTACGCCGTCGTCGCTCTCTTCTTCGTGATCTGGAATCTCCTCGCAGGTCGTCACCCTCTGTACACGGCGGCCCTCCTGGGTCAGGGAATTGTCCGGGCGCCGCAGAGCGGCGGCGAATCGATCGTCGCCTTCGGCCCGATCGTCGCTTACAACGCCATCCACCTGATCGTCTTCCTGGTGATCGGCTTCATCGCTGCCTGGCTCGTTTTCGCGACCGAAAAGGTGCCCCAGTTCTGGTTCGTCGGCCTTCTCATCTTCGTGACTGCGCTGATGGCCAGCATTGCCGTGGTCGTCACCTACTCGGTTCCGATCTCCGACGCCCTTCCGTGGTGGTCGATCGTCGCCGCCAACGTGGTCGCCGCCTTCCTCATGGGGGCCTACCTGGTGAAGGCGCACCCACGGCTGATGACGCGGATCGGGGACATCCACTGAAACGGCGCGCCGGCGCCTCCTTTCCTGTAAGATCCGTCGGGTAGGAATACTCCGACCCGACCGACCTGGTGAGACTATGCACATCCGACTGCTCAACCGGCTCGCTCTCCTGGCGCTGCTCGCGGTTCCGGCAGCAGCATCAGCCCAGTCCAGCGTCGCCGACAGCTCCGCCTTTCGCGCCCTCCCGCTTCCCGCGGCCAACAGCTACCGCACGGGCGCCGGACGACCGGGACCCGACTACTGGCAGCAGCGGGTGGACTACCGCATCGACGCTACTCTCGACGTTAAGGCGAACGAGCTACGCGGGACCGAGACGATCCGCTACGTGAACAACTCGCCGTCCGATCTCACTTACATCTGGATGCACCTGGAGCAGAACATCTGTGCTCCCGAGAGCATCACGAATCGGCTCGACCAGCCGCCGCTCGTTTTCCTCGACGCCGTATTCGACTTTTCCTGCCAGGGCTTCGCGGGAGGCATGCAGCTCGACTACCTGCGCAGCGCCGGTGCTGACCTGGCGCACGAGGTCCACGGCACCACCATGCGCGTGGATTTGCCGCGGCCGCTGGCCTCCGGGGCCGCAGTCGAGCTCGAGGTGGGCTGGAGCTTCCCGGTCCCTCCGTATGGTGCCGCCCGCATGGGCAGCGACGGCCCTCTGTACGAGGTCGCCTGGTGGTATCCACGCGTGGCCGTGTTCGATGACGTCCGCGGATGGAACAACGAGCCCTACATCGGGGCCGGCGAGTTCTACCTCGAGTACGGGAGCTTCGATGTCGCCCTCACGCTGCCGGCGGAGTTCATCGTCGCGGCGACCGGGGTGCTCGAGAATCCTGCTGAGGTGCTGACAGCGGTCCAGAGGCAACGGCTGCGGCGGGCAGTCGTCTCGGACACGCCCGTGGCGATCATCTCGGCCTCCGAAGTCGGGAAGACCAGCACGCGTCCCACAGCCGACGGCGTGCTGACGTGGCGCTTTCATGCCGACAGTGTGCGCGACTTCGCGTTCGCGGCCGGATCGGAGCTGCGCTGGGACGCGTCCGGCTGGGACGGAATCCTGATCCAGACCTTCTACCGGCCGGCCGCCGTGTTCTGGGAAGAGGCGAACCGGATGTCACGGCACTCGATCCGCTACTTCAGTGAGCACTGGTACCGGTACCCGTATCCGCATGCCACCACCGTCGAAGGTCCGATCGAGGGAATGGAGTACCCGATGATCACCTTCGTGCCGGCCGGCACGAGCCGCGAAGAGCTGCACTGGGTCCTGTCGCACGAGTTCGGCCATGAGTGGTTCCCGATGGTCGTCGGCTCCAACGAGCGCCTGTATCCGTGGATGGACGAGGGATTCAATACCTTCATCGACATCGGGGTGGCGGAGGACTACTTCGCGGGAGAAGCGTACGGGGACACCGTGTCGCAGATCGCGGTTCACCTCTACCCGACACACGGGGTTCCCGGCGAGGAGCAGCCTTTGATCACGCGGCCCGTCGAGTCGCGTGACCTGTTCTGGACCGCCTACCGGAAGCCATCCCTGATGCTGCAGCTGCTGCGCGAAGAGGTGATGGGCGAGGAGCGGTTCGACTTCGCCTTCCGCGAGTACATCAAGGCCTGGGCCTTCAAACACCCCACTCCGGCCGACTTCTTCCGGGTGATGCGCGACGCGGGAGGCATGGACCTCGATTGGTACTGGCGGGGCTGGCTCTTCACTACGGCCCGTCTCGATCAGGCGATCGACGGGGTGCGGGTCGAGGAGAACGGGCCGACGACGATTTTCATCGCCAACCACGGCGAGATGGTCATGCCCGTGACGCTCCGCCTCGCATTTACAAACGGGGACCTCGAGACGGTCAGGCTGCCGGTCGAGATGTGGAATCTAGGCTCCCGCTATGCGTACCGCGTGCCCGGCAGCCGAACCCTCGCTGCCGCCGAGATCGATCCCGCTGCCGTCCTTCCCGACACGGACCGCGGCAACAACGTCTGGAGGCCATAGGGCCCAAGGCGACTTTAAGCCGGGCGGGCGTCCGGCCGGGCTCTTGATCGTGATCGTTTCCCGCTGCACTATGCAGGCTCCGCAGTAGAAGACGGGACCCGGAGTCCCCCGAAGCCAAGGAGTCGTAGCATGGAGTACGCGAACCCCTCCGCCCTCGTGTCCACCGATTGGCTCGCCGAGCACCTGGAAGATCCAACCGTCCAGCCGATCGAGGTCGACGAAGACACGTCGGCGTACCTGACCGGCCACATCCCCGGCTCCCTGGCCTGGAACTGGAGCACCGATCTTCACCACTCCGTTCGGAGGGATTACCTGGGGCAGGAAGCCTTGAAGTCTCTGCTCGAGGCGTCCGGTGTGGGTGACGAAACGACGGTCGTTCTGTACGGCGGCAACAACAACTGGTTCGCCGCCTACGCCTACTGGATCTGCAAGTACCGCGGCTTCGACAACGTGAAGCTGCTCAACGGCGGCAGGAAGAAGTGGGAGCTCGAGGGGCGGCCGATGGTCACGGACATCCCGAGCATCGAGACTGCCACCCTGACCGCGATCGGCTCCGATCGGCCGGAGTTTCGAGCTCACCGCGACGAAGTGATCGCCAAGGTGGGAACCGCCACCTTCGTGGACGTGCGCTCGCCCGAGGAATACACGGGCCAGAAGCTGGCCCCCGACCACCTGCCGCAGGAGCAGCCGTACGTCGGTGGCCACGTGCCCGGCGCCAAGAACATCCCGTGGTCAAAGGCCGCCAACGACGATGGGACCTTCAAGTCGGCCGACGAGTTGAGTGCCCTGTACGGCGGAGCCGGCGTCGGCAACGGAGACACCGAGGTCATCGCTTACTGCCGGATCGGCGAGCGCTCGAGCCACACCTGGTTCGTGCTCAAGGAGCTGCTGGGTCACCGGACCGCCAAGAACTACGACGGCTCGTGGACCGAATACGGCTCGATGGTCAACGTCCCCGTGGAGAAAGACTGAGTCCAGGCCCTCGGGGGGGCACCGCCCGGTAGCCCCCCGGTCGGTCTACCTGTGCCGACTGGGATTCGTTAGATTGCGCCGCTTCGAAAGCAGTTGTCCCGCCCGCAGTACTCACTGAATCAGGAGGAGCACATGCACCGCAGACGGCTCTCGCAGGGAGCGATCACGGCCACCGCCCTCACTCTGCTGTTCGGCGTTATGCCGAGCCAGGCTTTTGCCCAAGAGGAGATGGAAGCAGAGACGCGCGTGATTACGATGACGACGTTCCACGTGCCGTTCAACGATATGGAAAAGGTCACCGAGTACGTCGAGACATACATCATGCCGCCGACGCAGGCCGATCCCAACGTTCTGTCGTTTCGATTCGCTACGCACACGTGGGGCAATGCGAAGATGAACGCTTGGATGATCACCGAGTACGAGTCTCTCACGGCCATGGAGACCTCGAATGACTGGCAAAACGAGTGGTTCGAGACGAACTACCCGGAGGGAAGTCCACAGCGCGCGGAGGCAGACGCCGCAAGCGAGATGTTCCTCGTGTTCTTCGACGGCCACCAGGACAACATTCTGGGCGTCACAATGACACACGCGAAGTAACTTTGCCCGAGGGAGAGCGAGCACGCGCGGCAAACTCGCGCTCGCGTTGCTACACTGAGCGAGGGCCCCTCCGGGGGCCTTCTTCACATATCGAACGATTGGAGCTGGAGAATTGGAAACGATACTCCGGATGGGGCGACTGCCAGCGCGCACGCCGGCGCTGATCGCGACCCTGTTCGCATCCGTCTTGATGCCGGCCCCGGCCCTGGCCCAGGCCGCCGACCCTGAAGACATCGTGGATGCGTTCCACGCGGCGCTGTCAGCCGAAGACTCGATGTCGGCGCTCGGCTTTCTATCCCCCGACGTAGTGATCTTCGAGTCGGGCGGAGCGGAGATGTCGCGCGAGGAGTACCGGAGCCACCACCTGGGTGCCGACATCGAGTTCTCGATGTCGACCACTCGCCAGATCACCGAGCGCCGGGTCGAGGCGGGAGAGGACGTGGCAATCGTGCTCACACGCTCCGCCACGACCGGGACCTTCCGCGAGCACGAG
>JBFILW010000081.1:0-11313 GCA_041612005.1 Gemmatimonadota bacterium
GAAACCGCGACCGCGACTCGACCCGCAACGTCAAGCCCGGCTTCGGCGGCCGGAGGCTCCGGCGCAACCAATCCGGCCATCGCCGCTCCAGCGGCCCACCTGCGGCCGCCGTCCGCCGTCAACGAGCCGGTGCTCAGCTATGCTCCGGGGACGGCCGAGCGGGACGAGATCAAGGAGCGGTTGTCGGTCATGAGCTCCGAGACGGCCGAGATCCCTTTGATCATCCACGGCGAGGAGATCCGGACCGGCAACGTGCAGGAGGTCGTGATGCCTCACGACCACGGCCATGTGCTCGCGACCTGGCATGGGGCGGGAGAGGCGGAGATCGACCGCGCGATCGCCAGCGCGCGAGAAGCCTGGCGTGAGTGGTCGGGTTGGAGCTGGCAGGACCGCGCCGCCGTCTTCCTGCGTGCCGCCGATCTCCTGGCCGGACCATGGCGGGCTACGATCAACGCGGCGACGATGCTGGGTCAGAGCAAGACGGTTCACCAGGCGGAGATCGACGCCGCCTGCGAGATGGTCGATTTCCTCCGCTTCAACGTCAACTTCGCGAGTGAGATCTACGAGGAGCAGCCCAACTCATCACCGGGTATGTGGAATCAGCTCGACCACCGGCCGCTGGAGGGGTTCGTCTACGCGATTACTCCGTTCAACTTCACCTCGATCGCCGGCAACCTCCCCACCGCCCCGGCCCTGATGGGAAACGTCGCGATCTGGAAGCCGGCCCACGCGGCGCTGCTGAGCGCCTACTACCTGCAGAAGCTGTTCGAGGAGGCCGGCCTGCCACCGGGCGTGATCAACTTCCTGCCCGGCGAGGCGCGCGCGATCAGCGGCAAGCTGATCGCCAGCCCGGACTTGGCCGGCATCCACTTCACCGGCTCCACCGGCGTCTTTCAGACGCTATGGAAGCAGGTAGCCGACAACCTGGAGAACTACCGCACGTACCCGCGCCTCGTGGGCGAGACGGGCGGCAAGGACTTCATTGTCGCCCACCGCTCGGCCCGAGCGGACAGCCTGGCCGTCGCGATCGTGCGCGGCGCCTTCGAATACCAGGGTCAGAAGTGCAGTGCCGCGTCGCGAATCTACGTGCCTGATAACCTGTGGCCCGAGGTACGCGAGCGGGTGAGCGGGATGCTGGACGAGATCCGAATGGGCGACCCGGCCGACTTCCGGAATTTCGTGGCGGCCGTGATCGACAAGCCGGCTTTCGATTCGATTACGGAGTACATCGATCACGCCCGGCAGTCGGGCGACGCCGAGATCATCGCGGGTGGAGGCTACTCGGATGAGAAGGGGTTCTTCATCGAGCCCACCGTGGTTCAGGCGCGCGACCCCAAGTACCTCACAATGTGTGAGGAGATCTTCGGACCCGTCGTGACCATCCACGTGTACCCTGAACATGAGTGGCCGGAGACGCTGCGACTTGTCGACGAAACGTCTCCGTACGCGCTCACCGGAGCGGTGTTCTCGACCGAGCGCGAGCCGATCCGGGAAGCGGGCTCCGTACTGCGCTTCGCGGCCGGCAACTACTACGTGAACGACAAGCCGACGGGGGCAGTCGTGGGACAGCAGCCGTTCGGCGGCGCCCGGGCCAGCGGGACCAACGACAAGGCCGGCTCGCCGCTAAACCTGCTGCGCTGGGTCTCGCCGCGGACGATCAAGGAGACGTTTGCGCCGCCCACGGACTACAAGTACCCATTCATGGAGGACGCCTGATGCCGCGGTTCACGGACGAGGAGCTGCAACGTAAAGTCCAGGAGGGGTTCATCGTCGAGTCGGAAGCCGACATGACGGAAACCTACAAGAAGGCACTGATCACGCAGCTCACGGTTCAGGCCGACACGGAGCTGATGAGCGCGCCGGCATACCAGATGGCCGCCGTCGACGCTCCCAGCACCAACACGATGGTGTCGGCGACGGCGATCATTCAGGACGAGCTCGGCCACGCGAACATCGCGTACCGCCTGCTCGAGGACCTCGGCGTGGACACCGAATGGCTGGTCTACGAGCGGCCGCCGAACAAGTTCAAGAATCCGTACGGCTTCGACCAGCCCTTGACCAACTGGGCGGAGCTGGTGACCGCGAACGGCCTCTACGACCGCGCCGGCATCACCCTGCTGGGCGATGTCTTCCGTCACACGAGCTACGGGCCGTTGAAACGGGTGCTGGTGAAAGTGGACATGGAGGAGAACTTCCACCTCCGGCACGGCGAAGTGTGGATGCGCCGGCTGGCGGAGGCCGGCGGCGAAGGCCGAGAGCTGGTGCAACGCGCGCTGGACTGGATGTTCCCGATGGGCGTCGAGTGGTTCGGGATGCCCGATGACAAGAAGCGCCACAACGCGCAGCTCGATTTCCGGCTCAAGGGCATGACCAACGACCAGCTCCGACAGACATGGATGAAAGCGGTTGTGCCCCTGTGCATTGAGCTGGGCTTCGAGGTTCCGGCTCACCTCAACGAAGAAACGGGCGAGGCGGAGCTCGAGTTCGAGCTCCCTTGTCAGTACGACGTCGATGAGCGGCGCTGGCTGTTTGACGAGCACATTACGTGGGACCAGGTGTGGGATCGGTGGCGCGGCCGCGGCCCCATGAACGAGCAGTTCGTGGACTCGGTTCGGACCAGCCGCAAGGGTATGGAGGCGTTGATCGCGGCATGAGCAAGCTGATCGCGTTGCGCGGTCCCGGAGAGCGCCGGGCCGCCCCTGGTGACGGAGCCGATGTGGCCTATGAGCCCGAGATGAATTTCGCGGCAGTGCTGGCCGCATCGCTGGGCGAGGCGACGCTTCAGCTGGAGTTGCCCGAGTGGGACAATCCGCCGCAGTCGCTTGAGGAAAAACTGTGGCGTGCGCTGTACGAGGTATCGGATCCCGAGTTTCCGATCTCGATCGTCGATCTCGGACTCGTTTACGACGTGTGCGTGCCGGAGGAAGGCGTGGCCACGGTGACGATCAGCTTTACCGCCACGGCCTGCCCGTGCATGGACTTCATCAAGTGGGACATCCGGGAGCGACTGCTGAAAGAGCCGGAGGTCGAAGAGGTGCGGGTCGAGACGACCTGGGATCCTCCGTGGACCAACGCCCGCATCAGCGAACGCGGCCGTGAAGCGCTCTTACGCGCCGGCGTCTCGATCTGATCTACTGAGACCGGAGCGTGGAATCATGAAGGGAGAGATGCTGTACGAGGTGTTTGCCCGCCGCAACAGGGAGGACCGCTTCGAGCACATCGGGACAGTGAGCGCCCCGAATCCCGATCTCGGGCGGGTGTACGCGTGGCAGACGTACGATGAAGCCAAGTGGTTCGAGATGACCGTGGCCCCCCGCGCCGCCTTCGCGGCGGTCAACCGCGAGGAAGCTCCATTCACTCTCGGCGACGCGGTGATCTCGTGAGCCCGTCGACCAAGGCAGGCGCCTACACGAAGGCCGCTCAACTTCCCGACGCGACCCGCGAGGCGACCGGCGACCTGATCCTGGTGCTGGCCGACAACAAGCGCGTGCTCGGAATGCGCTACTCCGACTGGATCCTTGGCGCGCCCTCGGTCGAGGCCGGGATCGCCTGCTCCGCGATGGCGCAGGATGAGTGGGGACACAGCCGCATCCTGTATGCGATGCTGCGGGACTTCGGCATCGACCCCGGCGGCCTGGAACACGATCGCGATGCGAGCGCATACCGCAACTCCGAGCTGATCGATTCGCCGACCGACGGCTGGCCGACACTGCTGGCCATCAATCTGCTTCTCGATACTGCGCTGTCGGTGCAGTTCGACGCGCTCGGCGCGAGCCGCTTCGAGCCGCTGCACTACAAGGTGCGTAAGCTGCTCGAGGAGGAGCGATTCCACTTCGAGCACGCGCGCGGCTGGGTCAGCCGTCTCTCCGGCACGGAAGCAGGCCGCGAAGCTCTCCGGCAGGCCTTCGAGCCGGTCTGGAGAGCCTGCCTGCGTTGGTTCGGCTCCGAGGACGATCCGCTCGGAAACGCCCTGGCAGCCGGGGATATCACGGACGCAGGCCCCCAGGAGCTTCGCCAGCGCTGGCTGGATCGGGTCGGACCTGTCGTGCACGAGGCCGGGCTAGGGCTCGCCGAGCAGGCCGGCGATTCATGGAAGAGTACGGTGGAGGTCGGGTGGGATGGCTGGGACTCGGTCTCTCGCCGTCCGACTCGAGACGGTGACGCCTCGAGCGGGCCCGACGCCGCGACCCTGGCCAGCGTACGCGGCGACAAGAACCGCAGCATGTTGCTGGATTGACTACCATGTCGCTCGACACGCCGCTGCACAGCGACGCCATCCCCGCCAGCGTGGAATGCCCCTTTTGCCGGGAGTCGGAGACGGAGCAATTCTCCGCCTTCGGAAGCGCGCTCTCGGTCAGCCAGTACTACTGTCGGAAGTGCCGCACCGTGTTTGAGTGGATGAAACATCGCGCTCCCGCGGGCCCCGAGGGGCGGGACGCCCCATAGATCCGTCGTGGGACCCGATGTCGCCTGACTGCGCCCTTCTGCGCACACCTTCCAAACAGGTCGTCTCTGTTTTTCCGGGACGACGCTCATTGAGGGAGGAATCGAGATGCTCGCACACAAAAACGCCCTGCCTGGTGCCCTGATCGCCCTCGCCCTCGTCGCCTGCGGACGGGGAGAAGACGCGACGACTAGCGCCGCAACCGAAGAACATGACGCGACGATCAGCGTTGCGTCGCCGGCCAACGTCCCCCTGTACGACAACCTCGGGACGCTGCACCACGAGATCACGACCGACGAGCCCGACGCCCAGGCCTACTTCGACCAGGGGCTGCGCTGGCTGTACGCCTTCAATCACGTCGCCGCCGCGCAGTCCTTTGCGGTCGCCGAGAGCCTGGACCCGTCGTGTGCCATGTGCGCCTGGGGCGTCGCTCTGGCCAACGCCCCCAATATCAATGCGCCCATGGACTCGGCGTCCGGGGCGGCAGCGTACGCCGCCATCCAACGTGCGCTCGAGAACGCGTCCGGAGCGACCGCGGGCGAGCGGGCGCTGATCGAGGCGATGGCGGCCCGGTTCGACCCGGATCCTGTGGCGCCACGCCCGGCGCTCGACTCGGCGTACGCGCGTGCCATGAGCCAGGTGGCCGCGAGCTATCCCGCCGATCTCGATGCCCAGGTCCTCTATGCCGACGCGCTGATGAACCTCAGCCCCTGGACGTACTACACCGAGGCGGGCAAGCCCCGGCCCGATACGCCGGAGATACTCGAGCGGCTGGAGTACGTCATGGAGCGCAACCCGGACCACCCGGGAGCATGCCACCTGTTCATCCACGCCGTCGAGGCAAACGAGCCCGAGCTGGCCATTCCGTGCGCCGAGCGTCTGGCCAGCCTCATGCCCGGTGCCGGGCACATCGTCCACATGCCCGGCCACATCTACATCCGGGTGGGGCGCTACGCCGACGCGATCGAGGCCAACCGTCACGCCGTGCACGCGGACGAGTCGTACATGGAGGGCCCGCACGTGAGCCGCCGCGGCATCTATCCGCAGGGGTACTATCCGCACAACTACCACTTCATGGGCTTCGCGGCGCTGATGGCGGGTGATTCGGAGACCGCCATCAACGCGGCCCGCAAAGTGTCGGAGAAAGTCGGGCCCGAGGTCGCGCGCGAGATCGAATGGCTCGAGGTGATCACGCCGTTCGTGTACTGGACACTGGTGAGTTTCGGCATGTGGGATGAGGTGCTGGCCGAGCCACTGCCCCCGTCCGACCTGCGCTTCACGACGGGCCAGGCCTGGTACGCACGCGGGGTCGCGTTCGCCGCCACGGGCCAGCGCGCGGAGGCTGAAGCCGCGCTGGATACGGTGGACGCGATCGTGGCGGACTACGCAGAGGGCGACAGCCGAACGGCGCTCCAGATCGCCGCCCAGGCCCTGGCTGGAGAGATCGCCCTGCGGAGCGGCGATGCGGAGCTCGCCGTTCGACACTTCAGCACCGCCGTCGAACTCGAGGACGGGCTCACGTACAACGAGCCGCCGACCTGGTACTACCCGACGCGCCAATCGTTGGGCAAAGCGCTGCTCGAGGCCGGACGGCCCGCCGAGGCCGAGACGGTGTACCGTGAAGACCTGCAACGCTTCCCGAACAACGGGTGGTCGCTGACCGGCCTAGAACAAAGCCTGACGGCACAGGGGAGAGTCGATGAAGCGGCTGTGGTCCGGGAGCGGTTCGAGAAGGCGTGGGAGAATGCCGACGTGACCCTGGAAGCGTCACGCTTCTAAGCGGTCAGCTCTCGCTCCAGCAGCTTCCGGAACTTGTTGGGGCTCATCAGCTCGTGAGTGATGAGTCGTCCGTGCAGGAAGGCGCCGAAGGTGCCGAAAGGCGACGCCGCATCGTGCGCCTCCTGCACCGTCCCCAGCTCTCTGGTGGTGACCGGCAGCGCGAGCTCGCGGGCCACCGCCGACATTTCCGCCAGGCAGTCCGGCACGAACGGACACTGGTAGACGTATTCGAAGTGAACGCCGCCGTCCTGCGGGACGATTCCCCGGCGAGCGTTCTTACCGAAGCGGGGGATGGGCGCCTGCTCGTCCACTCGGTAGCACACGAGGTCGAACCCGCTCTCGGTCTGCTCGACAAGCTCGAATCCGTGGTACAGATAGAAGCGCGTGTCGGTGAGATACGGTTTGCGGCCGGCGACGGCGACGACTCCGAGGCGCTCCCCGACATCCGTCACGCAGTGCTCGAGCAGCTGCCGGCCGAGCTGGTTCCCCTTGAACCGGCCCGAGACCCACAGGCAGTGAATGACCAGGTAGCCTGGTGCGATAACCGGGCGCCACGCGGCCTCGGCGGGTGCGTACTCGATGAAGACTTTGCCTCTCGCGTCGAGCTTCCGGAACACCAGCCCGTGCTCGAACCCGCCTGACAGGAACGCCTTCTTCCGCTCAACGCCCTCCTGATGCTGCTGACCGGCGATCGCACAGCAGATGTGTTGCGTGTCGATGTTGGAGGGAGCCAGATTCACGAAGCCAGGATCGGCGATACTCACGCCCACATCTCCTCATACAACAGGTAGTCTGACGCGTGCATGCCGAGCGCGGCGTACGTGCGCTGCGCTACCTCGTTGTCGCGGTCGACGTAAAGCCGGAGGCCGACCGCTTTCTCGCCGCGGGCCATCGATCGCGCGTACTCGTGCAGCAGCCGGTAGATGCCCTCACGCCGGTGTTGTCGCGACACGTACACACTCTGCACCCACCAAATATTTCCGTTCCGCCAGTCGCTCCACTCGTAAGTGACGAGGATCTGACCGACTACCTCACCCGCCTTCTGTGCGACGAAGTACTGGCCGCGCGCCGGCTCGGCCATCAGCGCTTCCACGCCGCTCTTCAGCGTCTTCCGCTCCAGCTCGCGGCCCTCGGTCTCCCGGGCCAGCGCCTGGTTGAAGAGCACGATGCGATCGATGTCGGTGTCGCCGGCCGATCGAACAATGAGCGCCATTCGTTTCTCCCGCTGCTGGGTGCAGTTGTTTGGCACCCACCAGTATACAGCCGCGGGAGGCTGACCGGCGCGTCCTAGCTGCCGGTCAACTTCGCCCTCGCATCGAACAACTTCAGCCGCTTGTCGATGACGCTCTTCTCGCGATCGACTGCGCGCTTGTCCAGTTCCGATCGTCTCTTCTGTGCCTCCAGCGTCCTCTTCTCCAACTGTGAGAGGACCTGATTGCGCCGCAGCGCGTCCATGCCTTCGCCCGCCACCTCCGCCCGCTTCTCGAGCAGTTGGCGTTCGAGGTCGAGCGCCGCCGTGGCGGCAGCCGCGGCTGCCACCCGCGCGTCAGCCAACTGGATCTCGGCTTTGCGGAGGTCGCGCTCGCGGTCGTAAAAGGTCTTCAACTGCTCGAGCGATTTCTGCTCGGCTTCCAGCACAACCTTCTCCGCGTCGCGACCGTCCTGCTTGGCCTGCTTGAGCTGCTGCTTTGCGGATTCGAGCTGCTGCTTTGTGCGGGTGATGGCCTGCTCGCTTCGGGTCAGCTCGAGATCCGCCGCCAGCCGGCGTTGCTCGAAGGCTCTGCCCAGCTCGCCTGCCAGGTCCAACTCTGAGTTGATCACCTCGATACTCCGATTCGGCACGATGACCAGAGTCGGATCCGAGGCGCTGATCGGCGTTTGTATGTCCTGGGCCCGGACCGGCGCCGCAAGTGACGCAGCCACGCCCAATACGACGAGGCTGCCAGCGATTGACTTCATCGGACGCTTCTCCTTTACGTTGTCCTGCGCGGGTGGATTCCCGCATCGGTGTTGGACACCGACCATCCGGGAAATGTTACACGCCCTGGAACGAAAGGACAGACTGTGCCCAGACCGCGATGGCTTCTGCATTCTCACCCCGGCTTCGGCGCGCCGGTCGTCATGGCGGGGGTAGCCGCCGTCGCCGCGACGGCGCCGCTCGTGGCACAGGTATCGGGGGTGCCGCCGTCGGAGCAGCCGGTGCTGCACGAGGTCGTGACGGCCGTCTCAGCCGATCGAATCGAGGCCGACATTCGCCGCCTGGTCGATTTCGGCACCCGGCACACGCTCTCCGACACGGTTTCCGAGACCCGAGGCATCGGGGCAGCCCGCCGCTGGATCAAGGGCGAGCTCGAGCGGATCAGCACGGCCTGCGGCGGATGTCTCGAAGTGACCTACACGAGCTCGATCGTCGCCGGAGAAAGGCGAATTCCGGATTCGACCTTGGTGGTCAACGTGATCGCGATTCAGCGTGGCATGACCGATCCGGACCGCTACGTGATGATCTCGGGCGACATCGACTCGCGGGTCTCCGATCCCATGGACGCGAGCAGCGACTCCCCCGGCGCCAACGACAACGCGTCCGGAGTCGCAGCGGTGCTGGAGGCGGCGCGGGTGCTGACCCGGCACCGGTTCGACGCCTCGATCGTGTATGCGGCCCTCTCGGGCGAAGAGCAGGGTCTGTTCGGAGGGGCTCGGTTGGCGGCACAGGCCCTCGAGGAAGGCTGGCGGCTGGAGGCTGTCCTCAACAACGACATGATCGGCAACATCGAGGGCATCAACGGGGTGATCGACAACTCCACGGCACGCGTCTTCTCAGAGGGCACCCGCGCGGTGGAGACGGAGCGCGAGGCCACTATCCGTCGTTTCACCGGCGGCGAGGTCGACTCGCCTTCGCGCAATCTGGCGCGCTACGTGGACCGGGTGGCCGACCAGTATATTCCGAACCTCGACGTCATGCTGATCTACCGCCTCGACCGCTTTGGCCGCGGTGGTCACCACCGGCCCTTCAACGACGCCGGCTTCCCAGCCGTCCGCATCATGGAGACCAACGAGCACTACGACCGGCAGCACCAGGATGTGCGCGTCGAAGATGGGGTCCGGTACGGGGACGTGATCGAGGGTGTGAATTTCGAGTACGCGGCCAAGCTCACGGCGCTCAACGCCGTGACGCTCGCCTCACTCGCCTGGGCGCCACCGCCGCCGGTAGGAGTGGAGATCTCGGGCGCCGTCAGCTCTTCGACGACCCTTTCGTGGGAGGCGGTGGATCCACAATTGGCACCCCGGCACGCCGGATACGTGGTGTTCTGGCGGCTCACGGACTCGCCGAACTGGGACAACAGCCTCTACGTGGGTGACGTCACCGAGGTCGCGCTCGCGAACGTGGTGATCGACAACTACTTGTTCGGCGTGGCCAGCGTGTCAGAAGCGGGATTCCTCAGCCCGGTCGTGTTTCCGGGCCCCGCGGGAGCATTCCCCTAGGCTACCTCAGACGCGCCGGTAGGCCCACCGCAGCAGCCACCAGCAGGCCAGCACTCCGAGCCCGATCCAGATCAGCCCCCAGAGGGCGGTCGGGATGCCGGTGAGGTCCGAGAGCATCCGCGCGTCCGATTCGAGGTGCGAGCGCGCCAGGACGTCGCTTTGGATGTCCAGAATGGCGTACAGACAGCTGGTCAGACCGAGACCCGTCAGCACGATGCTGCTGGCCTCACCCCGCAGGTAGTACGCGGCGGCCCCGAGACTGGCCGCGAACGCGAGTCCGAACACGATTCCAAACCCGTTCCGGACCACGAGCAGCGTCGTCGCTCCGACGATCACCGCCAGCACCGCGAGGCCGGCCCGCGACCAACGGACTCCACGCAGCGCGGCGAGGATCATCGCGATCCCCCACACCAGGCTGCCGAGGTAGCCCGCTGACAGGGTCAGGAAGGCGTTTCCACCCGGGCACGCACACAGTCCGCCCTGATCGGGGCTGATCATGATCCTCTCGATCGTGCCGCCGGTGAGCACGGCCATGGCGCCATGACTCAACTCGTGGAGCAGCACGACGAAGATCTTGATCGGATATACGACCGGCGTGTTCCACAGGAGCCACAGAGCGAGGAAATATGCCCCGAATCCCCCCATGAAACGCAGGCGGCGTCTTGTCTCCGGCTTCAAGCGATCTCCCGAGCTCGGTCCATCGTTGGGTGTACTGTGAACACTACGTCACCGGGCCCGCCGGGGTGTCAGCGGGTGAGCGGCGTGATGACGGGCAGGCTGACGATACCGCTCTCGACGTCACGCACGCGCACCCCGAGGAGGTAGGCGCCGGACTCCGTGTCGGTGAGGTCGATTCGCAGCAGCTCCCGTCCGATCTTCGACGCAGGCATTTCCGCCCGGTAGCGGAGCGTGAAGGCGACATCGGTGACCTTGCCGGAGAAGAGCGGCTCCCTGATCGAGGCCGGGACGACCCGCGATTCCACCTGGTAGCGCTGGCCCGGTTCCACGTTGTAAACCTCGAAGTAGATAAGCACGCTTCCGTCAGGGCCCACCACGTGAGTGGGTGAGACGCGGAGGAACGTCTCGCCATCGCGCGTCCAGCTGCCCCCCGAGTCCGTCGCCACCGCGATATCGCTGACCGCCGGAATCGCTTCGGGGAGCTCCGGGACCACGATCGTGTCCCGTTGCCAGTTTCCGGCGACGAGCTCGAGCTGGTCCTGCACGAGCACTGTGTACGGATGCCTTCCGGGAGGCAGCTCCAGCGCGACCCGGATCGGCACGCCATCGTCCGAGTCCACCTCCGTCGCGCTCGCTCGCGACTCGGTCCACTCCAGGTAGTAGGCACCATCGGCCACGGCGCCGAAGGCCGCGCGCACGCCGTACTCGACCCGGCCGTCGGGGTGGACCGCCCGAGTGAGGTCACCGGCGCGGGCGGACAGGAGTGCCCATACCTGGACGCGCGAGCGGCTCGGGTCCCAGAAGCGCAGCAGCTCCTGTGCGTAGGCCACGACGGGTACGACTTGTGGGACGTCCGGGACGCGCTGGATGACCGCTTCAGCGTCGACGCGCGTGCGTTCTCTCTCCTGCGCCAGGACGCGCATGAAGTTGGC
>JBFILW010000082.1:0-11301 GCA_041612005.1 Gemmatimonadota bacterium
GTGACCCAGTCCGAATCCAGCGCCTCGACCGCGGCCAGCAGCGAGTCGGCGCGGTCGAGCTGTCTGGCCGCTGCCTCGATGCCGGCGGACTCGGCCAGCATGTCCGCGGCCTCCGCCTCCTGCTCCGCGCGCAGCAGAGCTTCCCACGCCTCGACGCTCCGCGCTCCCGCTCGTTGCCGGGTCACCTGAATCTCCTCGCCGAGCCGCTCGCGCAGGAAGATGGACACTTCTCCCGCCAGGTCATCCTGGAGCGCGAACAGCTCGGCCCGCGGACGCTCGAGCTGCTGACGCGCGATTCGCTCGCCCGTGTTGGCGTTGATCAGCGCCACGTTGACCCGAAACACGTCCCCCGACGCGGCGACGTTTCCCTCCACCAGCGTGCCGACCTCGAGGGCCGTGGCCATGCTGTCGGGCGATACGGCTGCGCCCTTGTAGGGCCGCACGCCGTTGCTGGAGATGACCCGCAGCGCCTGCACGTCGCTCAGCTCGTCGATCAACGCTTCGGTGAGGCCGTCGGCCAGGTAGCCGAGCTCGCCCCCGGGACTGCGGTCCTCGAAGTAGAGCACCGCGATCCGATTGGCCGGGAAGCCTTCTTCGACGGCCGGCCCCGATGCACTGCTCCCCCCCAGCAATTGCCAGCCGACGAGCCCGGCGATCACGACGACGAGCCCGGCGATGCCGGCGATCGCGGCGCGGGGGAGGCCTCGCTTCGCCTTCGCGCGGACCGGCGGACCGGCGGGCGCGACGCCAGTGACGGGACGGAAGGTCCCGGTGCCGATGGCCGCCGCCAGCGCCTCGGAGAGCTCGGTCGCGGTCCGGTAGCGGTCGGCCGGGGTCTTGGCCAGCGCCCGGAACACGATTTCCTCCAGCTCCGGGGACACGGTCTCGCGCATGATGCGGGGCGAGGTCACCGTGTCCATCGAATGGCGCGCCATGATCGCGGCCGGCGTCGGTCCCGTGAACGGGATCTGTCCGACCAGCATTTCGTACAGAACGCAGCCGAGGCTGTAGATGTCGGCCCGGCCATCGATCTTCCCCATCGCGCCAGCCTGCTCGGGGCTCATGTAGGCCGGGGTCCCGATCGCCATGCCCGTCTGGGTGAGCTTGTCGCCGCCTGCCTCGCCGACCGCGTTCGAGATCCCGAAGTCCATGACCACGGCGTGCCCGCCGGATATCATGATGTTGTCGGGCTTGATGTCCCGGTGGATGAGCCCGGTCTTGTGGGCGTGGGCCAGCGCATCGGCCACTTCCCGCGCGATGCGGATCGCGTCATCGATCGGTAGCTGCTGCTCGCGGGTCATGAGATCGCCGAGCGTTTCTCCCTCGATGAACGGCATCACGAAGTACAGGAAGCCATCCGCTTCGCCGGAATTGTACAGGGGCAGGATGTGCGGGTGGCTGAGCCGGGCGGTCATCTGAATCTCGCGCAGAAACCGGTCGCCCCCGATCGAGGCCGCCAGCTCGGGCTTCAGCACCTTCACCGCGACGTGTCGGTCATGCTTCAAGTCGCGAGCGAGAAGGACGTACGCCATGCCGCCCTCGCCGATCTCGCGCTCGATGGCATACTTGTCGGCCAGAGCGGCCGTCAGCCGATCACGCAGCTGCTCGTTCATGCTCGAATTCGGTTGGAATCGCTCATGCGGTCAGAAGATAGAGGAGGTCGGGTGCTACATACCAGACTCTGCCGCACCGGTCTTTCGCCACCGCCCCCTGCACGCGACGTTTCCTGCTATGACGGACACAGCCCTTCCCTTCTGGGAGCAGGCCGAAAACGTCGAGCGCTTCGCAAATCGTCCACCGGACAAGCGTCTCGAAGTCCTGCTCGACGAGTATCGGGATCCGGCCGGGACCCGGGTGCTGGACCTGGGTTGTGCCGGAGGCCGCAACGCACAGCTTCTGGCCGAGCGAGGGTTCGACGTCTACGCGATCGACGCGTCCACGGCGATGGTCGCTCGCACGCGGCGGCGATTGACGCCCCTGTTCGGCGCCGACGGAGCGGCTGGCCGCGTTTGGCAGGGTCGGATGGACGACCTTGGCGCCTTCGACGAGGACAGCGTGGACGTGGTGGTGGCCCTCGGGATCCTGCAGAGCGCGCAGTCGGCTGACGAGTGGGACCGAACCCTGGCGCAGGTCGCCCGCATCCTCAAGCCCGGCGGACGCCTGTTGGTCGCCAACTTCGCCCCGGGCACCGAACTGATGGGCGAACCAGTGCAGCCGATCCCGGACGCACCGCACCTGTACGAAGCCGGGGGTGCGCTGCGGTTTTACTTGCTCGAGCCGGCCGAGCTCGATGCCCACATGAAACGCCACGGTCTGCAACCGATCGCCCCGACCATGAGCGTCGAGGCGGCCGGCGACAGCGGACGCCACGTGACCATCAACGCGCTGTACGAGAAGGCCCCGTAACACGAGAAGGGGCCTTACAGGCTCGGCTGACCCGACAGACTATCCGACTTCCTCCCTCGTCAGTCGTTCGATGAGCTCGCGCTCCGCCGGGCACAGGCCCAGCAGCTCATCGCGATCGGCGAACTCGAAGTCGGCAAAATCGAACCCCGGCGCGACCGTGCAACCCACCAACGAATAGCCGGAGTGGCCGGCTACCTCCGCCGCGAACCACGCACCCGCACGCACGACAGCTTGCGGCTCCTCACCGGAGTCGAGTCCCGGCCCGACCCTCGATGCCGCGTAGCCGCCGTCGGCCCCGATCACATGGATGATCACGGCGGAGCCCGCGTAGTGGTGCCACATCTCGTCGGACTTGATGCGATGAAAGGCGGAGAAGTCAGCGCCGACCAGCAGGTAGTAGATCCCGGTCGATACGGAACGGGCCTCGGCGAAGTCGCGAAGCGAACCGCCCGGGATCTTTCTTGCGGAACGATAGGTCTCGCGGAAGAAGCCGCCTTCGGGGTGCGGAGCCAGGCGAAGACGTTGGATGAGCCCGGACGGATCGGGGGGACCTGACCTCGAGCCGGCGTCGGGGGCGCTCATGCCTCCTGGGACTCGGTCAGCGCGGCCAGCACGGCCAAAAAGCGCGGATGATCGCGGAGCTGCAGCCAGTCGGAGTCATTGGCGATCCACTCCCGATAGCCGAAGCCGAGCTGGACCGCGCGCTCGAGGTTGTCGAGCGCTTCGTCCACATCGCCGAGGCGCGCCTGATTGCAGCCGACTCCGTACCTCACCACCGCGTCATCCGGGTCCAGCTCCAGCGCGCGATTGATCCATTCGCGGGCCGTTTCCGGCTTCATCACGGACGCCCAGCACGAGGCGCCCATATAGTAGGCGCGCGCGTCGTCAGGGTTCAGTTGCAGGTGCTCTTCGATGACCTCGATCGCCAGTCGATCCGTTTCGTCGGCCTCCTTGATGCGCCCCAGCTCTCGCTGCACGATCGCCGCCAGCACCAGGGCCTGGTAATCCTCCGGCCGCACCTGGTGTGCCTTCAGAAACAGGTCGATGGCCTCCGCAAACTGGCCGTGCGCGAAGCACGTGCGGCCGTAGAAGTAGTAGGCCTCAAACAGACCGGGATTCAGCTCGATGGCGTGCTCGAACTCGCGGGCCGCCTCAGCCGGGCGTCCGAGGAGATTGAGCGCCTCGCCACGCGAAACGTGCGCCTCGGCCAGGTTCGGGTCGAGCTCGAGCGCGCGGAGGCTGGCCGCGTCCGCCCGGGCGATCACCTCCGGAACGTGGTCCCAGAATGCGTAGATGTAGGACTCGCAGTCAGCCAAACCGGCGTACGCGCGCGCGTACTCGGGATCGATGTCGATCGCATGCCGAAACGCCGCCCGGGCCGCGTCGATCGAACGACGGGTAATCTGGTGGAAGAGTTGACGCCCGCGAAGGTAGTACTCGTACGCGCGTACGTCCGCCGCCGGAGTGGGGCAAATCGAGCCCCGATCTTTCTCGTCCAACGACAGGTCGAGCGCGTCCACCACCCTGTGGGCGATTTCGTCCTGGATCGCGAAGACATCGTGCAGACGGCGGTCAAAGCTATCCGACCACAGGTGGTAGCCATCTCTGACATCGATGAGCTGCGCGGTGATTCGGAGCTGATTCCCATCCTTGCGGACGCTGCCCTCGAGGACGGCATCGACACCCAGAGTCCGGCCGATCTCGCGCACGTCCACGTCTTTGCTTTTGAAAGCGAAGCAGGACGTGCGGGCGGGCACGCGCAGATGGTCGCAGCAGCGGGCGAGAGTGTTCAGCAGCTCTTCGGCCAATCCGTCCCCGAAGTACTCCTGGTCGCCTTCGGGGCTCATGTCGGCGAACGGAAGGACGGCGATCGACTCGATCTCCTGGCGAGAATCGCCACCGTTCCGAAGCGACGCGGCCATGGTCTCGCTGTCCTGCGGCCCACGGTCCGGCGTGCGAACGATCTTCTGATCCGCTTCCGGCTCCAGGTCATACGCCCAGGCCAGCACCAGCATGATCGGGAAGCCGAGCGCCACCATCGCGATTACCAGTGTGAGCGCCCACTCAGGCAGATCGAGGCTGGGGAAGGTCGTCTCTCCGACCTGGATCACGACCCACGCCACCAAGACGTAGATCGCGATGGCTCGGAATACACGCCGCCGCCTGAGCTCCGATGCGAAGCGTCCAAGTCTGGATGAGACAAGTTTCATGGCGATGTGATACACCAGAAAGCGCCCGAAGCGCCCTGGATACCGGTCCTCGCGCTCCGTGCGGGAAGATAGTCAAAACCGTTAGAATTGACAGCGACGAAACTTCGGAGGGTGTGGATGGCACGAGGCAAATCCCCATACCAGAGGCTCATCGCCGCGGTCGGGCGCGGCGCCGTGATCGGCCTCCTGAGCGCGCCCGGATCGCTGTTGGCGTCCACGGCTGCTCCCCCTCAGGCAGCCGTGACTCCCGGCGCGTATGTGGTCCGCGTCGACACCACCCATCTCCCGACCCGCATCGCCTTCGGATCCTGCTCGCACCAGGATGAGGCTCAGGCGATTCTGGATCTCGTGCTCGAGTACGAGCCGGATCTGTTCGTCTACCTCGGCGACAACATCTACGGTGACAGCCGGGTGCTCGATACGCTGGCCGCCAAGTACGGGCGCCTCGAAGCGAAGCCCGAGTTCCAGCGCTTGCGCAGCGGCACGACGCTGCTAGCCACCTGGGACGACCACGACTACGGGGAAAACGACGCCGGTCGGCACTACCCGCTCAAGGACGAGTCGAAGGAGCTGTTCCTGGACTTCTGGGGAGAGCCACCCGGTACGGAGCGCCGCGCGAGCCCCGGCATCTACACGTCATATCTGTTCGAGGAAGACGGGAAGCGCCTGCAAGTCATCGTGCTCGATACGCGAACGTTCCGCGACGACCTCATCCGCAACGACCGCGTCGCACCGCACAAGAACGACTACCGACCCAACCCGAGCCCGGACTCGACCCTGCTCGGCGATCAGCAATGGGCTTGGCTGGAGGAGCAGCTCCTGGTGAACGCCGATGTGCGGATCATCGCCTCCAGCATTCAGTTCGGGCACGAGTACAACGGTTGGGAGTCGTGGACCAATGTGCCTCACGAGCGGGAACGTCTCCTGGAACTGATTCGGAAGACCGGCGCGGACGGGGTTCTGTTTATTTCGGGCGACGTACACTGGGGCGAGATCTCGATGCTCGAGGCCGACGGCCTCTACCCCATCTATGACGTCACCTCGAGCGGCCTGACCGAGACGTGGCCGACCACGGAGCCGAACCGGAATCGGGTTGGCGATATCGTGCGAGAAGTGAATTTCGGACTGATCGAGATCCACTGGAAGGCGGTCGATCCGGTGCTGATCCTGCAGCTGATCGACGGACTCGGGTCCGTACGCAACACGGTGAGGCTGAGGCTGAGCGAGATCAGAGGCCCCGAATGAGGCACAGGAATACGTAGCGGATGTTCACGGGAATCTCGATTTCGAGCCCTGATTCGAGCTTCTTCAGCCTGCTGGCGCTTCTGGCGGCGCTGCTGGCGGCCGCCGCTGCCTATTTCCTCGTCCGATACCTGGTCGGCAACTCCGGGCGTCTCGCGGCCGCCATCAAACAGAACCCCATCCCCATTATCGTCGCCGCCTGCGTCCTGGTACTCGTGTACTACGCTGTCGATGGCACCCTGGCGGACGCGAGCGTGCACGTGGAAGTGGTGAGCGTCGTCGTCCAGTTTCTGTTCTTGATCGTGCTCGGTGGCGCGGTCACGGCTCTCTATCAAGCGCGCCTCCAGCATCAGGCAAGCGAGGAGCGGAGAACGTCAGAACGGGCAAACATCACGGATCGCGATCGGCAGATCTTGCTGGCCATGCACGACGACCTGGTCTCCGCGTACAACAAGGCGAAGCGTGCCCGGCGCCTGATGCGTGCGCGTCTGGAGTATCCTCGTGGCGATGCCTCCACTCCCGCCTACGTTCCGAAATCTGTCTATGACGATCAAATGGAAGCCCTGATCGACGCGGAGCTCGACTTCGAATCGATCCTGCGCCGGATCGATAGCAACGTCCCGCTGTTTGGCAGGGACTCGAAGCTCGACGGCTCACTGGACGTGATCGAGGGTCATTTGACGCAAACCGTGAAGGAGTACCGCAGGGAACTTCGAAACTTCGAGGGCGACCCCCCACAGAAACGTCTCGACGAGCTACCGCGACTCGAGGCCTTTCTCGGGCTCGCGCCGCTCGCCAAAGATGCGACGGAAGGGCAGGACGACGGCTCCAGAAGACGTTTCAAGGATCACTTCAACGAGGCCATCCAGTACCTCCGGATCGAGATCGGCAAACGGGCGAGACGGATCAATCGCACGGGATCCATCTTGTGGGTGGACGACAATCCGAAGAACAACGGATACGAGATCGACCAGTTGGCAGAGGACGGGTACGAGGTGACCACCGTGAGATCGACCCGTCAGGCCGAGAAGAAGCTGGCCGGCGGGCTCAAGCCCATGCTCATTATCTCTGATATGGGGCGCGTGGAGGGTGACGTGTTCAATCCTCAGGCAGGGCTCGATCTGCTCAAGAAGATCAGGGACATTCCCGTCTACCACTACGTATCGTACGAAGCTGTGAGGAAGTACGGCGACGCGGTGATGGAAGCGGGAGGAAAGGGCATCACGGACTCGCGCCTGCAGCTGTTTCGGTTCATCGACGATTGTGCAGACGCGGTGGAAGCGGGTGACGAACCCATCGTGGAAGCGGCTGTATGAACCTGGTCGAGATCACTCTCCTCGAGCACTGGTGGCTGGGCCCACTGGCGACGGTCGCGGTCTACGTGTCCGACTACTACCTCACGATCCGATCGGCGCGTCTCTATCACGCCGGCGGCAAGAACCACATGGAAGTCGAAGGCAGCTACGAGCTCAACCCCAGATTTGAGGCAGACATCGACTCGCTGCGCCTCTTCAGCCCTCGACTCCTCCTCACGGCTCTCGTAACAACGGCGTTTCTGGTCGTCGTCTGGATGCTCGGTGTGTGGCAGGCGCTTCTTCCCGTCGAGTTCTACTTCTTCGCGCTCGGCTCCTTCGTCTGCCTGCAGGGTCCGATTCACGTGCGGCATATCCAGAACCTGGTGCTGTTTCGGCACGCAGTTGCCGGGCGCGGCGTGACCGGCAGCGTGCGATTCGAGCGCTGGCTGAGCCTCGAGATCTCGGCGGCCGGGATGTGGATGGCCGCAACCTTTTTTCTCCTCTGGTTCCTGCTCACCGGCAGCTGGTTTCTGCTCGGCGGCTCGATGAGTTGCGGCATCGTCGGCCTGAAGCAGCGGCAGCTCGGAAAGCAGGCACAGAACACCGAGGCAAGCCAATGACGTACGTACCGACGCAATACTCCGGCGGACCGCGCCCTTCCCCGCGCGCCCGCGAGCTGGCGCAGCGCCTCGAGCAGACGCTGCAGGAGTTCATGAGCAACTATCCCGACACGAAGCCCCGGGACATTCAACAGGCACTGCGCATGGCGTCGGGAAACTCCGATCCGACGATCCGGGCCAGGAGAGCGTTGGCGCTGTCCCTGGTGGCGGGCATTCTCGTGGCCCTGGGGCTGGGATTCTTCTTCGTCGCCGAGGGTGGCGGCGGCTTGCCCGCCGACGGACCCCCGATCGCGGTGACCATCGCCGTCGTGGCCGCAGCACTGGGTCTTTTCGCGTTGGTGAAGCGCTCGCGAGAGTAACGTGCGCGGAGCGCGTTTCGAGCCGGATCGGGCCGTACACACCCGGTAGCAGCGACCCCCCGAATAGGCTAACATCGCCCTCCGGCCGGCTTCTCGGCCGGTCATGAACTCAACACAACCTGTGACCGGATAGTCCTTCTGATGAGCGATTTCTTGAAGACCCTCGGCATTGAAGAAACCAACTACGGCGGCTTCGGGGGCGAGTGGATCGGCTCTGGCCCCGAGCTGGAGGTGATCACGCCGATCGACGGCTCTCTGATCGGCGTCGTCAGGCAGGTGACCGAGGAAGAGTACGACGGGATCGTCGACCGCGCCCATGCGGCCTTTCTCGAGTGGCGAAAGGTGCCGGCCCCGCGACGGGGCGACATCGTGCGGCAGCTCGGCAACCGGCTGCGCGACCTCAAGAGCGAGCTGGCCCAGCTGGTGACGCTGGAGATGGGCAAGATCGCCGCTGAGGGAGAGGGCGAAGTGCAGGAGATGATCGACATCTGCGACTTCGCCGTCGGTCTGTCGCGACAGCTGTACGGAAACACGATGCAGTCGGAGCGCCCCGACCACCGGATGTTCGAGCAATGGCACCCGCTCGGCGTGGTGGGCGTGATCAGCGCCTTCAATTTCCCCGTCGCCGTGTGGAGCTGGAACACGGCCATCGCGTGCGTGGCCGGCGACAGCGTGCTGTGGAAGCCATCCAGCCAGACGCCTCTCACGGCGATTGCGTGCACGAAGATCGCCGAGGATGTGTGCCGGGCCAACGGCGTCGATCCGGCCATTTTCTCGCTCGTGGTCGGCAAGGGCTCGACCGTCGGCGACCGGCTGCTGCACGACCGGCGAATCCCTCTGGTCTCAGCGACCGGCAGCTGCAAGATGGGCTACCGGGTGGCCGAGGTGGTGGGCGTGCGGCTCGGGCGCACGATCCTCGAGCTGGGCGGAAACAACGCGATCATCGTGACACCGAGCGCCAACATGGATCTCGCTCTCCCGGCCATTCTGTTCGGGGCGGTCGGCACCGCAGGGCAACGCTGCACCAGCACACGACGCATCATCGTGCACGAGTCGGTCCGGGAAGAACTCGTGACGCGCCTGAGTCGGGCGTACGAAGATGTCCGCATCGGAGATCCGCGGAAGCCCGACACGCTGATGGGGCCGTTGGTGACACGGGGCGCCGTGGACGACTTGCAGGGCGCCATGAAGCGGGTCGTGGCCGAGGGCGGCGACATTATCTACGGGGGCGAGGTCCTCGACGGGCCCGACTATCCGGGTGGGCACTGGGTGACGCCGTGTATCGCCGCGGCGAAGAACGAATACGAGATCGTACAGGAAGAGACCTTCGCTCCGATCCTCTACATCATCGGCTACGGGAGCGCCGCATCCTCGCCGGCGCAGGCGGTGGACGAGCTGCAGGAGGCGATCGATCTCCACAACGGCGTCCCGCAGGGGCTCTCATCGGCGATCTTTACCGACAACTTCCGCGAAGCCGAGACCTTCCTCTCGAACCGCGGCAGCGACTGTGGCATCGCCAACGTGAACATCGGGACCAGCGGTGCCGAGATCGGGGGTGCGTTCGGAGGCGAGAAGGAGACCGGCGGCGGCCGCGAGTCGGGCTCGGACTCCTGGAAGGCGTACATGCGGCGTCAGACGAACACGCTCAACTGGAGCACCGAGCTGCCGCTTGCCCAGGGGCTGGAGTTCGGCTAGTCGGGGGTGGTAGCGATCAGGCCGGCGCGGGCGCTCCCTCCGGTCCGCTCCCGATCGGAGCCGGGCTCTCGACCGGGGCTACCGCCGGCGCGCCACCAAGGCCCGGCCGGATCCCGAAGAAGATCGAGTAGAGCACCGGGACGATGACCAGCGTGAGTACGGTCGCGACCAGAAGGCCGGCCATGATCGTGACCGCCATCGCGACGAAGAAGGCGTCCTGGAGGAGCGGGATCATGCCCAGAATCGTCGTGGCCGCCGCCATCATCACGGGCCGCATGCGGCTCACCCCGGCGTCCAGGATCGCGTTGAACGGGTCGCCGCCCATCTCGACCTGACGGTCCATCTCTTCGATCAACACGATGGCGTTCTTGATTAGCATCCCGGACAGGCTCAGGAAGCCGAGCAGGGCCATGAATCCGAACGGCTGCCTGGTAAGGAGAAGACCGCCCGCCACGCCGATGAGCGCCAGCGGGACCGTCAGCCAGATGACCAGCGTTTTGCGGATCGAGTTGAACAGGAAGATCACGACCAGCACCATCATGCCGAAGAAGATCGGGATCGACGCGGCCAGGGCAGCCTGGGCTCGAGCCGAATCCTCGGCCTCTCCCCCCCAGGCGATGAAGTAGCCCGGCTCGCCCAGAAGGGGGATCTGGTCCATCTCCACGATCCTGATCGTGGATGCGTCGTGGCCCTCGAACATCTCTTCGACGGAGTCGTAGCTCATCCCGAAGTAGGCGCCGAGGTCAACACCCAGGGCCTTCTCGATCCGCGGCTTCGCCCGGGCGATCAGCTCGCTGGGCAGCTCACCATCCGGATCTGCGTGAACTCGCACCGTCATCGTCCGATTCCAGCGAAATCGCGTGGCGTCCTCGTACTCTGTCTCGAAGCCCCGCAGCACCTGCCGCATCGGCACGTTGCGCTGCGCCGCCGGGCTCCAGATCTGCAGGTCCCGGATGTTGTCGACGTTGTAGCGCTCGTAGTCAGGGGCGCGCGCGATGATCGGGAGGAGCTCGTCCCGCTCGCGGTACACGCCCGTCTGGCGGCCCTCGAACGAGGCCTGGAGCTGGGCCGCCACGTCAGGACGCTCGATGCCGAGCTGCTGCGCCTGCGCCTCGGCGAACACAGGCCGGACGACCTTGACCATCTCGCGCCACTCGTCGCGCACGCCGCGGGCGCCCTCTTCGCGGAGAATGTCCTTTGCCATCGCCGCCAAACGCCGGAGCTCACTCGGATCCGTCCCGCTGATCCGGAGCTGTATCTGTCCGCCCTCGCCGGGTCCGAGGCGGAACTTGCGGACGTTGACGATCGCCTCGGGCAGAATCTCAGGCAGCTCGCGCTGCACCTTCTCGGTCAGTCCATCGATGACGCCAAAGTTCTCGACATCGACAAAGAAGACGCCGAACGACGAGCTCGCCGGGTTGGGCGTGTATACAAGCAGGAAGCGGAGGTCGCCGCCGCCGATCGCCGTCGACAC
>JBFILW010000083.1:0-11206 GCA_041612005.1 Gemmatimonadota bacterium
AGGGGCGCTCAATCATGGGCGCCCCTTTTTGCTGCCTCGAGGTTTGCTTCTTCCGCCCGTCCCTCCGGCCGTGTATTCTAAACTGAGGAATACTGCTTAGCCTCGAGTCCGGAGGTCAGGATGGCAATCTACGAGTATCAGTGTGACGACTGCAGAGCGATCTTCGAAACGCACGAACTCATTTCCGAGCACGCTGAGGTGAAGGGTACGCCGGCCTGCCCGAAGTGCGAGAGCAGCAAGACGCACCGCGTCTTCGCGACCTTCTTCGCAAAGACCAGCTCAAAAACGTAGCCGGGCCCTACTACCGAAACGCGATCGGCACGTAGTCCCGCTTTTCCTCGCCGATGTATACCTGCCGTGGCCGGACGATTCGGTTGTCCGGATCCTCGAGCATCTCCTCCCACTGGGCCAGCCACCCTGCGGTGCGCGGGATGGCGAACAGGACCGGGAACATGTCGACCGGGAATCCCATCGCCTCGTAGATGATCCCCGAGTAGAAGTCGACGTTTGGGTAGAGGTCTCGCGCCACGAAGTACTCGTCCTCCAGCGCGATCGCCTCGAGCTCGCGCGCGATGTCGATCAGCGGGTTGACGCCGGTGGCGTCGAACACCTGCGGCGCGAGGTCGCGGAGGATCTTGGCCCGGGGATCGTAGCTCTTGTACACCCGGTGGCCGAAGCCCATCAGGCGGACTTCGCGCTGCTTCACCCGCTCGATGTATCCCGGGATGTTCTTGGTGTCACCGATCTCGCGAAGCATCCGGAGCACCATCTCGTTAGCGCCGCCGTGCAGTGGGCCCCACAAGGCCGACGCGGCCGAGGCAACAGCCACAAACGGGTCCGGATCCGAGCTGCCGACGCTGCGCATGACGTTGGCGCTGCAATTCTGCTCGTGGTCGGCGTGCAGGATGAACAGGATGTCGAGCGCTCGCTCGAGCACCGGGTCGGGCTCGTAAATGCCCCGCGTCATCCGGAACATCATGTTGAGGAAGTTGCCGGTGTAGCTGAGTCGATTCTCCGGGTAGATGAAGGGGAATCCGCGCGAGTAGCGGTGCGCGAACGCGGCGATGGTCGGCATCTTGGCGACCAGGCGCCGGATCTGCTGAGCCCGCCGGCTTACGTCCCTGATCTCGCGCGCTCCGGGATAGAAGGTCGAGAGAGCAGCGACCATGCTCACCACCATGCCCATCGGGTGCGCGTCGTGGTGAAAGGCGCTCATCAAACGGCGCATGTTCTCGTGGATCATCGTGTGCATCCGCACCTCATCGACCCACGTATCGAGTTGCGTGCGGCTCGGCAGCTCGCCGTTCAGAATCAGGTAGGCCACTTCGAGAAAGGTGCTCTGGTCGGCCAACTGCTCGATTGGATACCCGCGGTGCCGGAGGATCCCCTTCTCGCCGTCGATGAACGTAATGGCGCTCTTGCACGACCCCGTCGTAACGAAGCCGGGGTCGTAGGTGATCAGTCCGAAGTCGTCTTCGTTCTGCTTGATATCGCGGAGGAACTTGGCCGGGATCGACGCCCCGTACAGCGGATAGGTGCCGTACTCGATCGGGACCTCGAAGGTCTGGCCCGTGCGGTTGTCGGTTACGGTAAGAGTGTCAGTCATGGGTCTATCCGTTCGTGAAGAGCTGCCAGGTCATGTCGAGGACTCTCCGGGTCGCGATCGCGTGTTCCCCGTCTGGGGGGAGTCCGCAGAGGCCGTGCACAGAATGTCAACATACAGCGAAGCCGGCGGTTCGGGAACGAGCCCGTTGCCCCTCCCGTTGCGTTTGACCTAGACTGAGGGTCCGCCGGACGTCCCGGCTCCTCGCGGGGTACTTGTTCAGCCTCCCGCGCCAACCAACCACGAGCGAAACCGAGAATGAAAGTCGTACTGGCATACTCCGGGGGACTCGATACCTCCGTCATCCTGAAGTGGATCATCGATACGTACGACGCCGAGGTCATCACTTACACGGCCAACGTCGGGCAGGAGGCGGCCGAGGTGGAGTCCGTGAAGCGGATCGCGCTCGAGACCGGCGCCTCCGAAGCGATCGTCGAGGATCTGAGTGCCGAATTCGCCGAAGAGTGCATCCTGCCGGCGCTGCGCGCCAACGCGGTCTACGAGCACTACTATTTGCTGGGCACCGCCCTCGCGCGGCCGGTGATCGCCCGCGGTCTGGTGCGGGCGGCCCACGCACACGGAGCGGAGTCGATCGCCCACGGCGCAACGGGGAAGGGAAACGACCAGATCCGCTTCGAGTTGGCGGCGTATGCGCTCAAGCCCGACATCCGGATCATCGCGCCGTGGCGCGAGTGGGACCTCAAGGGGCGGACGGACCTGATCGAGTATGCGAAAGCGCACGGGATCGCGCTCGACAACGCGCCCCAGCCCGCCTACTCGATGGACGCCAACCTCATGCACATCTCCTACGAGGGCGGTGTTCTGGAGGATCCGTGGGCGCCGCCGCCCGCTGGCATGTTCCGGATGACCGCGGATCCCGAACGGGCTCCCGATGAAGCCGAACGGGTCACGGTAACGTTCGAGAGCGGCAACCCGGTCGCCATCGACGGCGAGCGTTTGGAGCCGTTGGAAGTCGTCGCGCGGGCGAACGCGATCGCCGGCCGGCATGGCGTGGGACGCGTGGACATCGTAGAGAACCGCTTCCTGGGCATGAAGAGCCGCGGGGTATACGAAACGCCAGGGGTCACACTGCTCATGCACGCCCACCGGGCAGTCGAGTCGATCACCCTCGACCGAGAGGTGCATCACCTGCGCGACGAGCTTGTATCCCGCTACGCCGACATGATCTACAACGGCCTCTGGTTCAGTCCCGAACGCGAGGCGCTGCAGAGTTTCATGGACAGCGTGCAGGAACGGGTGAATGGAGAGGCGCGGCTCAAGCTGTTCAAAGGCGCGGTAACGATCGAGGGCCGCCGCTCTGACACGCACACTCTGTACGACCACGCGACCGCCACGTTCGAGGCCGACGATGTCTACGACCAGCGCGACGCGACGGGCTTCATTCGGCTCCGGGCGCTGCGGCTGCGCACACTCGGCGCGCGGCGAATCGCGGAGGGCGAGTGAATCTGCGCGGCCGGTTCGGCGGCGACCTGGACGCGGCCATGCAGAGATTCTCGTCGTCGCTCGACATCGACATGGAGATGGCGGCTGAGGATATCGCGGGGTCGCGGGCGCACGCCCGCGGGCTGCGGCAGGCCGGGTTGCTCACCGACGGCGAAGAAACCGAGATCCTCTCGGGTCTCGACCGGGTCGAAGCGGAGATCGACGCGGGCGAGTTCATTCCCGGGCCCGAGCTCGAAGACATCCACATGGCGGTCGAGGCACGCCTGATCGAGTTGATCGGCGAGGCCGGCCGCAAGCTGCACACGGCGCGCTCCCGAAACGACCAGGTCGCAACCGATGTGCGATTGTCACTCAAGAAACGGCTCGCCGAGCTCGACACTGCGCTCGCGGACCTGATCTCCGCCCTTCTGGACCGCGTGGATGCCGACGGGCGGACACTCATGCCCGGTTACACACATCTGCAGCGTGCGCAGCCGATCTGGCTCGGCCACCAGCTGCTGGCGCACGCCTGGCCCCTGGCCCGCGACCGCGAACGGCTGTCTGGAGCGCTCACGCGCGTGGACCGCTCACCGCTTGGCGCGGGTGCCCTGGCTGGGACCCCGCATCCGATCGATCGCCGCCGCACGTCGGAGTTGCTCGGCTTCGCGCGCCCGGTCGAGAACGCGATGGACGCGGTCGCCGCGCGCGATCACTTGCAGGAAGTGGCGGCGGCGTGCGCGATCGTCATGGGCCACCTGTCGCGCGAGGCAGAGGAGCTGATCCTGTGGTCCACGGCCGAGTTCGATTTCGTGCGACTCTCGGACGACTACAGCACGGGCTCCTCGATTATGCCACAGAAGCGAAACCCGGACGCGCCGGAGCTCGTGCGTGGGCTGGCGGGTCGGGTGTACGGGGACCTTCAGAGCCTGCTGGTGCTCACCAAGGGGCTGCCGCTCGCCTACAACCGCGACTTGCAGGCGGATCGGGCCGTATTCGATGCCATCCGCGTGACCACCGACGCGGCGACCATCATGGCCGCCGTGTGGCGCACGCTCTCGGTGAACGCCAATCGGTTTGCTGGAGAGATGAGGGGCGACTCCATGCTGGCCACCGAACTGGCGGACGGGCTCGTCACCCTCGGGGTCCCATTCCGTGAGGCGCACGAGGCGGTCGGGAGGCTGGTAGCGTGGTGCGAAGGAGAAGGCCGGCGACTCGACTCGCTGACCCCCGACGAGCTGCAACGCTTTCACCTCTCGTTCCCTGACGACGTCGCGGTCATCGCCCGCTGGCTCGATCCCGAGGCAGCGGTGGAGCGGCGCACTTCGCTGGGTGGCACCGCGTGGAGCGAGATCGAGCGCCAGGTGACCCTGCTTCGAGCGGTTACCGAGTAGCGCCCGTCCGACAGAATCCTCCCAATCCGGTGCTTCGCTGGTGGAATATTCGGCGCCTGCCCGGACTCCAACTGACAGGGCGATGAGGGAACTCGGGAACAATGGAACCTGACAACCCTCGACGCTCCACCGGTGTCCTAGTGATGTGAGCGGGAGGTGGCGCCGGAGAAGCATGGGGCGGTGCGGTAACTTGAAGGGTCACCGGCGTCGCCTGCCGACTCGCAAAGCGGCCCTTGATGTCGCAAGTGGACATAGATGACGTTGGGCGCGCGCAAGCGCGATAGGTGGCAACCCGAACCACAGAGCCCGCGGCTGATCCCCGCGGGCTTTGTGCATCTGGGCGCGGCCGCCTCGGCTGGTCTGCATCTCGGCAGTTTGGCAAAAAAAAGCGGGGCCAACCGTGTGGCTGACCCCGCTCGGGGTGGGGGGGCGGTGCAGCCCCTCCGCGCGCCCTCGGGCGAACATCTTCACCCTGAAGGACGCGTATGTCCGTTGCTTTACATTGCGGCGCGCTCCAAAACGTCCTTTCGGATCATCGCGTAGTTCACGCCGTTGAAGTTGTAGACCGCCAGCGCATCGTAGATCGCGCCGGCCGACTCGGCGTCGCCCGTCTCCTCCAGGGCGCGCGCACGATAATACTTCATGTAGATGTTGTTGGGGTTGCCGGAAGACAGGTGCTCGATCGCACCCTCGTAGTCACCCTGATAGAACGATGCGATCCCGAGGATCTCGTGTACCGGCTCCATCTTTCGCGGATTGGCGTCCGGCTCGACCAGAGTCGTCAGCTGCTTGGCTTTGGCTTTGGCCGTGGCCGCGTCGCCCTGGCGGGCGGCAATCATGCCCTCCCAGTAGGTGATCGCTTGTTCCTGGCCGCGCTGGAACGGCTCCGTGCCGACTTCCTCGCCCTGCTGCCGCATGAGGATCGCCATGTCGGCGAGCGCCTCCGTGGCGGTTTCGAAATCGCCGTAGTGCATGGCGATCTGAACCACGTTGCCGAGCGAATTGATCTTGAGGTCGGTCACGGCCTCGGTGGTCATGGACTCGGCGTTAGCCGCGAGCTCCCTGAGCTCGGCAATGGCCGCGTCCGGGTCACCCGCGTGAATGTTCACGAAGGCGTGGTACTGCACGTAGAACGGACCGTTGTTGGTGCCCCGGGCGTTCTCGAGCTCGATCGCTCTCATGTAGTCGGCGCGAGCCAGGTCATAGTTACCGAGGAAGGAATGGACGTGTCCACGCTGCTGCAATGGCGAGCCATCCTCGGGCGCACGCTCCGCCGCCATCCCGTAATCCTCTGCGGCCAGCTCCAGTTTGCCCTGGGCCCGGTGGACGTCACCCATAAGGTCGTACGGCTGCGCCTCATCCGGGGCGAGGTCGATCGCCGCCTGGAAGTGCGTCTCGGCCGCCGTGAAGTCCTTCGGCTCGAGGAAGAGATAGTTGTTGCCGAGTTGCATGTGCGGCGCGACCATGTCCGGAGCCAGCTCGATCGCTTTCGTGTACGATGCGCGTGAGTCGGCTACATCGTTCATTCCCCACTGCACGCCGGCCAACTGCATCCAAGCGCGTGGGCTCTCGGGGTTCATCTCCACCAACTCCTGTGCCGCAGCGAGCTGTCCCTCGACGTCGCCGTCGAAGCCCCGCTTCATGATCGTGATCATGGTCCGCTCGGCCGGTGACGCGTTGTCCGCCAGCTCCAGTGCCCGGGCCAGGTTGGTGGTGAATTCCTCGGTCGACGCCGCCGAGCTCGCGATCATCAAGTAGCCGAGCGCGAAATCCGGGTCATCCATGACCGCCGCCTCGAACGCCTTGTTGGCTTCGTTCCCGCGTCCCATGTCATTCGCGTACATACCCTCGTAGAAATCCGCCTTCGCGTCGGCAGACTCGGTCGTCACCGGGAGAGTCATGACAACATCCATCTCGCCGGCCGGGCTCTCAAACTCCATTGCGTCGGTAGTCTCGGTACCCTGATCAGCGCACCCAATGAGCAACGGAATGATCGCCAGCGGCATAAGCCGCTTGGGAGCCTTCTTCATTCATCCCTCCTTGAAAATTGGGCGTCCCGATATCCGGAAACGCCTACTGGTACATGCATTACGTCCAACGGCTAATGTAAGGTCTTAGGGTCGTGAGAACCTCTGCTTGAAACGGGGAGTACGGCCGTCGGAACGCATTGCGCTACCCGAATCTCGCTCAATCACCGCGTAGCGTCAAACCCCTCGAGGCCGTCCGGTCGTTGCAAGGATGAGGAGCCAGATCTAGTCTGACTCGATGGACTTCCAACTCCAGAGCGCGACAGCGATCGAGCTCGCGGCGGCGTACCTGCAGGCGGCGGTCACTGTCGGCCTCATCGCGCTTTGCGTGCAGCTGTATCGCCGCTACCGGAAACCATATCTGGCGTGGTGGGCACTGGCGTGGCTGATCTATGCGCTTCGCATGGCCGCCATCATCAGCTTCCTGGGCAGCGGCGACCGTCTGTGGCTGTACTGGCACCAGGTGGCGACCGGCTGGACCGCGCTTGCGCTGTTGTGGGCGGCGCTCGTCTTCTCTCAACAGCTTGGATGGCGCTGGAGCTATCTGATCCTCGTGCTCTTCCCGCCGTTGTGGTCGTACGTCGCCATTTACCGGATGGACAACTTTCTTCTCGCGGCACTGCCGGCGGTACTCTTCCTGAGCGGCGCTACCCTGTGGACGGGCTGGACATTCTATCGATACTCGCGCCAGGTCGGCTCGCGCACGGCGGCAACGCTCACGATCGCCATGACCCTGTGGGCGATTCATCATCTGGACTATCCCTTCCTGCGGGCGCAGGGCGCGTGGAATCCCTGGGGCTACTACCTGGACATCGCATTCGAGCTCGCCGTGGGTGTGGGCATCGTGATGCTGGTGCTCGAGGATCTCGATCGGGGACTGGCCGCGCTCTCGGGGCTTTCCGGGGACCTGCAGCGTGGTGGGAGCGAGCACGACATGCTGGGTGCGCTGCTCGCTCGTCTGCAGGCCATGCCCGCGGTACGCGGAAGCGCGATGTATGCAATCGCGGCCGATGAGGCCCGGCTCGTCGAAGGCGTGGGCGCCTGCGCGGAATGGGCCACCGCCGCGCCACCGGTCGTGGCGACCGCCATCCGGCGCCTCCGCGAGACTCAAGAGCCAGAAGTGGTGCACGGTGTGATGGGTGACGCGCACACGGACCTCGCGTACGCGGCCGCGCTGCCGGTGCTGGACAGATCCGGGGTAACGGGAGCGATCGTCGTGGTCGGCGAAGCGCGTGATCCGTTTGCGGCGCTCGACACTCGCTTCCTGGTGGCTCTCGGTCAGCAGGTCGGCGCAGCCCTGGAGAAGGCCGACCTCTATGGCCACCTGGAGGTGCGAACCGACGAGTTGGAACGGCTGTCCACTCGAATGGTGCAACAGCATGAGGAAGAACGCCGAAGGCTGTCGCGCGAGCTTCACGATGAGACGGCGCAGGTTCTGTCCGCGGTCCGCATGCAGCTCGGAGTGCTTCTGGAGGATGCGGACGAGAGAGAGGCAGGTCAGCTCCAGGAGGCTCTCGGCCTCCTCGACACCGGGATCGCGAGCATTCGCAGAGTGACACACGACCTCCGTCCCTCGCTGCTGGATGATCTCGGGCTGCTGCCGGCCCTGCGCGCGCTGACCCATGAGTTCGAGGAGAGAAGCGGCCTCGGGGTGAAGGTGGATCTCGTCGAGCAGCTGCCTCCACTTTCGTCCGAGGCCGAGCTGGCGCTGTTTCGCGCTCTGCAGGAAGGCCTGTCCAACGTCGCCCGGCACGCCGAGGCCCGGAACGTGATTGTCACACTGACTTCGCAGAACGGGTCGATCGGTCTGAGCGTGGAGGACGACGGTCAGGGTTCCCGAGGGCCCGTGGAAGGCGGTGTGCACGGAACGGGGCGCGCTCACATGGGGCTTGTGGGGATGCGCGAACGGATCGGACGTCTGGGCGGCTCGGTTGAAGCTGGCAGCGCGAACGGTCGCGGCATGCAACTTCGCATTAGCTTGCCGGTTGCGGAATCGATGCCCGGGGCTGGTGAAGACACCGAATCTCAAACTGGATACGAGCGATGACAGAGGCGGAATCGGAAACTCAGACAGCGATCCGCGTGCTCGTCGTGGATGACCACGCCGTCGTTCGCGAGGGCATCCGACGGGTGCTGACGGCCGGGAGCGGGTTCCAGGTCGTGGGCGAGGCGGCGGATGCGGAGGATGGGATGGCGCTGGCCAGGGAGCATGAGCCCGACGTCGTTCTGCTCGACATCAAGATGCCCGGAGAATCCGGTCTCGAGCTCACCCAACGTTTGCGTGAGGCGGTGCCCGGGTCGCGCGTGCTCATCCTCAGCATGTTCGACCACGGGGAGTACGTCCTCGAGGCTGTCCGTAACGGAGCACACGGGTATGTGCTCAAGGACGCCAGCCCTCACGAGCTCCGCGACGCGGTGCGTGCGGTCTCACAGGGACGGGAGTTTTTTAGCCTCGATGCCGCACGACGAATGGGAGCCGCGATCCGCGATCAGCACGAGGAGATGCAGACTTCGGCCGCCCTGGATACGCTCACCGCGCGAGAGCGCGATGTGTTGACGGGTGTTGCGGAGGGACTGACCAACAAAGAGATCGGCACCAAGCTCGGGATCAGCCACCGCACAGTGGAATCACACCGCGAGAGCCTGATGAAGAAGCTGGAGATCCGCACGGTCGCGGGCCTGACCCGTTTCGCGCTCGAGAAAGGGCTGGTCACGGAGTAAGTCGCGACCCCAGTCCTCCATTTCCCTTACGTACCAACCCGGACCGCGCCCCCGTAATGCTGCGAATTACCCGAGTTGCATCACTCTTCTAGTTTCACGCCACCGCGGTACATACAAGATCTCCCACTGAACGAAACGATGGAGCGGAGCGAGCTGTGATCACCCACACGCGATTCTCGATGGCGGCCGCAGCCCTGGCAGCCACGGCACTCTTCCCGATCACGACAAGCAGCGCGTTCGCCCAGGAAGGCGAAGCGCAGGATTCGATCGCCCAGGAGCGACCGCGCTACCTCCTGACCCCGATCACGGTGACGGCCACCGCAAGACCGATCGAGCTGTTCGACGTCGCCAAGCCCGTGACGGTGCTCGACGAGAAGCTTCTCGAGGAGAAGCTTCCGAACAACGCCGCCGACCTGTTTCGGAACGAGCAGGGACTCGACGTCACGGGCGTGGGCGCGAACCAGGTCAGACCGTCGATCCGCGGCCAGCGTGGGCAGCGCATCATCGTGGTACAGGATGGGATGCGTCTGAACAACGCCCGCCGCCAGAAAGACTTCGGCGAGATTCCCGCTCTGGTCGACATCAGCCAGATTCGCCGGGTCGAGGTGGTGCGGGGCCCCGCGTCCGTACTCTACGGGAGCGACGCGATCGGCGGCGCCGTCAACCTCGTCACGAGGACACCTGACCGGGAGGGAGTGAACGGCACGCTCGGATATCGCTTCAGCACCTACGATACCCAATCCCGCATCGTCGGTCGCTTCTTCGGACGCTCAGGCAAATTCGGCTATCAGGCAGGCGGGATGTATCGCACCACCGACGCCTACGACGCTCCGTCAGGCTCGTTCGGTAACATCACTTTGTCGGAAGACACGCGGGTCAACGACACGGGCGTCGAGGACTACAGCCTCGACTTCTTCGGTAGCTATGACTTCTCCGCCCGACATCAGGTCTTCGGCAAATACGAACGCTATAACGCTGACAACGCGGGCTTCGGCTTCATCGATCCTGCCGCCTACGCGCCCGATGAGCCGCTGATTCAGATCACTTACCCGCAGCAGGACTTCGACAAGGTCACGGCGGGCTACAACGGCACAGAGCTGGGCTCGGCGATCGCCGACCGACTCAGTGTGCTCGGTTACTACCAGAGCAATCGGCGCCGACTCGAGCTCGGGATCCAGACCGAGTTCGGTCCGCCGGCGCCGCCTGGAGCTGGGCTCGACATCATTAACAGCAACTTCACCGATCTCGGCACGGTCGGCCTCCGGCTCGAGGCCTCGAAGTTCGGTCTGGGGCGGGTGATGTTCACGTACGGGGCCGACTTCTACAACGATGATTCAAACAACACCGACACGACCGTGACGGTGGTGAGTGGCTTCGGCCCGCCGATGGTGGATGTCGATTCAGTTCCGCAGGTGCCAAACGCAACGTATCGGAGCATCGGTGGCTTCGTGCAGGGCGACATTCAGATCACGCCGGCCGCGGCCCTCATCCTCGGCGTGCGCTACCAGAACGTGAGGGCGCAGACACGCGAGACCCAGGGCATCACGGCGCCCACGCGCACCAACGACTACGACGCGGTGGTGGCCGCCGCCAACGGGATCTACACGATCAACAACCAGGTCGCCCTGCTGGCCACGGTGGGCCGCGCCTTTCGGACCCCCAATATCATCGAGCAGTTCTTCGACGGTGTGACACCGGAGGGGGGCGCCATCCAGCTTGCCAATCCGGATCTGTCGCCCGAAACCAGCTTCAATGTGGACTTGGGCGTCCGCTTCCGGAACGACTTTCTGTGGCTGGAAGGCTTCTACTTCAACAACACCCTGTTCAACGGGATCGTCATTGAGGCGACCGGCGACACGATCAACACACTGCCGGTGTTCCAGAACCAGAACGTAGAGGAGTTGCGCTACCAGGGTGTGGAGTTGAGCGGCGAGGTCTTCTTCCTGAACGGATTCTCGGTCGGCGGCAACTACACGTATTTGGATTCCGAGAATGTGCTCGACCCGACCGTGCCGGTGGGC
>JBFILW010000084.1:0-11191 GCA_041612005.1 Gemmatimonadota bacterium
ACTCGATATCGCCGGCGCGATCGCCGATGTCGTCCTGCAAGAGGCGGCGTCGCGCCGGGGGCGATGAGCGTCCCCGAGATCGGTGTTCGAGCGCAGCTGGCCTGCCTCCTCGAAGCCGCGGCACCAAAGCAGGGGAACGTCAGGCCCGGCCGGTCATTCGGCGACGCGACCTTCGAGCACTTTCTGGCGAGCGCCGCAGCGATCGGGCCCGTCATGGCGTCAGCGGATGAACGAGGTGTCGGCGCGACTGTGCTCGCGGCCGTCCATGCCTGTCGCCGATACGTGCGGGTGAATACCAACCTCGGGATCATCCTCCTGCTCGCGCCGCTGGCCAGAGCCGCGACACGGCCGTGCACCGAGCTGCGAGCCAGTCTGCGGGAGGTCCTACGCGGGCTGACCCTGGAAGATGCCGTAAACGCCTACGCCGCGATCCGGGTGGCGACCCCGGGCGGGCTGGGATCGGTTCCCGACCAGGACGTCCGCGCCGAGCCCACCGTGCCGCTCCTGAAGGCGATGGCCCTCGCCGCAGATCGCGACTCGATCGCACGCGAGTACGTGACGGACTTCGCCATCACGTTCGAGGCCGCGGCACCGAGACTGGTGACCGCCCGTAGCGCCCTGCCCAGCTGGCCCGAGGCCATTGTGCAAGCCTATCTGGAATTGCTGAGTGAGATTCCCGATACCCTGATCGCTCGCAAGCTCGGGGATGCCGCGGCCGCAGAGGTGAGTCGCGATGCCGCCGATGTCGTGGCCGCCGGCGGTATGCACACGGCTGGAGGTCGTACGGCCGCCGCCGAGCTGGATCGCCGGCTCCGCGATCCCGGTAACCGGCGGAACCCCGGCACGACGGCGGATCTGATTGCCTCCGGTTTGTTCGTGGCGCTCGGGGAACGGGAGGGACCGCTATGAGCCGTTACCAGTTGGCGGAGTCAGAGGCTCTTCTGCCGGGGCAACGTCAAAGTCATGGCGGCGCGGCGCGAGAGCACGTGCACCTTACAACGTGGCTAGGGACTCGATGTCGGCTCGACTCATGTGCCCGAGGTGAAGCGCCGTCCCCATGAGCGCAGCCGCACAACCGCGCGCCGCGGCCCGTCGAAGGTCCTGGAGCCCCCGAACGCCGCCGCCGATGACGAGCGTGAGGTCCGGAAAGCGTTCCAGCAGCTCGGGCACGTGCTCATCGGGCGGGCCGGCCATGGTGCCAACGGAGGCAAGATCGAGAAGGATGGCGGTTCGGTAGCCGGCGTTCACCGCAAGGCCGACCAGCTCGATGGGCGTAGCTCCAACGAGTTCCGGAGCCGACACGATCGGGCGGCCTGCGCGCAGGTCCAGGCTGAACGCGAGGCGTGCCCGCGGCACGGCCTCGGCGACGGCGCGCAGGTCGGCCGCGCGGCCCAGCGTCTCGAGCCCGACGACCGCCCACCGTGCCCCCGCGTCCACCACCGCGCGAGCGCCGTCGGGATCGCTCACGCCTGCGTCTACCCACACCCCGAGTCCCAGGCTCGCCAACCGACGGACCAGCTCGGTGGTTGGCGGAAACCCCTCGATCGCATCGAGATCGGCCAGGTAGCATTCACCCAGTCCCAGGCGGTCTCGGAAGGCCTGCGCGAGTGCGAGAGGCTCGTCGCCCGGAACGAGGGTGCTGTGCACCGGCCTGTACTCCGAGCGAATGCCGCGTACGGCATGAACAGCTCGACCGCGCCGGACGTCGAGGACGGGGATCACGCGCATCTGTCAACGGCCCCAATGTTCGTTCATGAGTTTGCATCGGGAGGTGGCTTCGCCGGGCTACCGATTCCCGAAGACCTGCTGCAACAGGGAGCCTCGATGCTCCGCGCGCTTTCGGAGGACCTCGCGTCCAGCGGTGCTCACCGCCTCGTGACCACTCGGGATTCCCGGGTTTCGCTCGAACTGCCACCCCGCATCGAAGCGATACCGGTGGCGGAGGGCTGTCACACCGATGTCTTCCGAGCCCTCGCTCGCGCCGCGGAGCATGCTTGGATCATCGCGCCCGAGTCCGGTGATCGGCTCGCGAGGCTCACGGTGCTCGCGAGCCAGCTCGGCCCGCGCGTGATCGGATCGAATCCCGCAGCCGTGCGGCTCGTGAGCGACAAGCTAGCTCTTGCCCGGCTCCTGGCAAACTGGGGCGTGGCCGCCCCACGCACGTGGCCCGCCTCGCAAGCACGGGTCGCCGTCCGGGAAGTCGGTTTTCCCCTCGTCGTCAAACCCCGCCGAGGAGCGGGGTGCGAGGGTGTCAATCTCGCACGCGACTCGGCGGCGCTGGCAGGAATCCTGGCAGTCGCGGCGGAGAGCGTCGATGAGGTCGTCGTGCAGGAGTACGTCCCCGGATGCGCAGCCAGTGTCTCGCTTCTGTGCGCCGACGGCCGCGCCCGTCCGCTCAGCCTCAACGCCCAGGACGTTCGTCCCGGGGTCCCCTTCTCGTACCTCGGCGGCTGGGTACCACTCGCCCACGCCGCAGCGGCCGAAGCGCTCGAGGCGAGCGGCCGCCTCTGCGAGCGGATCCCCGGCCTTCGAGGTTACGTGGGTGTGGACTTGATCCTCTCACCCAGCCACCCACATGTCTTCGTGATCGAGGTGAACCCGCGGCTCACCACTTCCTACATCGGGTTGCGTGCTGCGGCGAACGTCAATCTTGCGGAGCAGGTACTTCGCGCCGTCAGGTTCGGCGAGCTCCCCGATCCGCCGCGTCTCGAACGGCTCGTCCACTTCTCGGCCACCGGCGCGGTGGAGCGCTCGGCCTTCTGAAGCGCCACTGGAGTTCCCGCGAAGGGATGTGTCCGGCCACCCGGCGGACCGAGCGATGAGCCGCCCCGTGGTGCTCGGCTGGGATATCGGCGGCGCAAACACCAAGGCCGCGCTGCTCGCGGGCGATTCCATTCGCATCGCCATGCGGTCCCATCCTGTCTGGAAGGATCCGCAAGGTCTTCTTCGCGTGCTTTCGGACGTGGGCCACGAGTTGGGCGCTCCACCGTTGATGGCGGTCACCCTGACGGCGGAGCTGGCGGACTGTTTCCGCACAAAGCGCGAGGGGGTTGCTCTCGTGATCGACGCCCTCGCCTCGGCGTTTCCCCACGCGCGCCTCCTGATCTTCGGCTCCGATGGCGCGTTCCACGTTCCAGATGAAGCGCTGGAGGATCCGCTCACGGTCGCTTCTGCCAACTGGGCGGCGACGGCCCGGCTGATCTCGCGCGACGTCGAGGACGCGCTGCTCGTGGATGTGGGAACGACCACCACGGATATCGTACCGGTGGTCGGTGGCCGCGCGGCGGCCGCCGGCCGGACCGATCCCGAACGGCTGTCGGTTGGTGAGCTCGTGTACACGGGTGCCGTTCGCACACCGGTATGCGCGTTGGCTACGACCGTTCCCTTCCGTGGGCGCCGCTGTCGAACGGCTGCCGAGTTGTTCGCTCAGACGGGCGACGTGCATCTCTGGCTTGGCCATCTGGCGGAGGCGGATTACTGCGGGGACACGCCAGACGGGCGGGGAAAGAACCGCGAGGATGTCGCCAGGCGGCTGGCTCGCGTGATCTGCGCGGACACGACGATGGTCACTGAGACGGACCTGACCGCTCTCGCGGAGCACGTGGCCGATTGTCAAATCCGGCTCATCGCTGCGGCGATCCGTCAGGTGTGCGGCCGGCTGCAATCCCAAGCGCCACGCACAGCGCTGACGGCAGGCGTGGGCTCGCGTGTTGCCCGCATGGCCAGCGCACGGGCGGGGCTGCAAGCGCGTGACCTCGCGCAGTCGCTGGGCCACCGCGCCAGTGCGGCCGCCCCGGCGGTCGCGGTCGCGCGACTGTTGTTGGAGGAGATGACGTGACCGAGAAGATCTCCGCCGTGATCAAGGTGGGGGGGAGCCTCGCCCAGGAGAGCGGGTTGCGGGAGCGACTCCGCGCGGTGCCGGACCTCGCTGCCCGCGCGCCTGTGCTCATCGTTCCAGGTGGAGGGCCCTTCGCCGACGCAGTTCGGACGATGACAGTGCGGCACGGAGTGGACGCATCCACCACGCACTGGATGTCGATCCTGGCGATGGATCAGTACGCCACGCTCCTGACGAATGTCCTGGAGCGGGCTCAGATCGTGGACTCACCACGGACCATCGACCGGGCCCTGGCGGCCGACCGGCTACCGGTGCTGGCCCCTTCGCGCTGGCTCGGTCGGGAAGATCCGCTCCCCCACTCGGCGACGGTGACAGCCGACAGCATCGCGGCCTGGATCGCGCGGCGGCTCGATATCGCCCGGCTCATCCTGCTCAAGAGTGCGGCGGCTCGATGCGGTGTTGACGACTACTTTCACGTCGCGTCAGCCGGCGTGGAGTGTCAGATCCTGGTCCCCGTCGCCAGGGGCTGGCGACGAATCGCCTGAGCCAGACGTCGCACGCGTTCGGCCGAGACCTGTCCGAGACGTCCGCCGCGACATGCGGCGCCCCGCACGCCCACCACGTCCGGCCCGCTGTCCCGCACACGCTCGAGCTCGCCGAGTCCGAGGTTGCCTGCCAGTCCGACCACCAGGCCTGCGTCGTGGCCCAGGTTGACGAAACGGCGAATCGACACTTCTCGCATGTGGTCCAGAAGGGACTTGCCATCTTTGCGACCGGTATCCAACATCACTCCGTGGGCGCCCGCGGTCCGGGCGTGCTCAGGCAGCGCGAGGACCGTCCCCTTCAGGTGATCGGCGTAGCCGACACCGACCACTCGGGTGGCCGTACTGACCTCGGCCACGACGTGGGCCACCCGGCCCAGCATGCGCTCCACCACTCGACCGGTGTGGTGGAAACCGATCTTGACGAAATCCGCGCCGCTCGACGCGGCGGAACGCGCGCGGGCCAAGAGGAAGGAAGGATCTTCGCTCACGTCACCGATGGCGATGCTCGTGAGTCGGGGCCGGAGCACCTCGGCGCGAACGGCACGAAAAGTGGCGAGCGTGGGCGCGCCGAGGGGGCCGCTGGAGGGGTCTTTGACATCCACGATGTCGGCGCCGCCGTCCAGCGCCGCGCTCACCTCCTGCACTCCCACGACACTGATCAGCAGTCGCATGGCTGCCAACCTTGAGGATCCCGATCCACCATGTCAAGAGCGCTGAAACTTGAGGGTCGAGTCGCCGTGGTTACGGGGGCCAGCGGTGGGATCGGGCGTGCCATCGCGCTGGCCTTCGCGGAGGAGGGCGCGGATGTCGTGGTGCATTACCACCGGTCCCTCGAGGCCGCGCGCGACGTGTCGCGACGGATCGAACGGGAGTCGGGCCGCCGGGCGGTGCCGGCGCAGGCAGACATCAGCCGCCGGGAGGACATCGAAGGGCTCGTCCGCACCGCCCTCGACCATTTCGGGCGCATCAGCATCTGGGCCAACATCGCGGGCTTTGACATCCTCACCGGCCGCGGCGCGACATTGTCTGATGTGGAGAAGCTCGATCAGTTGATCGCGGTGGACCTGCGGGGAACGGTGCTGGCCTCGTGGGCGGCGGCGGAAGTCATGGAGGACGGGGGCGTCATCCTCAACATGTCGTGGGACCGCGCGGCGACCGGCGCAAGGGGTCGGGAGTCCGAGCTCTTCGCGTCGGTGAAGGGTGGGATCTCGAGCGTCAGCAGGGCGCTGGCGCGCAACCTTGCGCCCCGACTTCGGGTCAACATCCTGGCTCCGGGCTGGATCGTGACGGCCTTCCACGATACGCTGAGCGAACAAAAACGAGAGCAGATCGCCGAGTCCACCCCGCTCAGGCGCTGGGGCACACCCGAGGACGTGGCGCAAGGGGCGGTCTTTCTGGCCTCCGCCGATTCGGCGTACGTGACGGGGCAGACGCTCGTGATCGGCGGCGGCGGAGTCATGTAGCTCAAGAGGAGGTGATCAGTATGGCAAAGACCAAGGACAAGGTCTACACCGACGAGGAGGTCGGCAGGCGACTCGAGAAGGACCTTCCCGGCTGGTACCTGGAGGACGGGTGGATCCGAAGGAAGTACAACACCGGCGGGTGGCCCCAGACTCTGATGGCGGTGAACGCGATCGCATTCCTCGCGGAGGCAGCCTACCATCATCCCGACCTGGCAGTCACCTGGGGAAAGCTGTGGGTGAAGCTGAAGAACCACGCGGCGGGCGGAATCACGGACAAGGACTTCGCTCTGGCCAAGCAGATCGAGCAGGTCGTGCTCTGGCGGCCCGAGGCGGGCTCGCCTCTCGAGGGGAACCCACAGAAGTTCGTGGAAGCCAAATGATACCCGCACGGCGGGACAGTCCCTTGTGAAGGTCCTGTTCGTCACCGGGAAGTTGGCCGAGGGGACGCTCCGTCGGACCCTCGAGGCGATGGCGCCCAACTTCGCCTACGAGGTGGCGGTCATGAAGATCACCGTCGCCGCGCTCATGACGCCCAAGTGGATCGCCAAGTTCTTGGAACCACCACGGGACACGACACTCATCCTCATCCCGGGGCTCTGCAGCGGTGACCTCGAGGTGTTGGCGAGGGCCACGGGCGTGCAGGTGGAGCGAGGCCCCGAGGACCTGCGGGATCTCCCGGAATACTTCGGACTGGCAGCGGTGCGCCGCCGCTACGGCGACTATGACATCCGGATTCTGGCGGAGATCAACAACGTCCCGTCGCTGGACCAGGCGGAGATTCACCGGATGGCACAGCAGTATCGCGAGCAGGGAGCGGACATCATCGACCTCGGTTGCACCCCGGGCCAGGAGTTCCCCGAGCTCGGCAGCACGGTGCGCTCGCTCCGCTCCGAAGGGCTCGAGGTCAGCATCGACACCTTCGACCCCGGCGAGATCCGGACGGCCGTGGACGCCGGGGCGGGGTGGGTGCTGAGCGTGAATCGGTCGAACCTGGCGGTCGCCCGAGACCTCGACGCGACGGTCGTCGCCATCCCCGACCTCGGTGAGGGGTTGGAGACCCTGGAACCCACACTCGAGGCGCTCGACGCGTGGGGTACTCCCTACATGATCGATCCGATCCTCGAGCCGATAGGCATCGGCTTCGCGGAGTCGCTATGCCGGTACGCCGAGGTCCGGCGGCGCTATCCGGACGCGGAGATGCTGATGGGGACTGGCAACGTCACCGAGCTCACAGCTGCGGATACGACGGGAGTCAACGCGCTCCTGATCGGATTCTGTCAGGAGCTGGGTATTCGTTCCGTCCTGACCACGCAGGTGATCGAGTGGGCGCGCGGCGTGGTGCAGGAGATCGACATCGCGCGGCGACTCATGCACTACGCGGTCCGCGAGCGCCAGGTCCCCAAGCACCTGGATGACCGGCTTCTCACGATCCATGACCCAGAAGTCCTCGCGTACAGCGAGGGCGAGCTGCGGGCGCTCCAGGCTGAGCTGACCGACCCGAACTATCGCATCTTCACCGACGAGACTTGGATCTACGTCTTCAACAGCGAACGTTTCGTGAAAGGGCAGCACATTCAGGAGGTGTTCCGGCAGCTCGACGTAGACGAGGCAAGCCACGCCTTCTATCTGGGAAAGGAGCTGATGAAGGCACGGATTGCCCTGGACCTCGGCAAGACGTATCGGCAGGAGGGGGCCCTCAAATGGGGGTACATCCCTTCCTCGGCCGAGGTGGCCGACAGCGTCGAGCTCACCCAGCGGGCAAAGCGCTCGCGCGCGACCCCGGAGCGTGGCGAACTCCCGTGAGCAGGCCGCACATCGAGGACCTGCGGCCGCCGCCAGACCCCGTGGCTGCCGCGGAACGGTTTCTAGATCTCCCGCATCTGCTCCTGCTCGAGAGCCAGCCGGGCTTCGGCCGTGTTGGTCGATACTCCTTCCTGTCCGCGGATCCATTCCTCGTGCTCCGCAGCAAGGGGCAGATGGTCGAGGAGATCGACGCCTTCGGGTCCACGCGGCGCAGCGACGATCCATTCGAGGTGTTGCGCCGACACCTGGCAGAGCTCGTGACGGAGTCCGTGCCGGATCTTCCACCCTTCCAAGGGGGCGCAGCTGGCTACTTCGGCTACGACTTGTGTCATCACCTCGAACGCCTCCCGCGACCGCGGTACGACGACTTGGATCTACCGGACATGGATCTCGGGCTGTACGACTGGGTTCTGGCCTGGGATCACGTCGCTGGTTGCGCGTGGCTCGTCTCCACCGGGCTCCCCGATTCCGCGGGCGGACGTGGCGGGAAGCGAGCGATGTCGCGTGCCTGCTGGGTCAAGGAGCGACTGTCCGGCGCGCCGAGAAGTCCGTGCAAGCCCACGGCGGCACCGGCAAGTCCGACTGACGGCCCGCCCGAGTTCCCCCTCGACCGAGTCCCCGGAGTGGTTTCCAACTTCGAGCGCGAGGCCTATGTCGCAGCCGTTGGGAGGGGCATCGAGTACATCCTCGCCGGTGACATTTTTCAGACCAACCTCTCGCAGCGTCTGGCGGCCCAATGGCGCGCGCCCCCGCTCGACCTGTATCGCCGATTGAGGCTGGTAAACCCAGCGCCATTCGCCGCGTATTACGACACCGGGCTGACGACCGTCGTGAGCGCCTCGCCCGAGCGGTTCCTGAAGGCGACGCACGGATCGGTGGAAACCCGCCCCATCAAAGGCACGCGGCCGCGGGGCTACACTCCCGAACACGACATGACGCTCGCAGGCTCGCTGCAGGCAAGCGAGAAGGACCGGGCGGAAAACGTGATGATCGTGGACTTGCTTCGGAATGATCTGTCGCGCGTGTGCCGGGAGCACACGGTCCAGGTGTCGGAACTTTGCGTCCTGGAACGCTTCGCCACGGTCCATCACCTGGTCTCGACAGTGGTCGGAGAGCTCCGCTCCGGCGCCACCCCGATCGATCTGCTGCGGGCCGCATTCCCTGGCGGCTCAGTCACGGGTGCTCCCAAGATCCGCGCCATGGAGATCATCGCGGAGTTGGAGCCCACGCACCGTAACGTCTACTGTGGCGCGATCGGCTATCTGGGCTTCGACCAATCGATGGACACGAACATCGCAATCCGCACGGTCATTCTCGAGCGGGACGGTCGGGCCTGTTTCCAGGTGGGGGGCGCCGTCGTGGCGGATTCGGACCCGGAAGGAGAGTACCAAGAGACGCTCGACAAGGCACACGGGCTCCTCGCGGCGCTGACGCCGGCATGATCCTGATGATCGACAACTACGACTCGTTCGTTCACAACCTGGCGCGTTACGTGCGCGAGCTAGGGTGGGAGACCTGTGTGCGTCGAAACGACGCGCTGACCGTGGAGGAGGCTGCGGACCTACGACCCAGCCACGTCATTGTCTCGCCAGGGCCGTGCACGCCGCGCGAGGCCGGGATTTCCAATGACCTGATTCTCCGGTTGGGGGCGACCACCCCGATCCTCGGGGTCTGTCTTGGCCACCAGTGCATCGGTGCGGCGTACGGTGGACGGGTGGTCGCTGCCGAGCGGCCCATGCACGGGAAGACCTCGCTGATCTACCACGACGGAACCGATGTCTTCACCACCCTCCCGAACCCGTTCTCCGCAACCCGTTACCACTCCCTTCTCGTCGAGCCGGACTCGGTCCCCCCCTGCCTGACGATCACGGCCTGGACCGCCAGCAAGGAGATCATGGGGCTCAAACATCGTGAGCATCCAGTGATCGGCGTACAGTTCCATCCGGAGTCGGTCCTGACCGAGTTCGGCTACGAGCTATTGAAGAACTTCCTCCACGGTAGCTGGATGTGCGGCACGTCTGGCTGAACGGGAGGCTGGTCTCAGAGGCGGACGCACAGATTTCCGTCTTGGACCGGGGGTTTACCCTCGGCGACGGCCTGTTCGAGACGATGCGGGCCTACGGGAGGCGGGTGTTTCGCTTGACGGACCATCTGGATCGCCTGACCCGTTCGGCCAGCCGGATCGGACTGCCGCTGCCCGAGGGTCTCTTCCTGGCCGTGACGGAGACACTCGAGGCCAACCGACTCGACGAGGCGGCCGTGCGTCTCATGGTGTCCCGTGGACCGTCGCCGCCGGGGCTCCTCCCCTCCCCCGAGCCCACGCCGACGTGCGTCATTACCGCTCGTCCCGCGCCCCAGCCGCCCGTGACCCTGCGGGCGGCCACGGCCTCGGGTCGGCTCAACGAGCATGCCCCGACGGCGGGGCTCAAGCGCCTCGGGTACCTCGATTCGATCGTAGCTGTCATGGAGGCGCAGGCAGCGGGACACGATGACGCGCTCCTCCACGATACCGCAGGCCATGTGGCAGAGGCAACGGCCAGCAACATCTTCGTGCTTGCGGAAGGGATCCTGCGCACGCCGCCCACGAGCTGCGGAATTCTCGCGGGCATTACCCGTGCGGCCGTGCTGGAGATCGCCAGCGCTCTTGACGCGCCTGCAACCGAAGAATCGATTGACCCCGACACCCTGAGCACGGCCGAGGAGGCGTTCCTGACGAGCTCGCTACGCGAGGTGGTACCTCTCACCGCGGTCGATGGTCGCTCCATCGGGCGAGGGATGCCCGGACCGCTGACGCGCAAGATCCAGCAATCGTATGCGGATCTCGTGCGTCGCGAAGACTAGGTCGCACCAGAGCTCTCGATCTTGCGCCCTTCGTGGAGAGAGCCGTCATGATCATCGAGCAGATCCTCACGACCATGGATGTCGACGGCAACGTGAATTTCGCGCCAATGGGAGTCGAGTGGGGCGACGAGGAGATCATCATCAAGCCGTACAAAGAGACGACGACCTATCCCAACCTGAAGGCGACCGGCGTTGCCGTCGTCAACATCACCGACAACGTGCTCTACATTGCCCGGGGAGCGATCTCGAAGCCCCAGTTTCCCTGGCATGCCGCGCACATCGTGAAGGGCGCCGTCATCGAGGACGCGTGCTCGTGGCGGGAGGTCGAGGTGCGTGGCGTGGACGAGAGTCAGGATCGGACCCGGTTCACCACCCGGGTGGTTCACCGCGGCTTCAAGAGAGAGTTCGTCGGTTTCAACCGGGCGCGCCATGCGGTGCTGGAGGCGGCGATCCTCGCGACGCGCATTCGCTTCCTGCGCCGCAACCATATCGTCTCAGAGTTCGAGCGCCTGCAGATCATCGTCGACAAGACTGCAGGGTCCCGCGAGCACGAGGCCATGCAGCTGCTCACGGACTACGTGCGAAAAGCGGCCTCGTGACGACCGTTTGGGTGGAGGCGCCCGCTCGACTGCATCTCGGGCTGATCGACCTGCGGGGTGACTTGGGACGGCGATTCGGTGGTCTGGGCGCCGCCCTCGTGC
>JBFILW010000085.1:0-11162 GCA_041612005.1 Gemmatimonadota bacterium
CTCCGGCCCAAGTCTTTATGGGCGACACCGGCTCTCTCGCCTTGGGCGGGGCGATCGGCATCATCGCCGTGCTTCTCAAGTCGGAGTTCCTGCTGCTCATCGTCGGCGGCGTATTCGTGGCCGAGGCGATATCCGTGATGTTGCAGACGGGTCTGTTCAAGTTTTCCCGCTGGCGGACCGGCACCGGGAGACGGCTGTTCCGAATGGCTCCTCTTCACCACCACTTCGAGCAGCTCGGCTGGCCTGAGACGCGCGTCGTGATCCGCTTCTACATCGTCGCGATTATCTGCGCCCTGACAGGGCTTGCCACCCTCAAGATCCGGTGATGCGACGATGAGCAGGCGCAGTGGCGGACTTTCGGCTAACTCCAAGGTGACCATTCTTGGAAGTGCGCTATCGGGGACGGCGGCCGCACGGCTCGCGCGGGCGCGTGGAGCGACCGTCTTCGTGAGCGAGGTAGAGGATGGTCCAGAGCAGATCGCAGCCGCCGAGGAGCTTCGTTCCGAAGGGATCGAAGTGGAGACGGGTGGTCACGACATCGATCGGATTCTGAACAGCGATCTGGTCGTCGTGAGTCCGGGCATCAACCCGGCTACCGAGGTAAGGAGGGCGCTCCGCCGCGCCGGTGTGCGAGCGATCGCCGAGATCGAGCTCGCGTTCCGAGAGCTGCGCTCGCGGGTCATCGGGATCACGGGCACCAACGGGAAGACGACCACCTCGGCCATGACCGGCCATCTGCTGGAGACTGCCGGAGTCTCGTCGATCACGGCCGGAAACATCGGACGCCCACTGTGCGACGTCGCCCTCATGGAGGAGCAGCCCGACTGGGTGGTCGTGGAGGTCAGCTCGTTTCAGCTCGCGGACATCGACACCTTTGCCCCCGACATCGGCATAGTCCTCAATCTGTCGCCCGATCACCTCGACAGGTACCGGGATCTCGACTCCTACTACGAGGACAAGCGCCGGCTGTTCGCCAACGCCTCGGACGACAGTCGCTGGGTGATCAACGGCGATGATCCTGCGGTGGTGGAGTTGGCCAACGGCGCCGCCGGTCAGCACTACCACTATTCGACGGCCCGCGAGATGACGCCGGGAGCTTACCGCGACAAAAAAGGCATGCTGCGGCTGGCCCTGCCCGATCGGAAGTCGAAATGGCTGCGTGAAACAGAGCTGCAATTGATCGGCAGCCACAACGTAAGCAACGCGCTGGCAGCGGGCTTGGCCGCCGCTCTCGCCGGATGCACCGACAAGAAGATCGCCGCCGGTCTGGCGAGCTTCGAGCCACTTCCGCACCGCCTCCAGCCAATAGCGGACTTCGATGGCGTGCTCTGGGTCAACGACTCGAAATCGACGAACGTCTCCGCAGCTGCCGTGGCGATCGAGTCTTTCGAACGACCGGTCATCCTCCTCCTCGGAGGCCGCCACAAGGGCGAGAGCTACACCAAGTTGCTCCCGCGCATGGAGAACAGGGTGCGAGCGGTGATCGCATTCGGAGAGGCCGCTCCGCAGATCATCTCGGAGATGCAGGACAAGGTCCCGGAACTCCAGGTTGCCGGAGGACTCGAGTCAGCCGTCCGGCTCGCCGCCGATCTGGCTGAGTCCGGGGACGTCGTCCTTCTCTCACCGGCGTGCTCCAGCTACGACATGTTCCCGAACTATAGAGCTCGCGGCCGTGCCTTCGAGGCAAGCGTGCAGCGGCTTTACGCCGTGACTCAGCAATGAGCGCCTCGGCTCTCGCGCTACGCGTGGTTGGCCTGGATACCTCCGGAGAGCGGGTCGCTTGGGAGGGCAGGGTGCTGTTCGTCCTCACCCTTCTCCTCGTCACCTTCGGCCTCCTGGCCGTGTACAGCGCCAGTGCCTTCATGGCCCAGGCCAGGGGATTGCCGGACACCTACTACCTGGTGAGTCAGGCCACCCGTGCCGCGTTCGGGCTCGCCATACTGTGGCTCGCGAGTTTGGTTGACTATCGCTTGTATCAGCGGCTCGCGTGGCCATTCCTGCTTGCGACGGCCGTGCTTCTCATCGCCCTCCTTCTGCCCCTAAGCGAGTCGATCGCGCCACGCGTGAACGGGGCACGTCGCTGGCTCGACCTCGGAGTAGTGTTCCAGCCGTCGGAGTTGGCCAAGCTGGCGGTGATCGTGTGGACGGCGGCGCTTGCCGTTCGAAAGCAGGAGAGGCTACGCAGCCTCCGCCACGGTCTCGCCCCGTTTCTGGTCATACTGATCCCTTTCTGTCTCCTCATCCTCGCCGAGCCGCACTTCTCGGCTGCGGCACTCACGGCCGCGATCGCCGCCACCCTGATCTTTTGCGCCGGTGGCCGGGTCGGCCACTTCATTTTTCTGGGCCTGCTGTCACTCCCGGTCCTGTGGGACCAGGTGATGAACACCGGGTATCGGACGAACCGGGTGCTGGCGTTTCTCAACCCTGCCGCCACCGCCTCGGACATCGGATATCAGCTTCGGCAGTCCCTCATCGCGGTCGGCTCGGGAGGAGCGTTCGGGGTCGGGTTCGGCGAGAGCCGCCAGAAGCTCGCCTACCTGCCCGAGCCACACAACGATTTCATTTTCTCGATCATCTCAGAGGAATGGGGGTTTGTCGGCGCGGCCCTGCTCGTTGTCCTGTTCACTGCCTGGGCGCTGATCGGCCTGCGCATCGCGGACACAGCGCCGGACCTGTTCGGTCGCCTTGCCGCGATCGGCATCACGATGTTGATCGCGCTTGGAGCCTTCGCCCACATTGGCGTCGCCATCGGCCTGCTACCGACGACCGGCGTGAATCTTCCCTTCGTGAGTGCCGGCGGCACCAGCCTGGTGCTGGCTCTCCTGGCCACCGGGATCCTGCTCAACATCGCGAAGCAACGGAGATGCTGACGCGTGGCCTCGGCTCGGATCCTGCTGGCGGGAGGTGGCACCGGTGGCCACCTGTACCCGGCCCTGAATCTGGCCGCCGCGTTACGTGCGCTGGACCCCGGTGTGGCGCTGCTGTTGGTTGGGTCCCGGCGAGGCATCGAGTCACGAGTCCTGCCGGAGAGGAACGTCCCGTACCGGCTGCTTCCGATGCAGCCGATCTATCGCTCGCGTCCGTGGCGCAACCTCCGTCTGTTGGCGTCGGCGCCGGCGGTCGGCTGGATGGTTTCCGAGATCTTCCGCTCCTTCCGGCCGCACCTGGTGGTCGGGACAGGTGGCTACGCCTCCGCGCCTGCGGTGGCCTGGGCGGTGGCGAAGCGCATTCCAACAGCGCTTCAAGAGCAGAACGCGTATCCCGGGATGGTGACCCGGATGCTCTCGAAGCGGGTCGACCAACTGCATCTCGGCTATCCGGAAGCACTCCGGCACCTGTCGCCTGGTGCTCATACCGAGGTGCGCTCCCACGGGAACCCGGTGGCGTTGATGCGCGACACGGATCGGGGCACAGTCCGGACCGCCAGCGAACACGGGTACACGTGGCCGCCCGGCCGCGTCGTGCTCGTGACCGGCGGGAGTCAGGGCGCGCGCGGGATCAACGAGGCGCTACTGCGATCGTTCGACAGCGCTCCCGACTGGCCGCAAGACGTTTCTGTCGTTTGGGTCACCGGTCCGGCACACTCGGATGCGATCGGCAAGCGGGTCTCCGGCACACGGTGGGCGAAGCACATCGATGTCGTGCCGTACATCGAGGACCTGGGCTCGCAGTTACGCAATGTGACGCTGACCATCGCCCGCGCCGGCGCGATGTCACTGGCCGAGGTGACCGCCGCGGGAGTGCCGGCGGTTCTGGTCCCGCTCCCCACTTCGGCCGCGGGACACCAGCTGGCCAACGCACGCGCATTGGCAAACGCGGGCGCGGCGGTCGTGCGGGAAGAGGACGAACTGGCGGACGGCGACCTGTGGTCGGTAGCACGGGAAGTCCTCGACGACCCGGAACGGCTCGCGGGCATGGCGACGGCATCCAGGGAACGCGGGTCACCGAACGCAGCCCTTCAAGTCGCGGCCGACCTGCTCCGACTCGCAGAGCACGGGCGCAGCGGAAGAAGCGAGAAACGCGATGACGGCTAATGGCCGTATTCCGGCGCGTGCCGACCTCCCGCCGGCCGGCAGTCGAGTTCATCTCATGGGGGTTGGCGGGGCCGGAATGCGCGGGCTCGCGGTCCTCCTCTCCGCATCCGGATACCGTGTCAGTGGCTGCGACAGCGCGCCTCCGGCGGGTGCCGACGACCTGGAAGGTCTCAAGATCGACGTCGAGCCCGGGCACGACCCCCGGCACGTCGACAACATCGACCTCCTGGTCCACAGTTCCGCCGTTCCCGACGAGCAACCGGAGCTTCGGGCCGGCCGCGACGCTTCGGTGCCGACGATGAAACGGGCCCGGGCACTCGGTGCCCTCCTGAACGGATTCCGTCTGGTCGGCATCTCCGGCACGCACGGCAAGACGACGATCACCGCCATGACCGCCCGCGTATGCGATGCGGCGGGGTTCGACCCGACGGTCGTGGTCGGTGGTCGCGTGCCGGAATGGTCCGCCTACGCGCGTCCCGGGGCGGGCGAGGTGGCGATCGTGGAAGCGGACGAGTTCGACCGCTCGCTGCTCCAGCTCGACCCGTCGCTGGCCGTGATCAGCTCGGTCGAGTCCGAACACCTGGACAGCTATGGAAGCCTCGAAGGGCTGTTCGAAGCGTACGGCGATTTTGCCCGGCGCGCCGCCGATCGGGATGGCGTGCTGGTGTGTGCCGATGATCCGGGCGCGATGGAGATCGGTACCGCCGTGGGATCCTCGGCCTCGTATGGTTTCGCCGCCGAGGCCACGTACGGGGTCTCCGTGTTGGAGCGTGGGGGTCGGTCGCAACGATGCGCGCTCCGCTCTCCGACCGGCGAGTTCGAGTTCCGCCTCGGTGTGCCTGGGGACCACAACGCCCAGAACGCCGCCGCCGCCATGGGGGTGGGGATCATGCTCGGTGGGGACGTCGTCCTCATGAGCGAGGCACTCGCCCAGTTTGGTGGTGTCGACCGGCGGCTGCAGCTGCTCGCTGAGAGCGCCGGTGTGACCATCATCGACGACTACGCCCACCACCCAACGGAAGTCGCGGCCTCGCTCGGCAGCCTACGCCTCAGCCGTCCCGGCGCACGGCTCATCGTAGTGTTCCAGCCGCACCTCTTCAGTCGCACTCGGCTGCTGGCGACCGACTTCGCGATCGCGCTGTCAGCGGCCGATGAGGCCATGGTGCTCCCGATCTACCCCGCCCGCGAAAAACCGCTTCCTGGCGTGAGCGCCGACCTCATCGTGGACGCAGCGCCTGCAGGCGTCCGCCACGCCTCGTCGGATGAAGCGCTTCAGGTCGTACGGGAGGCGGTGGGTAAGGGCGACGCTTCGATCGTGTTCATGGGAGCCGGCGACGTGACGCGACTCGCTCAGCAGGCTGCGCATGAGGTGACGGGCGATGCGGTGGGAGACTGACGTGACGCTTGCCGTCCACACCCGCTACCAGGTCGGTGGTCCGACGCCACGCTTTGCGCGCATCGAGTCCCGTGAAGAGCTGCGAGGCGCGTTGCGGGCTCTCGACGGGGCACCGTTCCGGACCCTCGGGTGGGGCGCGAACATCGTGGTCGCCGACGAAGGAGTAAAAGAGGCAGTGTTGGTGCTGAAGGGCGAGTTCGAACACCTCTCGGTCGAGGCCGAAAGCCTGCGGGCCGGAGCCGGTGCATCGATCCCCGCACTCGTCGGAGCGGCTCGGCGAGCAGGCCGGGCGGGCTGGGCGTTTCTGGAGGCCGTCCCGGGTACGATCGGCGGCGCGTTGCGCATGAACGCGGGCTCCGCGGAGACGGGAATCTGGGAGAGGACTCTGTGGGCGGACGCGATGACTCCCGACGGCGAGGTCGTGCGTGTCCCACCCGAAGAAGCCCGCGCCACCTACCGTGCCACCGAGGTACCCCAACAGTGGGTCTTTCTCGAGGGCAACTTCGAGGCTGTGCCCGGCGATGCCGTCGCGATCCAACAGGAGCACCTGGACCGTCGTCGCAGCAAAGTCGAAAACCAGGTCTACGACTTGCCGTCCTGCGGCTCGACCTGGAAAAACCCCGGCGCGCCACACGGCTCTGCATGGCAGGTCGTGGAACGAGTCGGGATGCGGGGAGCTCGGCGAGGCGGGGCTCAAATCGCCGAGAAGCACGCCAACTTCATCGTCAATCTGGGAGATGCACGCGCCGAGGACATTGTGTGGTTGATGGCCACCACGCGACAGCGTGCTCACGAGGAGTTCGGCATCTGGCTCGAGCCGGAAATCCAGCTGTGGGGATTCAGCGCCGAGCGCTGCCGCTCCGTAGGGGCCGCATGAGCCGGCGAACGATTCGGCGGATCTACGTCGTTGCCACGGTCGGTCTGATCGCGACTTCCTCGCCGTTCTGGGGGCCGCGCCTGTTCCGCGAACTCCCGGGGACGAGCGTCGAGCACGTCGGTGTAGTCGGGGCGCGATTCGTCGCTCCGGCTCGGATCATGAGCCTGGCCGCGATTCCCGACGACGCCTCGGTGTGGGATGATCCGGCGGCGATCGAAAAGCGCCTGCGCACCCATTCTCTGGTCGAGGAAGCGCGGGTCCGCCGCACGGGCCTGCACACGCTGGAGATCGCAATTACCGAAGTGGAGCCGGTCGCCCTCGTCGCGACGCCGCTACTCGCGGTCGCCGATGCCGAGGGTCGGGTGTTGCCGCTGGACCCGATCGCGGCACGACTCAACCTGCCCGTGCTGAGCGGTATGACGGAGGTCGAGGTCGCACGGCTGACCAACCCTGACCGCATCCGCGTGCTCGCGGCTCTCGGGCGGCTCGCCCGCGAAAATCCGGAGTTTCTGCAGCAAGTATCGGAAGTCCGCTACGTCGTCCCCGACGCGATGGAGATGCTGGTCGTCGACCCGCGGCATGCTGACCGAATTCTGCTTCCGCTCTCCGATCCGGTTGGAAGCCTGACCCGAATCGAGACCGCTCTGGGTGCGTTTACCGGCCCCCGTCCCGTTCACTCGGCGGATGGACGTTTCGGCGACCAGGTGGTCCTGGCCCTGGGGGGCAACGACTGATGGGCGGAGCTCGGTATCGGGTTGGCCTGGACATCGGATCGACGATGACATCGGCCGTCATCCTGGAACCAAGCGCGGATTGGGAGCCGAGCCGTGGGTCGGCGCGGATTCTGGGCATGGGCTCGGTGAGGTCCGAAGGAGTGCGTCGAGACGCGATCGCCAACATCGAAGCTACGACCGCCTCGATCAGAGATTCTGTTCGCGAAGCGGAGTTGACGGCGGGCCTCGAAGTGGACGGCGTCGTCGTCGGCTTCCCGGCCGCCCACATCCAGACGCAACGTTCGACGGGTGTGGTCGCGGTGCGGTCCGAGGAGGTCAGGAAGGAAGACGTCTCCCGCGTGCACGAGGTGGCGCGGGCGGTCGTGATCCCGGAGGGCAGGGAGCTTCTGCACGCGATCCCACAGGACTATGTGGTGGATGGGACGAATGGAATTCAGCTGCCAGTCGGCATGGCAGCGACGCGTCTGGAAACCGATCTGTTCATCGTCACGGCCGCCTCGACCGCCAGTCGAAATCTGCGGAAAGCTGTCGACCGTGCCGGTTGCAGAGTCGAAGAGCTGGTGCTTCAGCCACTCGGGAGCAACATCGCGCTGCTCGGCCAGGCCGAGCGCGAGGCTGGCGTGGCGCTCGTCGAGGTCCGCGATTCCGGCACCGATGTATCTGTCTTCCGCGACGGCAAGATCCGCCAGCTGACGTCGATTCCATGGGGCGAGATGGCGGTGGCCAACGACATCGTGAAGGGACTCGGCGTATCAGTGGAGGAAGCGGCAAAACTCAAGGAGCGCTATGGAGCTGCACGCACGGCGGAAGTTGATCCCGACGAAGAGATCGAGATATCTGGCCCCGTCGCCGGCAGTCGCCGGCGGATCTCCCGTGAGCTCCTCGCGCACATCATCGAGCAGAGAATGGACGAGGTCTTGGGGATCGTCTACGAGCGGATCGAGGACGAGAAGCTGCACGAGCAGCTGGGGGCCGGCTTCGTGCTTTCGGGCAGCGGCACCGCACTGCCGGGGATCTCCACTCTTGCTCAGCACGTGTTCGGGGCGCCGGTACGGGTCGGTAAGCCGGGCATCGGACTTACCGGCATGGTCAAGCCGGTGGAGGACCCGCGGTTCGCCACCGCGGTCGGACTGGCGTTGTACGGCGCCATGCGAAGGAACGGGCGTTCGGGCGGCACGGTTGGCCGGGCATGCGGGCGCCTGACGGCATGGTTCAAGGACTTTTTCTAGGCGGGAACTCCAGGGGGAGAACCCAAAAACTTTGACGAGGGGTGCGTTCGAGTGAAGCGGCTGGTTACATCGGGCGGCGCACGTCGGAACCGTGGGGAGGAACAGATGATCTTCGAGTTTGATGAGGGTGTGGCGCGGAACGCGAGGATGAAGGTCGTGGGAGTGGGTGGGGCCGGCGGAAATGCCGTAAATCGGATGATCGACGAGGCGCTGGAGGGCGTCGAGTTCATCGCCGTCAATACGGATGCGCAGGCCCTCAAAAAGTCCGACTCGCACATCAAGATCCAGATCGGGAAGAAGCTGACTCGCGGCCTCGGAGCCGGCGCCCGCCCCGAAATCGGACGCCAGGCGATCGCCGAAAGCGAGGAGGAGGTATTGCGGGCGATTGAGGGCGCGGACCTCGTGTTCGTGACCGCCGGAATGGGCGGTGGGACAGGCACGGGTGCTGCCCCACGGATCGGCCAGCTGGCGCGTGAGATGGGAGCGCTGTGCATAGCGATCGTCTCGAAGCCGTTTCACTTCGAAGGCAAGAAGCGAATGCGCCACGCCGACCTCGGTCTGCGGGAGCTGCGGCAGGCGGTCGATACGATGATTGTCGTGCCCAACGAGCGCCTGCTCGCGGTGGTCGGCAAGGGGACGAGCTTCCGCGATGCGCTCAAGAAGGCGGATGAGGTGCTGCTGCACGCCACACAGGGCATCTCGGATCTGATCAGCGTCACTGGTGAGGTCAACGTGGACTTCGCCGACGTGAGAACCATCATGTCCAACCGGGGCTCGGCGCTCATGGGCACCGGACAGTCGATCGGTGAGGACCGGGCCGTGGATTCGGCTCAGCAAGCGATTTGTTCTCCACTGCTCGACAACGTGTCAATCAATGGTGCCACGGGAGTGCTGGTGAACATCACCGGAGGCCTTGATTTGGCCATCGATGAAGTGACGACGATCAACTCGATCGTTCAGGAGTCCGCCGGGGACGAGGCAGAGATGATCTTCGGCGCCGTGCACGACCCGGAGATGGATGGCACCCTTCGCGTCACCGTCATCGCGACGGGATTCGGCGAGACCGCCGCCGAACAGGCGCCTGTCGAGGAAACGGCCGCGCGTTCGGAGTTCGCAGGGCCGCGCCTGGTTCGGGTCCCCAAGGAGGCCGCGCCGCGCGAGGAGACGAGTCTGGAGCCGATCATCGAGCCGCCTGTTACGCCGCGAAACGGACTCGAGGATCTGGAAATCCCAACGTTCATCAGGCGTCAAATGGACTGAGGACGCAGAAAATTGAGGCTCACTTCGGGAATCACGTGGCGCGCTTTCCGAGCTCGTGAGGCTAATGCCCGTGTTCGCCCGTTTCGGGGAGTGGCGTAAAGGTGGCTCAAAGCGTCATCATTAGGGCGCCTCAGCACGGAGGCCCCGGTGCCGCAGGGCCCGACAATCCAGGCAAGACGAGGAAGGTAGTTGCAGCCCGACGACTCGCATTCGCTCAAACAGGCGCTCGATCGCGACGATCGAAACGCTCGCAGCTTCATCAGGCGCTACTGGTGGTCCGGTGCGTTGGCCATCGGAGCGGTCGCTCTGCTATTCGGTCAGCCCCGGAGTGGCGCAGAATCGGCGGAAGCGCCGATTATCTTCGTGCCGACACCTCCGCCCGTGTCCGTCAAACTCGACACGCTGCGCAGCGGACAGACCCTGGCCGAGCTCTTCACGGCGGGCGGCTTCACGGCCGGGGAGATCCACGATCTGGTGGGGGAGATGAGCCAGTACCTCAGCCCGCGCCGACTACGTCCCGGCGTGGTGGTGGGCGTCTTTGCGCACCCCGGACAACCGACCCACCGGATATCGATTCAACCCGACGCCGACCAGGTGCTCCACCTGACCGCTGCCGGAGACACGTGGGAAGCGACCATCGACTCGGTTCCGGTCACCGTCGACACCGTGCTCATTGGCGGATTGATCCACACGAGCCTCTACGAGGCAGAGCTGATCGGGGATGTCGAGCGACTCGCCCCGCGCGAAGACATCGAGATCGTGTGGGAGCTCACCCGACTGTTCGCGTGGCAGGTGGATTTCCACCGCGACCTCAGGGTCGGGGATGGATTTCGCGTCGCCATTCGCCGCGAGGTGCGGCCCGATGGGACCGTTCGACCGGGTGCTCAGGTCCTGGCTGCCGAATTCGTCAACCAGGGCCGCACGTTCAGCGCGGTCCGGTTCGTCGACCCGAACGGTAAGGCGGAGTACTACGACCGCGACGGCGAATCCCTGCAGCGCATGTTTCTCCGGGCCCCTCTGGAGTTCGCCAGGGTTACGAGTCGATTCAATCCGCGTCGTTTTCATCCCGTGCTCAGACGTCGCACCGCTCACCTGGGGACTGATTACAGCGCTCGCACGGGAACGCCGGTCCTGACCGTTGGCAACGGTACCGTGACCCGCGCCGGCAACTGGGGCGGCTATGGACGCATCGTCGAGATCCGTCACAATTCGACGTACACGACGCGGTACGCGCACCTGAGTCGCTTCGGAGGAGGCATCCGCACCGGCGCCCGGGTTCAGCAGGGGCAGGTGATCGGCTATTCGGGCTCGACCGGCCTCGTGAACGCGCCGCACCTTCATTACGAGTTCCTCAAGAACGGGAGACAGACGGACCCGCGTCTTCTAAAGCTGCCGCCGGGGCGAGCCGTCGCCGAATCGCTACGTCCCCAGTTCGAGGTGCAGCGGGACGAGATCGTGCCCGTGCTTGATGCTCTCGTCGTGCCGGATATCTTCGAGGAGCCGACGCGCGTGGTGGAAGCCGACTTGACGTCGAGCGCGAGCTGATCTTCCAGCTCCCGCGAGGGGTATGACCCCTGGTCGGCAACGACCGGGGGTTTCTTTTTTTCAAGGCGACCGGGCCCGGGCCCGGTC
>JBFILW010000086.1:0-11040 GCA_041612005.1 Gemmatimonadota bacterium
CGGGGATGAGCATCGACCCGACGAGCGGGCTCATCGAGTGGACGCCGGGCGGCACGCAGGTGGGGATGAATACCGTCGCGGTGCGCGCCGAGGACGGCCGCGGCGGCGCCGCCACCCAGTCGTACTTGATCGACGTCGCGGCGGCACCGACCCTGACCGGTGCAGTCCCCGGATTCGACGGCCTGGGCGCCGACGACAACGCGGCCGTGCTCGGGTTCAGCATAGTACCGCCCGATACGACCGGCGACGTGGGCCCGAATCACTATGTCCAGTGGACCAACCTCGTCGGAGAGATCTTCGACAAGCAGGGCAACACGATCGCCGGCCCGTTCGACACGAGCTCGATCTGGTCGAACCTCGGAGTCCGGTGCGACTCGACGGGGGAACGGGATCCGATCGTCCTCTACGACCATCTCGCGGATCGCTGGCTCGTCAGCCAGTTCGCGTCGCCCACGGGCAGCCTCTGCATCGCCGCCTCGACGACTTCCGACCCGAGCCAGACCTACCACGCGTATGCCTTCGACGTGTCCGGCGACCTCCCGGACTACCCGCGGCTCGGAGTCTGGTCGGACTCCTACGTCGGCGTCATCGGCGACACCGTGTTCGCGCTCGACAAGCAGGCGGTCCTCGACGGCACGGCGGCCACCCTGCTGACCTTCCCGGTCCCGACCGGAGGCGGCAGTCCGCTCGAGCCCGGGAACCTCGACGGGAGCGTGGCTCCGGCCAACCCGATCGTCTCGTTCTGGCGATTCTTCGACGACGAAATCCACGGCGACCCGGGCACGGCCGACCCGAACGCCGACGCGCTCGACGTGTTCGCGCTCGACGTCGACTGGACGGCCGCCGACCCCGCCGCGACCGCCTCGTTCGCGCCCGTCGCCACGATCCCGGTACAGGAGTTCGACTCGCTGGTGGGCGGCATTGCCCAGCCCGGGACCTCGGTCGAGCTGACGCCGGTCGCCGACCGGCTCATGCGCCCGATCGCGGTCGTCGACCGCGGCGCGCATCGATCCATCTTGATGAATCACACCGTGCGGTCGCCCGACACCGGGCGGGGCAGCATCCGCTGGTACGAGATCCGCGAGTCCGGCGGTCTCTTCGACGTGTTCCAGCAGGGCACGCTCGATGCGGCCGACGGCAATGACCGCTGGATGGGCAGCATCGCGATGAACCAACGGGGCGACATCGCGCTCGGCTACTCCGTGAGCGGCGACTCGACGTTCCCGTCCATCGTCTTCACCGGGCAGAGCGCGGGCGCCTCGGGCTCCGGGGTCTTCGACGTCGGCGAGACGCCGCTCGTCCCGGGCGGTGGGTCGCAGACGGGCTCGAGCCGCTGGGGCGACTACAGCGCCATGAGCGTGGACCCGAACGACGACACATTCTGGTACACGCAGGAGTACTACGAGAGTACGAGTGGGTTCGACTTCCGGACACGGATAGCACAGTTCGGCCTGGTCCCGCCGACGCCGCCGGGTGATCGCGAGTATGCGGGCCGCTTCCTCGGCAACGAGTTCGGCGCCTGCGGGGTCGCCGGGATTGACTTCTCGACCGTGGCCGGCGAGGTGCAGGGCAACATCTTCACGTTTGGCGATCCGCAGCAGGTGATCTTCACCGAGGATCCGACCCGGCCGGGCACGCGGATCGCGACCGGTGTCTCGCTGTTCGGGATCGCGGACCACGTGTGCGAGACCTCGTGGGTCGACGGGAGCGCGCCGCCCGGCGGCACTCCGGTGCCGTTGCAGCTCGAGTGCACGCGCGCGGGTGACCCGACCGCCGGATGCGCGCAGGGGCTCGCACCGCTCGACGTCTTCCCGGTGCCGTTCTCGGTCCCGGGCGAGACCGGGCTCTTCGTCTCCGTCGACACCATCGTGATCGGCGCCCGGCACTACCCGGTCCACCAGTTCCGCTACGCGAGCGGGGAGCCGGGGTGTCTCGATGCCCTCGACCGGCGCGATCACTGGCACACGTATTTCGACGCCCCGGTGGTCTACCCACTCGAGGCGCCCGACGAGGGGATCGAGGAGACCGAGGCCCAGCGCTTCGGCTGCGGCCTGGGACTCGCGTCGGAGGTCCCGCGCGTGCGCGTGGTGGTACCGTTCGCCGAATGGGTCGCGTTCCGGACGGCCCATCCGCCGCCGACGCGATAGCCGCGGTGGACGCGGGGACGCGGCCCATCACCGGGCATGGCCACTCCGGCTGACGCTCGCACGCGACCCGCGAGACAGCGCCGCGCTTCGTGGCGGTGAGGCTGGCACAGCCCGCGGTGGCGGGCACGGTCGAGGTGCTGCTCTCGAACGGCGTGCAGTTGTGGGCGTCGTTGTCGTCGACCCTCGTGCAATATGGGCCGCTCGACTTGATGGCTCGCGTGGCCGCCCTGGTCCCGCGTCCTCGAATCCACCTCTGGGTCGCGTGCCCGGTTCGTCAGCCTGCGCGCCACGAGAGTGTCAGCCCATGCCCCGTCCTGCGTCAGCGTCTGTCGACATCCTCCGCGCTCCCGAGTCCCGCAGAGCTCGCGATGATTTCTCCACCGTCCGACACCGCCGCCGATTGGTGAAATCGGCGTTTGTTCCTCCTTTCGGCCCGATCTGCAACCCCTCCAGGCCGGCGCGGAGGAAGGTCACCATCCGCGGGGCCGGGGGCCGCGCGATCAGGGAGCGTGGCGCAGCGAGTGCCCGTCCTCGAAGTCGAAGAGCTGGATGCGCCCGGGCTCGATCCACAGCTCCAGCGCCTCGCCGGCGCGGTGCGGCGTGTGGCCCGGCAGCCGCGCGGTGACCGTGGCCCCGTCCAGGGTGCCCTCGAAGAGCTCAATGTCGATTTCGTTTTGGTCAGCGCGGGCACGGCGGCAGACAATCGCGAGCTTGCCAATGAGCACCACCTGCGATGTCCGATCCTGCTCCAGTCAGGTTCCGTTGAGGGCTCGTGGGCCGCTGCTGGGTGTCGTACTAGGGCTCATGCTTTTTGAGCAAGATCACATTCGACGTTGTAGGGGACACGATTTTTATCGAGGTGAACGACCAGGTCGTTGCCTCGGTGGATCCACCCCAGACAACCTCCTTGACATCCGACGCCTCTCGCTCACGACGGACGGCATTCAGCAAGTCGAGCTGGGGAGGTTCATTGGCACTGGCGAGCACCCACTACCCGAGCCATCCTCGATGCGACTCTTCAGCGCTGGATTGGGAGCTGGCCTATTCGCGTCTGTGTTGCGGCGGCGACGTATCACAGTTGGTGCGTAGACGACGCCGGGATGGAGCGAGGTTTCGGTCCCGGCTCCGTGTGTTCGCGACGGCAAACCCGAGTGGAGCCGAAGTCGGCAGCGGGTGCGCCCTCCCGAGGTTCGGGCAACGGAATCGCGTAATCATCGAACCCGGTGTCCATGTTCCGGCACTGCAATTCGCTCGGTCGCTCAGTGCGCAGGCCCGGTCGCGGTTGGATTTCTGCCACGCAGTTCGGGCAGGGAGCACCTTTCCAAGGGGACGCAGATGAGGTCCCCCGAATCATGGTGACGACAGCCAGCACCATGTTCGTCGGAGATCCCAGCTCGCACTACGAGCTCACACCGTGGGGCTGCTTACCACTTCCAAGGTGTTGTTGTCCAAGGCGCATCGCGGGGAGGCGTCGCCCATCGGCGCAGAGCGGGACGGGGTCGTTGTCCCGTTCGACATGTCGAGGCACCGGGTCGTGCTGATGCCGCGCAGCACCGACATCCGATTCGTCGCCCGCCCGCTGCCGGGCGCGGGCACGGCGCTGGGCTGCAGGGCGGGCCGATCTCCCAGAGCAACTCCATGAAGGTCGAACAGCAAGACCGGTCGCTCTATCCGCCGGCGGACACGGCGAAGCATGACGGGGCTCAGCCGTGTCCGTGCCAGCATCGGGAGTGCTGTTGGCGTCGAGTCGGACGGACGTCCAGGTCGGCGTCCTGAGCGGGCAGCTCGTCGCGGATCCTCGCCTTGCTGCGTTTGCCATCGTACGCGTTCAGCGGCCGGCGCTTCGCGAGTATTGGTGGCTCTCGCCGTCGAGGACCCTGTTTGAAAGGCTGTACGGGATGTAGCTGACCGATGCCGCACTCCACATCGTTGACGACTGACCATTGCTTGCGAGCTCGCGCCTGGACGCAGTCCGACATCCGCCTGATCCCCCGATCGTCTTTCCGGACGGCATCGCCGCGACGCAGGGAACGACTCGTGAATGGGGCGCCATCCTGGCAGGACCCGCCAGCCGCATTGAGCCGTGCCCGGAGAACCGTGCGTGCCGGACCCGTCAGTGACCCAGGTCCATCTGCAACGTGCCGGAGGCGCGCACCGTCACCCGATCCCGGGGTCCCGCCACCACGGCGGCGTCCATCTGCTCGATCATGACGGGGCTGTCAATCGCGTGCCCAGGTCTGAGCCCGTCGCGGCGATTGACCGGCGTGTCCACTGGCCCGCTGGCATGGATCAGTATCAGCCGCGTGCCGGCGGCCGTCGGTGGCGCGGCACCGGCGGGCACCGCCGCCCGGGCCGGCCCCGAGTTCGGGTGCACCGTCCGTAGCGCCAGGTGCAGGTTCACACACTCCGTCGCGTCGTCGCGGCTGGCGAAGCCATAGATGCGCTGTGGCCGACTGAGCGACTCGGCCGAGGGGTAGACTACGGGCGGCGCCGGAATGCGGGATCACGCGGCGTGGTGCAGGGAGTGCCCGTCTTCGGCGTCGAAGAGCTGGATGCGCCCGGGCTCGATCGAAAGCGCCAGTGCCTCGCCGGGGCGGCACACTCGCTGGCCGACATGCGCGGAACGCTTCGCCGACACGTGCCGCGCCCGTGGCGGGCTCCTACGCGCTCAGCGCAGCGTTTCGGGTGGCGGCATGCAAGACGCACTGCCGCGACACACATGCCGACGCCAACCCACCTCGGTGCCCCCACATGCGTCCGCTACCGACCCGAGGACACGGTGAGCCGCGCTGTGGTGGAGGAGCACGCCGAGGCCTTCTTCGAGGCGCTGCGCTGCGGGCGCATCGACGGGCCCGCTCGTCGCTCGGCTGCCTGAGTGCGGCGTTCCTCATCGTGCTCGGGCTGCGGATATATTTTATATAAGAGCTGCTGCACGCCTCGCGTTCCCGGTGTGCGGCGACTTTCAGAGACCGAGCCACTTGGCGAGGATGTCGCGCTGTACCTCGTTCGGGCCCGAGTAGATCTTGCCCGCGATGGAGTCACGAAGCGTACGCTCGATCTGGGTCTCGGTCATGTAGCCGGTGCCGCCGAAGATCTGCACCGTTTCCAGCGCCGTTTGCACGAGAGACTCGCTGGCGAAGATCTTCACCATGGAGGCATCCATGGCCACATCCCGGGCCTTGTCGAGTCGCGACGCCGCCTTGTATGCCAGCAGCCGACACGCCTCCAGGCGGATCTTCATGTCCGCGATTTTGTGCGCCACCGCCTGGTGCTTCCCGATTGCCTTCCCGAAGGCCGAGCGCTCTCTCGCATGGGCGATCGCGCTCTCCATGAGACGCTGCATCGTCCCGCAGTGTTTCGCGCCGATACACACCCGTTCCCACTCCATCGACTGGGTGAAGATGACGGTGCCACCGCCCGGCTTGCCCAACATGGCGCTCTTCGGCACACGCAGGTCGTCCAGCACGATCTCGCCGATGGGCGACGAGCGCAGCCCCATCTTCTCGAACTTCTGCCCGGATACGTAACCGGCGGTGTCGCGGTCCACGAGGAAGGCGGAAACGCCACCGTGGTACCCCCGATCGGCATCGGTAAGGGCATAGACAACGGCGAGGTCGGCGACCGGCCCATTCGTACTCCAGGTCTTGGTACCCGTCAGCCTATAGCCGTCCCCGTCCGGCACGGCGCGCGCCTTCATGGCGAACGCGTCAGAGCCCGATCCGGGCTCCGACATGGCGTTGACGGCGATTAGCGTACCGTCGCACAGCTTCGGGAGGTATTTCTCCTTCTGCTCCGGGCTGCCGTGTTTCCACACCGGGACGACGCAGGCCAGGAGATGCGCACAGATGGAGAACGCCAGGCCGCCGTCGTGGCAGGCGTAGCCCAGCGCATCCAGCGCGATCGCGGTGGACAGCGGATCGACGCCAGCGCCTCCATACTCCTGCGGAACGGGCAACCCCTGCAAGCCGATCTCACCGCACTTCAGCCACAGGTCCCGCGGGAATTCCTGTGTCCGATCCCTTTCCATCACCCCGTCGTTTAGCTCCCTGCTCGCGAACCGGAGGATCTCGTCCCGAATCGCGATGTGGTCCTCCGACAGGTCGAAGTTCACGCTTCCAGATCCTTCAGCCGCTGCAGATCGATCTTGTCGGTGGATGTCCTCGGGAGAGACGGCTGCACGGAGAACTTGTCGGGGATCATGTACTTGGGTAGCACCTTGGCGCAAAACTGCTTCAGCTGAACGATGCTCGGACTGGCGTCCTCCGTCCAGTTCATGAACGCGATGATGCGCACGCCGCTCTCTTCGTCGGGCATCGCAATCACCGCCGCCTCCGTGATCGCGGAGTGCGTGTAAAGGGCGGACTCGATCTCACCGAGCTCGACGCGATACCCGCGCCGTTTCACCATTCGGTCGCGCCGTCCCAGGTACTGGTAACAGCCGTCGACGTTGCGAACCATGTCGCCTGTCTTGTACCAGCGCGTGCCGGTCTCGTCGTTGTAGAAGGCCTCCGCGTTGCGCTCTGGAAGGTTCCAGTAGCCGGCCATGACCGACCCACCGGCCACGTACAGCTCTCCTTCCTCGCCTGGCGCAACCTCCTCATTGTCCCCGTCCATCACCTTGCACCGGTCGCCGGAGCATGGATAGCCGATCGGCAATGGCTCCGTGCGCTCTTCGGGGATCGCCTCAGGCACCTCGAAGTAGGTGCACACGTTCGTCTCGGTGGGGCCGTACAGGTTGAAGTACCGCGGCCCGGGCCAGACTGACTTCAGCGCTCGCAGGTGCTTCACTGGAAACACCTCGCCCGCGAAATTGATAACGCGCAGCGCAGAGAAGTCCCGAGTGTCGAGCTTTCCGAACTCGAGCAGCAGCCGCAGAATCGAGGGCGTTGAGTACCAGCACGAGATCGCCTGCTCGGCGATCGTCTCGGCAAGACGAGCCGGCTGCTGCCCCATGCTCTCGCCGATCAACGTGAGCGTAGCGCCGTGCTTGAACGCCACATAGAGGTCAAGAATCGACAGATCGAAGTGGAACGGCGCATGGGAGGAGAAGTTGTCGGACGGCGTTGGTGCGAAGATCTTCGAGCACCAGTCGACGAAGCTCAACGCGCTGGTATGCGTGTGCATCACACCTTTAGGCTTGCCCGTCGAGCCCGAGGTGTACAGGATATAGGCGAGGTTTGCGGGCGCGACGATGGACCTGTCTGCACGACGATCCGCCGGCGGCCGTGCCACCACCAAGTCGACGCCTAACGGCGACAAAGCCTCGATTGGCCGCACTTCCATCAAGCCGAGTTCGTCGTTCAGCCCGGCCAGCAGCTTGTCGTCCGCGACGATGGCGTCGACCGAACAGTCCGCGAAGATGTAGCCGTTGCGCGAGGGCGGCGCCGTGGAGTCCACCGGGACGTATGCGGCGCCGGCCTTCAGAACCCCGACGATGCCGGCGACGGTACCGATGGACTTTGGAGCGCAGATTCCCACCCGGCTGCCCGGTCCGACACCGGCCTCCTCGAGCAGTCGCTGTACCGAGGTGGAAACTTTGTGAAGGGCGCCGTAGGTGACCCGGACATCGCGTTCCGGATCCACCACCGCCATCTGATCGGGAAAGCGAGCTGCGGAGGCAACGATGATCTCGTGCAGGGCCATCCGACGGTCTACAGCTTCGATACGACGATGGCAGCAATCTGGTCCAAGGTATCGAAATGATCGGCGCTGATCTCGTGGGCGTCGAAGCCTACGCCGTACTGCTGCTCGAGGAAATCAACCAATCGTATCGTCGCGATTGAGTCAAGTATCCCGCCGGAAATCAACGGCGTGTCCGTCGTCAGGCTCTCGGGATTCTCCCCTGGCAGGAACTCTTCCAGGATGTACTCCTTGACCGCGGATCGGACGTCGTCGGTTCGTTCATTCATCGCTAGATTCCTGTCTTTACCCTTACTGCACGCCGGCCGGATTCGGTGCCCCGCCAAGCGCAAATTCCTCGGGCCGGCTTTGCATCAGCCGGAACAGACTTTCGGCGAGCTTGCGATGTCCCTTCTCGTTCGGGTGGGTATCCCACTCCGCGATGTACAGGCGCTCGATGTTCTCGCGACTTCCGAACGGATTCTCGAGCCAAAGGAACGGAATGCCGACGTCGGCGGTAAGCTTCATCAGCTCATCCCGAGCATCCGTCTTGATCTTCTTGCTTTCGGCCGTGGTGGGTACGTATATGGCCAAGACCGGCACGCCCGCCTCGCGGAACAGTCGAGCCATTTCCAGAAGAGTCCAGCGTAGAACCGTCGACGCGTGCGAGTCAAGCGACTCCTGGAACTGCTTGGGGCTCCTCTCGGCGGCCGCGTCCAGCTCGCGGATCGCCTCGGCGATCGCGGGATACGGGATCTCCGGTCGTGCCTGCTGTATCCGCGAAAGGTGCCCACGAATTCGTACCCGCTCGTTGTAGTGAAGTGCCAGGACCACAACGTCAGGATTGAACTCCAGAACCTCGGATTTCGCCTGCAGGAAGTAGTGAAGCAGGGTGTAGCCGCCCACGGCAAAATTGAGGATCTCGTAGCGTTTGTACGGCTTCTCGCCGGCGCTGTCGTTGAGCATGTCTTCCAACACGGCCTCGTAGACCTCGTGATTCTTCACGCCACTGCCCATCTCGTACGAGGCGCCGAGCAGGGCCATGCGATAGGTCCCCGCAGGCTTGGCTTTGGGATATTCCTTGTCCCGCATTCCCCACTGATTGGTCACCAACTCCTCGCCCTTGAATATGCCGCGGCTGGAGGGTGCCAACTTGTAGTCGATCATGTCGCTCGACTTGATCACATGTCTGTACTCTCGAATGTTGACCCAGTGAGAAGGCGTGCGGCCCGTGGTCCTGGCCAGTGCGGAGGTGTACCCCCCGATGTCGAGAAGTTCCTGGTAGTAGCCGACATCGAGCTGCTCGAGGTCCAGATCACTGAGTCGTTGCTGCTTGATCGACGCCACCACTTCTGGCATCTGCGAGTCGAAGGTCCGGTAGACGGTATTGGATCCGATCACCGCCAGCGCGATCAGGGTCAGGCAGCTATTGACCGCCGCCTGCCGCGCCGGGGGCGAATGACCTACCAGTGCCACGCGCACGCCCCGATGCTGCAGGAACTGTATCGCGACTCCAAGCGCGATCAGCGCAAGCAGGCCGGCCACGAAGACCCACCAGTCCCACGGGCCGCTCCGGGCGGCCGCCGAGAGCACGGACATGAAGTCGCCGAGCGAAGGACTGTTCCAAAGGCTCCAGAGCACCGTGATGGTGACGAGCATGCCGATTACCTTCATGGAATGCAGGATCGCGGCGCCGACGCTCCACACCGACTTGCCGAGGGTACGCCTTCGCCCGCGTCGGGCCTCGAGGATGGAGTTGACGACCACCAACAGGCCGAATATGCCCCAAAACATGGCGTCGTTCGCCTTGAGCGGAAACTCGCCTCGTAGCCAGAACCATTGATAGCTGTGCAGGAGCCAGGTGCCGAAGAATACGACTATCGTGGCCACCGTGATGGCGGTGATCAGGCCCAGGAACTTCACGCGCACGAGGACTGGGTAGTAGACCACCTTCATCATGAAGTCCTTCCAGTAGATGTTGATGCGGCGCCAGTAGTCGTTGAATCCGCTGGCCAGGAAGTACAGGTGATGCGTCTCTGGAAGATTGAAGCCGAACAGGCACAGGATGCCGATGATCAGGTGGAAATGTCCGGAGATGTGCAGATAGAGCAGATACGTCGAGACCATGAAGCGCACGGACGAACCCAGGTCGACGACGTCGGTTGGGGCGATGGTGAAGTGGTAGTAGACGAGGCGATAGACGAGCAGGTGAACGATGCCCCGGACGATCCACAACACGCCTTTTTGATAGATGTCAAAAGCCGGCTTGTCGTAGTAGGTGCGCCGGAAGGTCTGATAGTCGATGACCGGAAACAGCAAGAAGCAGACGTTCGGCAGTAGGAAGAAGTACGACAGTCGCTCCCAGATGCTCGCGGCCTGCTTCTCGTGCCTCAGATCGTAGAGGTAGATGACCAGTCGAAACATGAACATCGCGGCCAGGACAGGCACGATCACGATCGGCAACTCGTCGAAGGGCGTGCTGATCCACTCCGCGCGCAATGCCACCATCAGCGCGGCCACGCCGAGGATCGCTCCCACCCGAACGGAGTACGGGGCAGGCAGATGGCATAGCCCGATCATGACCAGCCCGGCGACGATGACCGCCGATCCGGCGTAAGGACCGAGCACCGCGAGTATCCCGACGATGGACACCGCGAAGAAGCACGGCAGCTTGAGCTTCAGAGGCGCCCAGGCGTGGATTACGAAGCCCCCGAGCACGCATGGCAGGAGGGTGAGCAGGCCGTAGTCCTCCTCGATGCTGAACTTGTTGGCCACGTGCAGCACCGCGAAGAGCTCGATCGCGACCAGGAGGAACTCCCCGGGCCGGATCTCGCTCCGTTGGAGGGCAGGACCCTCTTGAACGCCCGAATCTCGGGGCTTGTTTTCTGGCCCGTCGGCCGCACTGGCTGTCACCATGCTCTTGAACGTCCCGTGTCGAGGATGAATCTCGCGTCGCCGTCTGCGCCCTCACCGAGAGCGAAATCGGGTGATATTCTTGCAGATCCCCGCATTCTGGTTTTGTGCGCGCAGCCTGCAAACTTTGGATTTCAGGAACATTGTTCGCCTCTCACGACGATCGAGGACGAACGATGAAGGCACCGGATAGCTGCGTCAGAATGCCAGATTCGGGTTCATCCCGTCGCCGTACGAGGGAGACCTGCGCGGGAAGCGGGGGGATAGTCATTTCAAACGCCCATTTCTCCACCGTCCGACACCGCCGCCGATTGGTGAAATCGGCGTTTGTTCCTCCTTTCGGCCCGATCTGCAACCCCTC
>JBFILW010000087.1:0-10959 GCA_041612005.1 Gemmatimonadota bacterium
GCCGAGGGCACCGACGACGAGATCTTCCGGCTCGTCGACGATGTCGCATCACGATTGCTCGCCAGCCTGAGTGGAGGGCCGGGGGCCCGCGTCACGCGGATCGCCGCCGTCACGACATCCTCGCTGCCTGCCTTGCGCGCCTACCTGGAGGGCGAGGCCGCCATGCGGCGCGGTCAATTCGAGGTCGCCCAGATGGCGTTCGCACGGGCGATCGCCGCGGACAGCGCCTTCGCCCTGGCGCACTACAGGCTCAGCGTGGCCGCGGAATGGCTGACCCGCACGGAGCTGGCCCAGGAAGCCGCCGAGCAGGCATTTGTCCATTCCGGGCGTCTCTCCGATCGGGACAACCGGTTGCTTGACGCGTTCCACCAATGGCGCCTCGGGGACGCGGATTACGCCGAGGATATCTACCGGAGCCACGTGGGGACGTATCCGGACGACGTGGAGGCCTGGTTCCAGCTCGGCGAGGTGCTGTTTCACTATAACCCGGTGCGAGCGCGGCCGGTGACGGAGTCGGCGGACGCGTTCCGACAGGTGCTCCGGTGGGAGCCGGACCACGCCACATCTCTCGTCCACCTTGCACGCCTTCTCGCCCGGCAGGACGATCTGGATGCCCTGGATTCCGTGGTGGCGGAGTTCGTCGCCCTCAGTCCGGAGGGCGACCGCCAGTACGAGATTCTGGCCCTGCAGGCCTTCGCGCACGGCGATCCGGACGCGGAGCAGCGAACGCTCGACGCCCTGGGAGCGGCCAAGGATCTCTCGGTGATCTTGGCCATCTGGGACATCGCGCTGTATACCGACAACCTCGAGGGGGCCGAGCGCCTGACCGAGAGGCTGGCCAGCCTGCCGCGAGCCGTTGGCGTCCGCTCGCTCGCCTACTCGTACCTCGCGTTCATGAAGGCAGGGCGCGGCCAGTTCCGCGAGGCCTCGCGCGTGCTCGACCTGCTGGCCGGAGTCGATCCACGCAGCGCGCTCGAATTCCGTGCCCTCCTCGCCTCGTTGCCCTTCGCGCCCTTCGATCCTGCGGAGCTGCGGCGCATCCGCGAGGACGTGCTCGCGATGGATACGACGTCGGTCCACGTGCCCGGCGAGGTCAGTATGTACTTCTCCATCCACAACAATCTCCACGGAATGCTGAGGCCGTACCTCGCGGGCGAGTTATCCGCGCGTCTCGGCGACACGGCCGCCGCACTCGAGTATGCCGCGGAGATCGAGGCCTCCACGTACGAGGGGATGGTGCAGACTCTGTCCCACGACCTGGCGCGCGGGATCCGGGCGCGGGTCGCGCAGGCAGGTGGCCGCGAGCAGGAAGCACTGTCCATCCTGGAGGCGAACCAGAACCAGGTCTGGTACCAGATGATGATCGCCTCACCGCTCTATTCGCAGGACATAGAGCGCTACCTGCGCGCGGAGCTGTTGTACGAGCTGGGGCGGTACGAGGAAGCCGACGCCTGGTACGCCAACTTCGTGGGCACCTCGGCCTACGAACTTGCGTACGTGCCGATGCTCGAGCTGCGCCGCGCGCAGATTGCCGAGCGGATGGGACGGACCGCCGAGTCGGTCGCGCACCACGAGAGGTTCGTGAGCCTCTGGTCGGACGCGGACCCGGAGCTGCGGAACCTGGTGAGAGACGCCGAGAGGAAGCTCTCCGCCCTCAGAGCAGCTTTGCCAGCCGAATCCCCGTGAACTGAAACCGCGTGTTCGCCGGCCAGAAATTGCGGTAGCTCACCCGCATGTGGTTCGCCGGCGTCGCGCACGAACCTCCCCGCAGGACCCTCTGGTTGTCCATGAACTTCCCGTTGTACTCGGCGATGCTGCCCTCGAACGGGCGGTAACCCGGGTACGGGTCGTAGTGACTGACCGTCCACTCCCACACGTCGCCGGCCATCTGAAGCATTCGGCCGGCTTCGCCACGAGCCGGAACCGGGTGCAGGGCACCCGAATCGAGGTAGTTGACGCCGGCGAAACTGAAGCCCGATTCACGCGCCGCATGCTCCCACTCGCGCTCGGTTGGCGTCCGGGCGCCGCGCCAACTCGGGTCGTTGTTCGACTTCCAGCGCGCGTACGCATCGGCTTCGTAAAAGCTGACGTGACAGACCGGCTCGTCGGGATCCACGCCGCGCGTCCCCGAGAGGGTCCACGACTGCCACTGGCCGTCCACTCTCTCCCAGTACAGCGGCGCCTCCCAGCCCTCGGCGTCCACGGCCGTCCACCCATTCGAGAGCCAGAGGAGCGAATCGGAATAGCCGCCATCCTCCATGAACTCCGCGTATTCCCGGTTGGTGACTAGCCGGTTCATGAGCGCGAAGTCGTCCAGCCACGCCTTGTGCACGCCCAGCTCGTTATCCCAGCACCACCCGTCCTCGAGGTTGCCGAACTCGTACAGTCCTCCCTCGAATCCGATTGTCTCCGCCGCCGGAACGGTGCCGGCCTGCGATTCGGCCGCGGGGCCGTACGGCTCGCGCAGCTGGCGCACGTTGGAGCCCAGGATGTGCTTGAATTCGGTTACCAGCAGCTCCTGGTGCTGTTGCTCGTGGTTGATCCCGATCACGGTGTAGTCTCGAACCGTGTCGAAGTCGGCCTCATCCACCTCCCGAATCAGCGCTTCCATCCGCTGATCGACCGATTGCCGGAAGCGGTAGATGCGGTCGGTGGTCGGGCGGGTGACCAGGCCCCGGTGATCCCTCGCGATGCGCGGCCCGAGGGCGATGTAGTACGAGTTGAGCACGTACTCGAGGTTCGTGTCTTCGTCCGAATACCTCCCGAACGGTTCCAGAATGTTCTTGGCGAAAAACCAGCTCGTGTGCCCCAGGTTCCACCACGGCGGGCTCACGTCGGTCATCGACTGGATGCGATAGTCCTCGGGCTCGAGCGGCTGACAGAGCTCGATGCTGAGCGCTCGGGTCCGGCGGTAACGCTCCACGAGCTGCTGGCGGGCGGTTGCGATATCGATCGAGGCTTCCAGTACTGTCATCGCGGGTCGTGTCCTCGTTCCGGCGGCGGGTCGAATCGGGGGTGGCAATCTAGGTGCCCTCCGACAGCGACTCAACTACAATGTCTCGATGCCTGCCGGAGTTCCCGGGAGTGTCAGGCAAGGACGGCTTCAGGCGTTGTAAGATGGGACGGGTCAGCGACCGGCGGGGCCTTCACGAAGTCATACCGGAGCATTCATGTTGCTTGAAAGAAGCAGAACCGCCATCCCGCTAATGGCGTTGCTCGCGGTTCTCCCGGCTGGCGGTCCAGCGGCTTGTGGATCCGCCGATCCGCAGGACCCGGACCTGTGCGCCTGCACGGAGGAGTTTCGTTCCTTCACGGTGAAGCTGGTGGACTCCGATGGCTCGCCGTTGCGAGGCGTCAACTTTGACGTGACGATCCTGCGCACGGGGGAGAAGGTGAACGTGGTGGAGTGGGTACCGGGCGTCTATACCGTGTTCGATGACAGCTTCACCAGCCAGATCCTGCCCGACGAGGTGATTCGCGTGAAGGCGATCAAGGACGCGTCGATCGCGACCCGGGACTTCATCTTCACGGTCGACGAGCCCTGTCGCTGCCACGTGCAGAAAGTGTCGGGCCCGGAGGTGATCGTTCTTCCGTAACGATACGGCCCTCGGGCGGTATGTGATCAGCCTTCCCGCAGCGCCTGCGCCACCTGCAGGCGGGCCGCGCGAAGAGCCGGGAAGAACCCGCCGATGGTGCCCATTACCGCGGCAAAGACCAGCCCCGCCACGAGCAGCATCGGCGTGACCCGGAAGGCGAAGGCCACCTCGCTGAACGAGCTCCAGTTGGTGGTACTGGTCACCAGGCCGTTCACGGGCAGTGCCATTAGACCACCGAGCGCCCCGCCGAGCAGCGCGATGATCAGCGCCTCCAGCATGAACGAGCCGAGGACGTTTCTGGGCTTGAAGCCGAGTGTGAGGAGGACGCCGATCTCCGGCGCCCGGGAGGCGACCGCGGCGTACATGGTGTTGATCGCCCCGAATATGGCGCCGACGGCCATCACGCCCGCCACGAACACGGCAAAGAAACCGAGGATGTTGCTGAGGAGCGCCGACTGATTCGTGTAGAACGCGGCCTCGCGCTGCGCGCCGACGGACAGACGCGGGTCGTTCTCCAGTGTCTCCTTGATCCCGTCGAACGCCGACGGATCCGCCATCCGGAAGGTGAGCGACTGAAAGCCCTGCCCGCGGAACACCGGCATGAACTGCTCGTTCTCTCCCCAAACCTCCGACTCGAAGGCCGATCCCCCGGCTTCGAAGTGGCCGACCACGTCCCAGTTCCGTCCGCCGAAGCTCATCACGTCGCCGATCTGGACGTTCGGAAAGCGCCCGGTGAGGTTCTTTCCGATCACGACTTCCGCCGCCCCGGGCCGGAACCAGCGGCCATCGACCAGCTCGATCGCGCCGCGGACTTCGGCCGCCTGCGGGCTCACGCCGCGCGCCACCACGTTGGCCAGGCCCCCATCGAGGCGGTTGAGGCTGATGACGACGAACGTTTCCGGACTCGCCAGCGAAACCCCCTCTGCGTTCTTGGCCACAAACGGCATCGCGCCGATGATGTTGGCTGTCTCCCGGCTCAGACCACTCGTCAACTCGTCGTTCGATCCCTTGCGCAGCACGATCACGTTGTCGGTGGACCCCGAGCTCACGAGCGCGGCGCGGAAGCCGTTGGCCAACGCCATCATGGCCACGAACACTGCGACGACCAGCGCCATGCCGAGCGCGGTCGTAATCGTCGACACGGGTCGGTTCTTGAGACTGCGCAGGTTGTAGATGATCGGAATCTTCATCGTCTCACCCTACGTGGCGGAGCGCTTCGACGACCGAGAGCCGCGCCGACTGCCACGCGGGCACCGCGCCGGCCACGAGGCCCAGCAGAGCAGCGATCGCGAGGCCGGCGCCGATCGTGCCGATCGCCACCGAGAAACCAGGCAGAAAGCTGGCCAGCGGATCAGAGGACTCGAACATCAGTTTGGCTCCCATCAACCCCAGAAATCCTCCAAGGAGCGAGATGAGGAGCGCTTCCACGATCACGAGGCTCGCCAGTTGGCCGTCGCGGAAGCCCAGGGTCTTCAGCACGGCGACCTCGCCCGTCCTCTCGCGCGCCGCCATCATCATCGTGTTGGCCGCGATCAGAAGGATCGCGAAGAAGACGGCCGTGCCGATCGCGCGCACCAGGAAGCCGACGTTCCCCCACATGGTCACAAAGCCGGCCTGAAAGGCGCGCTCCGTCTCGGTCTTGGTCGGCGCCGTCGAGTTCTCGAACATGGCGTCGACGCGTGCCGACACCGCACCCGCCTGATCAGGATCCTCTAGTTCGAGGATGTACCAGCCGTGACGCGCCGTCTGGTTCGAGAGTTCGTAGAGGTAGTCGAAGTGGAAGTAGAACGTCTCTTCGCCGAAGCTCGGGTCCTCCGCTTCGTAGACGCCCCGGATGGTGAACTCCCAGTCGCCGGGCCATATGGTCCCCTGCAGGGTCACAGTCTGCCCCAGCCGCCAGCCGAACCTCTCCATCAGTTTGCGACCGACGATGGCCGCGGTGCGCTCCTCCCGGAAGGCTCGCAGCTGGTCCTCGGGGACGAGAACCTCAGGGTACATGTCGAAGTAGACGACCGGGTCGATCGCAAACTGGGCAAAGAAATCCTTCGGGTCCACGTAGACGGCGCCAAACCAGCTCACGTGGGTCGCCTCTCGCACCCCCGGGGTGCCGCGGAGGCGCTCGTGGTACGACTGGGGCATGTCGAACGTGATGCCGATCGCGTTGCGCGTGGACAGCCGCGATTCGCTGCCGGTTTCCGTCACCGACGCCAGCGTCGTCAGCACCGACGCCAGGGTCGCGAAGAGGAAGAAGGCGACGGCCACACTGGCCAGGGTCAGCACTGTACGTCGCTTGCTGCGCATGAGGTTGGACCAAACGAGGCGCGCGTACTTCATCGGTGAAACACCCCTTTGTCGAGATGGATCGTATCGTGAGCCGTCTCGGCGGCGTGCGCATCGTGGGTGACCATCAGAATCGTCTTTCCGTGCTCTTTGTTCAGCTCGCCAAGCAGCGCGAGGATCTCGTCAGCCGATTTGGCGTCGAGATCTCCGGTCGGCTCGTCGGCGAGGATGAGGGTGGGGTCGCTCACGATGGCGCGCGCGATGCCGACCCGCTGCTGCTCACCCCCCGACAGCTGGCGCGGGAAGTGATCGGAGCGGTCGACCAGTCCGACCACACCGAGCGCGATCCTCACCCGCTCGTTTCTCTCGGATTTCGACAGAGACGTCAGCAGCAGCGGAAGCTCGACGTTCTGGGCCGCGGTCAGCACCGGCAGCAGGTTGTAGAACTGAAAGATGAACCCGATGTTGTTCGCCCTGAAATCGGCGAGCTGCCTCGCCTTGAGCTGCGTCAAATCAACGCCCTCCACCACCACTGTGCCGCTATCGGGCTGGTCCAGGCCGGCGAGCATGTTCAGCAGAGTGCTCTTGCCGCTGCCGGACGGGCCCATAAGGGCCAGGTACTCCCCGCTTTCGATTTCCAGGTTGACTCCGGCGAACACCTGCACTGCCTGCGAGTCCTTGCTGTATGTCTTGTAGACATCGTGGACTTCGACCAGCGCCATTTATCTCTCTACCTGATCAGGAAGAAACGCGAACGCGGATGCCGTCGCTCAACCCCTCGGCTCCACTCGTGACCACCTGCTCGCCCCCCGACAACCCGGAACGAACTTCCCTCCGGCCTCCGGACACTGGCCCGGCGTCGACGGGGGTCCGAACAGCCTGGCCGCCTCGAACCACCCACACGATCGCCTGGCCGGCCTGGTCGGAGACGGCGGCTGCGGGCACGAAAATCCGGGATTCTGTGTCCCCCTCATCAGAATCCGAGTCGGTCAGGAAGTCGACCCGTGCCCCCATCTCCGGCAGAATGCGCGAATCGGGATCTTGGATGGCGACCTTGACCATCACAGTTGCCCTCTGCCGATCCGCCGTGGGCACGATCTGGCGCACCGAGCCCCGATAGCTCGTGTCAGGATACGCATCGAGGATGATCCCCGCCGGCTGCCCATCACGGATCTGCCCGATGTACGCCTCGTTCACGTCGACCTCGACCTCCAGGCTCTCGAGATCGGCCATCGTCACGACGGCACCACGGGTGAGTCCGCCGCCGACCGATGGTGCCACGACTTCACCGACTTCGGCGTCCTTGCGCAGGACCGTGCCGTCGAAGGGGGCTCGGATCAGCGTGTTCTCGAGATTCGCCTCGGCGACGCCCAGCCCGGCCGCGGCCACGTCGATCTGAGCTTCCTGCACACCGACCCGGGCCTCCGCCGCGGCCAGCGCTGTGTAGACGTCCTCCGCTTCCTGCCGGGATACGAAATCCTGTCCGCTCAGGGGATCGACCCGAGCCGAATCGCGCCGCAGCTGGTCCCGTTGCGCATTGGCCTCGCGCAGTGCCGCTCGGGCACTCGACAGCCGGGCCCGCGCCTCGGCCACCGCCGCCCGATAGTCCTGATTCTCGAGCCGGGCGATCACCTCGCCCTTCGCTACCTGCGACCCTTCATCGACGCCCAGATACTCCAGTCGGCCGGGGATTTTGGACGACACCGATGCCTTGGTGCGGGCCACCACATAGCCGTTGGCGGTGATCGCCGCCGTCCCGCCGCCCCCGGCGCCGGAGACCGCTGCACGGGCGACCGTGACTTCGATCTCTCCTCTGGATCCCCGCAGCCACCAGATCGCGGCCGCCACGAGCACGACCGCGACGACAGCCAACGCTATATTGAAGCGCATGGCGCGCCGGGGGGAGCGAGCCGGGGCATCGCGGTCGATTGCCAGCCGCGACAAGTCGTGTTCTGGTGTGGGCATTGCCTGTAGATGATGGCGAAGCGACAAGAGGGTAGCAACGCGTGACATGTTACGAAGCGAGCAGATGAGGCCCGATCCTCAACCCGGACGTGTACCGGCGGTGCAGGGTCCGCCGCCATCGTACAACTGCAAACGGAGGCGCCAGATGAGTAGACACGCGGCCCTCGCGGGCTCGCTGGCGGGGGTCCTCGCCCTCTCGCTCCTGACTCCGATCAAGAGCGCTTCCGCCGCCACGCTGGCCGCCGCCCAGGTACGTTCGGCAGACGACCTGGCCAAGATGGCCTTCGTCACCAACCGCGGGACAGACAACGTCGCCGCGTTTCGCGTTCAGCCCAACGGGGTTCTCAGCGGTCCGCCGCGTCTCGTCTTCATGCCCGACCGGCTCCGCGGCGCTGCGGCCGCCGTGTTGAGTCCCGACGGCCGGTTCCTTTTCGTCGGGAGCTGGGGCAGCCACGCAATCGCCACCTTCAGCGTCGACGGCTTTGGCACGTTGATCGCCGTCGGGTCGATACCGCATCCCCCCGCGACGGCCACGAACACGACGGGTCTCGCGATCTCAGCCGACGGGCGGTACTTGTTCGCGGCCAGCTATAACGACGGTGCCGAGGGAAGCGTGGCCGCTTTCTCGGTCCGTGATGACGGTAGGCTGTCCCCGCTCGGCGAACCAGTTCTGACCGAAGGCCTTGGAGCGGTCGGGCTCACGCTCTCACCGGACGACGGCCGGTTGTACGTGGCCCACATGACCTCGGGGTCGATCAGCATATTGGACATCGGCGAGGACGGAACGCTGACACTCAGCGGCACCAGGATTGCCGGTGAAGGCACCTTCTCGCTGCTCTTCTCGCCGACCGGCGGCCACCTGTACGCGGTCAACGCATTCGACGCGACGATCTCGATCTACACCGTCGAGCCGGATGGCAATTTGGAGGTTCTCGCAGAACCGGTCGCCAGCGGTGCCGACGAGCCGCGTGGAATCGTCCTGAGCCCGGACGGCAAGTTTGTCTACGTGACTCACTTCAACGGTGGCTCGGGTGCGGGCAGTATTACCACATTCACGATCCGTCCGGATGGCGTTCTGCAGCGTCAGGGGAGGGCGGTCCCGAGTGGAGGGCGGGGAGCATCAGCGCTCGGGGCGCGCGGGAACCGACTCTACGTGGTGAACTCAAATCAACGTGAGCTGGCCGGCTCCATCGCCTCGCTCTCGATTGCACTGGATGGGTCGTTGAGCCGCCGGGACGCCGTGTTACCCACCGGTGGACGGTCTCCCGACTGGGGAGGCTTCGTCCTCTGGCCCCCGGCTCCGTGAGCTGCAGGCCGATGGGGAACCGCCGGGTGGAATGGCGTCCCACGAGTCGATGAGCGAGTGGACACCGCCGACCGGCTGGCGGCGTGTCACGACAATCGACGCGCATACGGCCGGCGAGCCGTTGCGCATCATTCTCGAAGGCCATCCGTCGCTGCCGGGCACCTCGATCCTCGAGAACCGGCGGTTCCTTCAGGAGCACGCCGACGAGTTCCGGACATCCCTCATGTGGGAGCCACGAGGCCATTCGGATATGTACGGCTGCATCATCACCGTGCCCGAGTCGCCGGAGTCGGACTTCGGGGTGCTCTTCCTGCACAACGAGGGCTACAGCACGATGTGCGGACACGGCATCATTGCTGTGGCCAGCGTCGCAGTCGAGACAGGCCTCGTAGCGGCAACCGCCCCCGAGACCCGAATCCGGATCGACACTCCGGCGGGCCCGGTCACCGCGATCGTGCAGTCATCCGACGAAGGAGTCGGGCCCGTGGCGTTCGACAACGTCCCGGCATGGGTGGTGGATCTGGATCGGACGGTGGAGGTACCGGGTCTGGGCTCCGTCACTTACGACCTGGCGTTCGGCGGCGCGTACTACGCGTACGTGAGCGCCGCAGAATTGGGACTGCGCTGTGATCCGCACGATACTCGAGCGATGATCGATGCCGGGCGGGCCATCAAGCGCGCCGTGACATCGCAGCGGGTGATCGAGCATCCATTCGAGCCCGACCTCGGCTTCCTATACGGGACGATATTCATCGGGCCACCCGAGGAGACCGATTCTCACAGCCGCAATGTGTGTGTGTTCGCCGATGGTGAGGTCGACCGCTCCCCGACGGGGACGGGCGTCAGCGGGCGGATCGCGATTCATCTGGCGCGAGGAGAGGTCGAGCTCGGGGAGACGATTCAAATCGAGAGCATCATCGGGACCCGGTTTTCGGTCCGCGCGATAGAACGTGTACAGTTCGGTCCGCACGACGCCGTGATTCCCCGAGTCGAAGGGCAGGCGTTCATCACCGGCCGGCATGAGTTTCTGATCGACCCGGCCGATCCGTTGCGGGGAGGCTTTCTGCTCCGATGACCCTCTTTCTGTCGGAGGCTGACGTTCGTGCGCTGTTGGACATGGAGTCGGCGACCGAGTTGATGCGCGACGCGTTCGCCGAGCTGTCGAGTGGCACGGCCGCCGCCCCCCTTCGGACGGCAATCGACGTTTCCGCCCACGATGCCCGCGCTCTGTTCATGCCGGCGTACAGTCGTGATCGCGGCCAGCTGGCCGTAAAGTCCGTGATGGTCCACCGCCGCAATCCGACTGCGGGGCTACCTCGCATCCACGCCGTGTTGCTGACCTTCGATGCGAAGACCGGCGAGCCGCTGGCAGTTGTGGAGGCCGAGCACCTGACAGCCGTTCGCACCGGCGCCGCCTCCGCCGTCGCCACCGATATCCTGGCACGAGAGGATGCCGAAGTCGTGGCGATCTTCGGTGCCGGAGTTCAGGGCGCGACCCAGCTGGAGGCCACGTGCTCGGTTCGACCCATCCGAAGCGCGATCGTCTTCGATCCGACGCCGGGGAAGGCGTTGGAGTTCTGCCGCAGGGCGACCGAGCGTCTGGGGATCGACGCGCGGCCTGCCGCCGAGCCCGATGCGCTGCTTGGGGCGGACGTCGTGTGCACGGCTACTACATCCCGCACCCCGGTTTTCTCAGCAGCCGATGTTGGCCCAGGGACGCACATCAATGGAGTCGGTTCCTATACACCCGAGATGGCTGAGATTCCGCCCGAAGTGATAGCTGCCGCACGCCTCATCGTCGATCAGCGATCC
>JBFILW010000088.1:0-10903 GCA_041612005.1 Gemmatimonadota bacterium
ACCAGGTCGCGTCCTCCACGTAATGCTCCGCCTTCTCGCCCGTGGCCACGGCGACGTACGAGCCGATGGCGACGAGCACTGTCAGGCCGAGCGCCGCTATCACGACGTCACGTGATCGACGGGTGAGGCCCCAGGCAAGCAGCAACGCCACGGTCACCGCCCCGAAGACCGGGAAGTGGTTCAGAGCAAGGTGGACTTGGACCGGATTCATGGTACCTCCTGAAGCTTCAGACGACGTGCGAGTATTTCGGCGAGCCGAGGCCGACTTGCCGGATCGACCAGGTTGAGGGCTTCCCGATCGGTCAGGTTGTGAATCAACTGAATCCCCGCATCGGTGTTGGTCGCGATCCCCGCCACAATATCGGGGACGAGATCGAATCCGCGAACGACACCGACGACGGCGTACGGGTCAGACGCGCACAGAACCGACAGTTGGACCTGCGGGCTGATCGCTTCCATGACGATGTCCCCGTTGTACGGCTCGAAAGGCGATGCGCCGGCCTCGACCACGACCACGTCCGGTTGCTCGGACGCGATGAGCGAGAGCAGTGTCGACAGCGCGGTGCGGTAATCATCGCGCGGGCAGACGGTCGAGGGAAGCCCGACATCCACGAAGTCGAAGATCGCCTCGGCGCCCGCATCCCGCATGACCAGGATGTCCCGGTATCGTCCGGCACCGGTGAGCTTGGCCCCGACGACACGCTTTCCGGTGGACCGGAGCTCCCGGATGATCGCCTTTCCGGCACTCGTCTTTCCCGACGACATGGATGTGCCGTACAGGAGCACGGTTGGACATTCGTAAGGAACCGATGGCACCGAGCGGGCGAAGTCCTTCATCGTGACCTTGCGCCCGTTCCGAATCACGTGACCCTGGTAGGCCAACCGCACCATCGGTTCCACCATTTGCCCGATCGACGTAGCCCGTCCGAACAGGCCCGCTCCGGTCAGGGAGTGCATCTGTCCATCTTCGCCGATGCTTCGCCAGCTTCCCACCGCCTCGATCGTGGCGCGGCGCACCCCGAACGCCCCGACGACGAGGTCGCCCTCCAGTACTTCGATCATACGCCCGCTCACCAGTTCGATCTGCTGCCGACCCTTGCGGGTGTACGTCACCCGTCCGACGACGTAGTCGCCGGTCGCCCAGACGTCCCTCGGAAGCGCATCCAGCTCGAACGGCGTCTCCGCCAGGTCGGAGATCCGGGTCAGCGAGCCGAATGTATAATCGGTAAACACGGACTCACCCGGCGATCAAGAGACGTGGTGGGAGAGGCGCTGAGCGCTCGCGTAGCGTCGACCGGGACGACCCAGAGCCGGCTCCATGATGAGCAGTGCCAATAGTGCGGCGCGCTCGGGCATTCGGTCGACGTTTATATGCTCATCGTCCGCGTGTGCGCCGCCACCAACGGGGCCGAGGCCATCGAGCGTTGGCGCGTAGAGGCTCGTGATATTGCCGTCCGAAGCGCCCCCCGCAGTCGCCTCCTCGAGCTCGAGCCCCAGCATCGCTCCCGCACTCCTGGCCAGGTGCCACAGCCGGACGTTGGCCGGGGTCCGCTCCATGGGAGCGCGCCCAAAGCGTCCTTCGACGATGATGCGGGTGTTCGGCGTCGTCGGCTCGAGGCCGCGTATGAGCTGCTCGACCCGTTTGGCCTGCGCCTGCGTCAGGACCCGAACTTCGACGCTGGCCTTGCTCTCCGGCGCGACGACGTTGGGGCGCAAGCCACCGTCGATCGTGCCGACATTGACCGTGATTCCGTGCTTGGGGTCGTTGAGGGCGAAGAGCTGTTGAATCACCAGCGAGAGCTCGAGGATCGCACTCGCCCCCTTCTCCGGCTCCAGGCCGGCGTGCGCGGCGCGGCCGTGGACTCGGACCGTGAAGCGACCGATACCTTTGCGAGCCGTCTTGAGTCGACCCGGCTCGCCGAGCGATGGCTCGACAATGAGCGCACGGTCCGCCGCTCGTGCCAGGCGTACGATCTGACGCCTCGATTCACGACTGCCGAGCTCCTCATCGGTGTTGATGAAGAACAGAGGCGTCACTTGGGGCCGTGCGCCGCACTCGGCCAGCGCCTCGAGCGCGAAGATCGCCTGAACCAGGCCCGCCTTCATGTCGTAGACGCCGGGGCCGCTCAGCTGTCCGGATTGAACACGAATCGGCATACGCTCCAGCGTGCCGAGCGGCCAGACCGTGTCCGCGTGTCCGATCAGGAGCTGAAACGGCGCGCCCCTGAGCCGGTCGCGGGGAATCCCGATCAGCTGCCCGCCACTCTCCGTGCCGGCCAGCGTGCGGACAGCCAGCCCACGGCTGGAAAGCTCCTTGCCCAGCACACTCAGAATCGCCCGGAGTGCCTCGGGGTCCGACGAAGGGGATTCGATGCCGACCAGGCGCCGGCACAGGCCGATCATTCGGTCGTTGCAGCCAGCCAGGTAGGCATGGAGGCGGGACGCGAAGGCCGTGTCCATCGCGGTCTCGCCGGCTATCGCTTGAATCCCGCCGGGAAGGGGAACGAAAACGAACGGTCGATCCGCGTATACCTTCCGGGCGACAGGTAGGCCAGCAGCGGCGACTTCGCGAGCAGATCCTGGTCGTCCTGGTCGGTGACCCGCAAAGCGGTCTCGTCCGCGCGGGCCGCAACGACCTTGCCCGCGATCAGACTGTTGTCGCCGAACCCGTCCACGATCTGCTCCAGCTGGCACTCGAGGTGGAGATAGGCATCCCGGAGCAGCGCTCCCGGCACTGTCTCGGTCGGCACCGTGGGGAGAGCCGCAAGTGAGGGCTTCTCTTCGCCGCCGCAGCGCGGCGCTGCAGCCATGCTGGCCAGAACGATTTGGTCGGGCCGCGGATAGCTGACCGTGAAGGCGCGTTCACGCTTCGCGTTCTGATACGTGCGGTGCCTCGGAGTGCACACGAACCCGAAGTAGTTCTGCCAGCCAAGTGGCGTCGCCATGTGCTTGGGCGCGAAATCAATCTCCCCGCTGGGCTCGCGAGTCCCAACGACAATGAGCGGCGCGACCCAGAAGAACCGCTCCCAGATGGGATGGCTCACATCCAGAGTGATGAGACCGTTCTTCGATTTGGGGCTCATGGCAGCCTGCTCCTCGGGTCGTCAGCGACAGTGGATCAGGGGATCAGGCCCCGTTCGGCGACGGCTCTCATTACGTCGGTGGTGGTGACCATGCCGATGAGCCTGCCCCCTTCGAGGACGAGAACGCGGTGAATCCCGTGCTCCAGCATGTACGCGGCCGCGTCGCGCACGTCGGCCTCGGGTGGCAGGCCGTGCACGCCGCGTGTCATGACGTCCGAAACGGTCCGGTCATCCAGCACCGATGTCTCGGTGGAGTCGGGCGCCTTGAACTGCTCGAGCGCATCGGGGCCGACGCGCGCCCATAGCTCGGTGAAATAGAACGACGTTGGCTCGTTTTCGCCGCTGGCGTCTACCGGCGTCCAGTCTTCCCAATCGACATCCTGCGGCGCCTCAGCTCGACGTCCCATCGCCTGAGGCTCGAGCTCGAGCAGGTCGGTTGTCGATATCACGCCGACCAGCCGCTCGGTGCTCACCACAGGCGCGCCTGTGATGTGCTCCGACACGAACACATCCGCCACTTCGCTAAGCGACATGTCGGGACTCACCGTAACCACTTCGGACGACATGATCTCTCTCAGCGTGACCATGATTCCTCTCCAGTTGCCAACGTCTCCTTCGGGCGCACTGCGCCGCCACGATTTGAATCTACAAGTCGGGCAGGGCCGTCAACTGTCCGGCATGACCGGCGACTTCCTGTGGTGTGTGGCGCTAGGCCGGTGTAGGGAGCTTCCCTACACCGCAATCGCATCGTTCGAAGCCGCCGAATTCTCCGTCACAGGCCTCCGCCTGAGGCGAATCAGCTGCCCGATCACGGCGGGCGCCAGGGCCAGTCCCACGATCAGCGGCCAGTCGCCGGGGCGAGGAGGGCTGAGGGCGAGCACCTGACTAAGCGGGGCGTAATAGACCGCCAGGAGCTGGAGCCCCACGGACAGAATCACCGCTCCAATCGCATAGCCGTTGCGCACCGCCTCGCGTGGCAGAACGACCGCGCGGAGGCTTCTGGCGTTCCCGAGGTGGAAGATCTGCGCAAAGCCCAGGGTGAGAAAAGCGATTCCGGTGGATCGCTCGGGGCTCGCCGGGTCGAGCCTGAGTATGTAGGCAAGGAGGGTGGAGATCGTGATGAGCCCGGCGTAAAAGGCGATCGCTCGCATGAATCGATTGGAGAGGATGGCTGTCTGCGGGTCCTTCGGAGGTCGTTGCATGATCCCGGTTTCGGCAGGCTCGAGCGCAAGGCTGAGCGCCGGAAACGTATCCGTGACGAGGTTCAGCCACAGAATCTGGAGCGGAAGCAGCGGCAGCGGGAGGCCCGCCAGGCTGGCCACCAGAAGCACGAGGACTTCGGCCAGGTTGCAGCTGAACAGGTAGAAGACAAATTTTCGGATATTGTCGAAGACGACCCTTCCCTCGGCGATCGCCGCGCCCAGGGTCGGGAACCGATCGTCCTGCAGAATGACGTCGGCCGCTTCCCTGGCGACATCGGTCCCGCGTATCCCCATCGCCACTCCGATGTCCGCCTTCCTGAGGGCCGGCGCATCATTGACCCCGTCCCCCAGCATCGCGACAATCTCGCCATTGGACCGGTATGCATTGACGATCTTGAGCTTGTCGGCCGGACTGACGCGGCTGAAGGCGCCGACGGTCGAGATACGCTCAGCCAGCTGGCGTGATGACAGAGAATGGAGCTCGCGCCCGTCGAGAGTCGTCTGGTCTGCGGCCAGCAGGTCCAGGTCTGTGGCGATCGCTTCCGCGGTCAGGCGCTGATCGCCCGTCAGCATGGCGATGCGCACGCCGGCGTCCCGGAATTTCCGCAGCGTCTCGACTACCCCCGGCGCGGGCGGATCGATCAGGCCGACGAAGGCGACGAAGGTAAGACCGTCGAGGGCGTCCTCCGGCGCCACGTCCGGCTCGCCCAATGGCGCTTCCCAAGCATCCGGCAGGTCGCGCTCAGCGATGGCCAGAACCCGAAGGCCGCGCGCGGCGAGCTGTGCGTTTCGGCCCTCCAGGGCCTGGCGCTCCTCATCGGCCAGCTCGTGGATCCCGGAGCGTCCCAGGACACGCGCGCACCGCGACAGAACCTCGGCCGGCGCCCCCTTCACAAAGACAACCGTGCCGCGATCCGCTGACCGGCGGACACTTGCCATCAGCATCCGTTCGCTGCTGAACGGGACTTCGGCAACCGACTCCCATTCGGCGGCAAGCTCGTTCGGGTCCATGCCCGCCTTCCGTGCCCCGACCAGCAACGCCACCTCGGTCGGATCCCCCCGCCCTGACCAACTCCCGTCCGACTCCTCGAACGCCGCCCGATTGGCGAGAGCGGTGATCCGTAGCGCCGTCGCCAGCTGTGGCTCCTCGGCCGGCTCGAGTCTCTTGTCCGCCTCGAGAAAATCGCCCTCCGGGACCAGTCCGATTCCGGTGATGACCACCTCGCGCTCTGGAAGCGCCAGGGTCGTGAGCGTCATCTCCCCGGCCGTGAGGGTGCCGGTCTTGTCCGTGCATACGACGGTGGCGGAGCCAAGTGTCTCGACAGCCGCGAGGCGTCGAATCAGGGCGCGTCGCCGAGCCATGCGACGCATGCCGACGGCCAGGGCCACCGTGGCGACCGCCGGGAGGCCTTCCGGGATTGCGGCCACGGCCAGCGCCACACCAGTCTCGATCATGCGTGCGAGCGCCACGCCCTGGAGCGCTCCGACGGCCACAACCAGCGCCGCCAGACCCAGCGTGATCCAGACAAGCCGGCGCCCGAGCGTGTTCAGCCGCAATTCGAGGGGTGTCGGCTCGCTGATGGTCTCGGCGGTGAGGCGGCCGATCTTGCCGACCTCGGTGTCCATCCCGGTCGCGACGACGGCCGCGCGCCCGTTGCCCGCCACGACCGTGGTCGAGCGGTACACGATGTTGGCGCGCTCCGGTAACGGCGTGTTCTCCTCGAACACACCGGTGGCTCGCTTGTCTACGGGGGTGGACTCGCCGCTGAGGGCCGACTCGTTTGTCCGCAGACCGGCTGATTCCAGGAGCCGGGCGTCCGCCGGCACCGCGAGTCCCTCTTCGACCTGGATGATGTCACCCGGGACGATTTCTCGGGCGTCGATCTCCGTGGCTTCTCCACCACGAATCACGACCGCGCGCGGGACCTCGAGTCGGAGGAGTCCTTCCATCGCGCGGCGGGCGCTGAGCTCGGTAATGAAGCCGACGATGGTGTTGATCAGCAGGACGATGCCGATCGCGGCGGCTTCCAGACCGTCGCCGATCGCCAGCGCGAGGAGCGCTGCCACGAACAGCAGCAGGACGACCACACTTCTGAACTGCGCGGCCAGGATCCGGAGCGCCGAGGTGGGACGGGCGACATGAAAAACGTTTGGACCGTATCGCGCCAGTCGGTCCGATACCGCAGGTTCGGCGAGTCCGTCGGCACCGGTTTCCAGGGCGGCCAACGTCTCGTCCGCCGTCAGCCGGTGCCAGTCCGGGACCAGTTCGCTCATTGCGGACCGCCGCCGGCCGGGCAACCGTGGGGGAACCTCACGCATCTAGCTGTACACATGCTTGGACAGGATGGACATTCCAGAGGAGGAGTCAATGCATCCGCGTCACTCGTCCGCTCGCGCAGCAGCGCTCACGGCCTCGGTCGCCCTCGTGGCGGGAGCCGTTCCGTCCACACTCTCGGCTCAGGTGGAGGTTATCACGCTCGACCAGCCACAAGCGACCTTCGCCGAGCCGTTCAGCTCGGTCGCCGGCCTTCTGGAGCTTCCGGACGGCCGCGTCATGGTGGCCGACGGGCTTGGACAGGCACTGGTGCTGGTTGACATGGCGACCGGCACGGCCGATACGGTCGGCCGTATCGGCCAGGGACCCGGTGAATACAAGTCGCCGGACGATGTCTTCCCGCTGCCCGGCGACTCGGTCCTTCTGGTGGACATCGGCAACGGGCGACTCGCGTTCGTGGGCCCCGACAACTCGTTCGGTGAAACTACGCCGATCGCCCAGGACGATGAGGACGGGGCGATCAGGCTCGTCCTTCCGCGCGGCACGGATGACCAGGGACGCATCTACTTCCAGATGATGCCGCCCATGCGGCCCGGCGCCGCCCTTCCCGACTCCGCGATTGTGGCGCGTTGGGACCGCTCGGACGGAACGATCGACACCGTCGCCACGGTCAAGCTCAGGGACCGCTCCCGGCAGTCTTCGGGCGGCCCGAATGACCGCAACGTCCGCATTATGCCGTTGCCACTCACCCTAGAGGACGCCTGGGCCGTCCGGCACGACGGGATGGTAGCCGTCGCACGCTCGGGCGATTACCACCTGGAGTGGATCGGCCCCGACGGCTCGGTGGTCAGCGGCCCGCCGGTCGCATTCGACCCCGTATCGGTGAAGAAGGCTGACAAGGAAGAGTGGATCGAGGAGCTTGCAAACGGACTCTCGATCAGCGTCTCGGTCGAGAACGGGCGCCGCACCACCTCATTCGGACGTGGGGGCGGCCCTCCCGGCGGCGATCCCGACGACTACGAATGGCCGAAGACGAAGCCACCTTTCCCGGCCAACGCGGTATGGATCAGCCCGAATGGAGATGCATGGGTCGAGCGGTATATGCCGGCCGGAACGCCGGAATCGTTCGACGTCTTCGGTCCCGACGGGAATCTCAAGGGTCGCGTCGTCCTGCCGGCGGGAAGGGAGCTCGTGGGCTTCGGGACGGATTCGGTGTTCATCGTCCGCCGCGACGAGGTGGACTTCCAGTGGCTGGAGCGCTACGCGCTGTAACGCGGATCCGTGAGGTGGAGGAACAGGCAGGGAGCCCGTTTCATGTCTCGCTCACGCGTCGAGCAACTCCCTGAGCACCATGTGCAGGATCCCGCCGTGCCGATAGTAATCCACCTCGACTGCCGTATCGATACGACTGACGACGTCGAAGCCGAGCTCGGAGCCGTCGGCACGCGTCGCGGTGACTCGCATCGTCGCCCCCGGCGCCGGGTCGCCCCCAATACCGACGATGTCGTAGGTCTCCGTCCCATCCAGGCCGAGTGACTCGGCGCTCGCCCCGTCGATGAACTCCAGCGGGATGACGCCCATGCCGATCAGGTTGCTTCTGTGGATTCGCTCGTAGCTCCGGGCGATCACTGCCTGCACGCCGAGCAGGCGCGGCCCCTTGGCCGCCCAGTCACGCGATGATCCGGTCCCGTACTCCGTGCCGGCGATGACGATCAAGGGTACCCCGCCTTCGGAGTACTTCATCGCGGCGTCGTAGATCGACATCTGCCGGCCGCCGGGCAAATGTCGGGTGTAGCCGCCCTCGACTCCCGGAACGAGCTGATTTCTGAGCCGGATGTTGCCGAACGTTCCGCGCATCATCACTTCGTGATTGCCGCGGCGTGAGCCGAACGAGTTGAAGTCGCGCTTCTGAACGCCGTGCTCCATCAGATAGTGCCCGGCGGGCGAGTCCTTCGGTATCGAACCGGCCGGAGAAATATGGTCGGTCGTCACGGAGTCGCCGAGTAGCGCCAGTACGCGGGCACCCAGGATGTCCTTGGGAGCCGACGGCTCACGGGACATCCCGATGAAGAAGGGAGGCTCTCGCACGTAGGTGGAATCGGGCTGCCACTCGAAGCGATCCCCCTCGGGAACATCCATTGCCTTCCAGCGCTCGTCTCCCTCGAACACGTTCGCGTACTGTTCCGTGAACATCTCGGTCTTCACGGCTGCGCGCATGGTGGAGCGGATCTCCTCCTGCTTCGGCCAGATGTCGCGGAGGAAGACGTCGGCGCCATCAGCGTCCTGCCCGATCGGCTCGTTGTGGAGGTCGATGTCCATCCGGCCCGCCAGCGCGTAGGCCACGACCAGGGGCGGCGAGGCGAGGTAGTTGGCCCTCGTGTCAGGGTTGATGCGTCCGTCGAAGTTCCGGTTACCCGAAAGCACGGAGCACACGACCAACTCGTGCGCGTGAATCGCCTCGGAGATCGGCCCCGGAAGTGGACCGCTGTTCCCGATGCAGGTCGTGCAGCCGTAGCCCACCAGGTAGAAGCCGAGCGCTTCCAGGTATGGGGTGAGGCCGGCTTCGTTCAGGTACTCGGTGACCACCATCGACCCGGGAGCCAGACTCGTCTTGACCCACGGCCGACGGTGCAGTCCCCGCTCGACTGCCTTTTTGGCCAGAAGGCCCGCGCCGACCATGACGGAAGGATTGGACGTGTTCGTGCAGCTGGTGATCGCCGCGATCACCACCGAGCCGTGGTGGAGGTCGAATTCGGCCGTTTCGTCTTCCTCCTCGATCCCTTCCAGCACCACCGCCACGCGCGGACGTGTTTCCTGGGCCACGGCGACCGCCGGGTTTTCGCCGCCCTCCCCTTCCCACGTTTCGATCGCCGTCTCGGCTCCGCGACCGCCCGGGACCTCGAGCATCGTCTCCAGCGCCCGTGCGAACGACTGTTTGGCCTCGGCAAGCCGAATGCGCTGCTGGGGCAAGCGGGGGCCGGCGAGGCTCGGCTCGACAGTGCCGAGGTCCAGCTCCAGCCGGTCGCTGAACTCGGCCTCGGGACTGTTTGCCGTATGGAAGAGCCCCTGCGCTCGCATATAGGCCTCGACGAGCCCCACTTCGTCGTCGGAACGCCCGGTGAAGCGCAGGTATTCGAGCGTCTCCCCGTCAATCGGAAAAATCGCGCACGTGGCGCCGAACTCCGGCGACATGTTGCCGAGTGTGGCCCGGTCGGCCAGCGACAGGCTGTCGAGACCAGGGCCGTAGAATTCCACGAACTTCCCGACCACGCCTCGCTCGCGGAGCATCTCGGTCACGCGCAGAACCAAATCGGTGGCGGTCGTGCCCTCGGTCAGCGTCCCGTGCAGTCGGAAGCCGACCACCTGTGGGATGAGCAGACTGATCGGCTGACCGAGGAGCGCCGCCTCCGCCTCGATTCCGCCCACGCCCCACCCGAGGACGCCGAGGCCGTTGATCATCGTCGTATGGCTGTCGGTTCCCACCAGCGTGTCGGGATAGGCAATCGGGCCGGTTCCGTCGTCGGCGCGGAAGACGACCCGGGCCAGGAACTCGAGGTTGATCTGGTGCACGATGCCGGTATCGGGCGGGACGACTCGAAAATCGTCGAACGCCTTCTGTCCCCAGCGTAGAAAGGCGTAGCGCTCCCGGTTCCGCTCGAGCTCATTCTCCGCATTGATGAGGAACGACGCGGCGCTCCCGAACGAGTCGACCTGCACCGAGTGGTCGATCACCAATTCGGCGGGAAGCAGCGGATTGATCCGGTTGGGGTCCCCTCCAAGGCGGGCCATCGCGTCACGCATGGCGGCCAGATCCACGATGGCCGGAACCCCGGTGAAGTCCTGAAGCAGTACACGCGCCGGTCGGTAGGCGATCTCGCGCTCAGCGCTACCCGACGGGTCCCAGTTTGCCAGCGCTTCGATGTCCTCGGCAGTGACGGTGGTGCCATCCTCGAAACGAAGCAGATTCTCCAACAGAATCCGGATCGAGAAGAGGAGCCGTGCGAGCGACGCGACGCCCTTCTCCTCCAAGTGAGGGAGGCTGAAAAGCGAAGTGGCGCCTCCAGGCGCGTCGATCGTGCGGCGGACTCCGAACGTGTCCAGGCTGGGTGTTCCCGTGTATGGCATCCTGCATTTTATCGCCGAGGCGGCAGGGAGTGCCAGCCGCTACACGGTCGCCAGCGCCTGTTCGAGGTCCGCGATGATGTCCTCGTAGTGCTCGACCCCGACCGAGAGGCGAACCATCGAGTCGCTGATCCCGAGTTGGGCCTGTACCTCCGGCTCGACGTCGGCGTGCGTCATGGTGGCCGGATGCTCGGCCAGCGACTCGGTGCTTCCGAGGCTGA
>JBFILW010000089.1:0-10637 GCA_041612005.1 Gemmatimonadota bacterium
GAGCAGCGCCAGCCCACCGATACCGCTGCCCACGATGGCGCCGAACCTTTCGGGAGCCAGACCGCCGAGCGCCGATTCGAGGCCCGATGCTTCCATCGCCTGCCGGGCCGTGGCCATAGCGAACTGGAGGAAGCGATCGGCGCGGCGAGCGTCTTTTCGGTCCATGGACTCCGAGGGATCAAAATCCTTCACCTCGGCCGCAAACCGCACCGACTGGCCCTCGGCATCGAACAGCGTGATTGGACCAGCACCGCTGCGCCCCTCGAGCAACGCGCTCCAGGTGTCTTCGACATTGTTGCCCACGGGAGTGAGCAAGCCGAGACCCGTCACCACCACCCGGCGGCGCTCGGCGCCTGCCGGTGTGCTCTTAGACATCAGACAGCCGCGCGCTACTCTTCGGGCTGCTTGTTCTTCAGGTAGGCGATGGCATCGCCTACCGACTGCATCTGCTCCGCATCCTCATCGGGAATCTCGACGGAAAACTCCTCCTCGAACGCCATCACGAGCTCGACAGTATCCAAAGAGTCCGCCCCGAGATCCTCCACGAACGAGGCCTCGTTCGTCACCTTCTCGACCTCGACACCCAACTCGCTCGCGATGATCTCTCTGACTCTCGCATCGATGTCGGACATATGCCCTATTCCTTTTATACTGGTTTAAACCAGGTGCGGCGTTCGCGAGCCGCACTCCGGGAGGGGCCGTTCGGCCCCGCTACATCACCATTCCGCCGTCGACCACGAGCACCTGCCCCGTTATGTAGGCAGCCGACGGTCCGAGAAGAAAACGGACGACGCCGGCCACGTCTTCGGGAGTACCAAGCCTGCCGAGCGGAATCCTGTCCAGCCACCCCTGGCGCGCCTCGTCCGCTATATGTCCCGTCATCTCGGTCTCGATGAATCCGGGAGCGATCGCGTTGACCAGAATCTGGCGGCTGGATAACTCCAGAGCCGCGGACTTTGTGAGGCCGATGAGGCCGGCCTTGGACGCCGCATAGTTGGCCTGCCCGCGGTTCCCCGTCAAGCCCACTACGCTGGTGATATTTACGATTCTGCCGGCCCTTCGTTTCATCATTCCGCGCGCCACCGCGCGGATCATGTTAAAGGAGCCTCGCAGGTTGGTCGCGATCACGTCCTCGAAGTCCTCATCCTTCAGGCGAACGAGGATGTTGTCGCGCATGATGCCGGCATTGTTGATCAGTCCGGTGACCGGTCCCATGGATTCCTCGACTTGCGCGATCAGCTGCCTGCACTGCTCGGATTGGGCAACGTCGCACGCGAAGCCCTGTCCTCCGGCTCCACCGAGCGCGGCCGCGGCCGAGCCCGCCCCCTCCTCCGACCGGGCCACGACGGCTACTCGGGCGCCCGCCACCGCCAGAGCCTCCGCGATCGCGAAGCCGATGCCGCGAGAGGATCCGGTGACGATCGCCACATTTCCGTCCAGCTCCGGCATCACGATTCTCCTGACGTGTTCGAGTTCTCTGCCTGAAGAGCGGCGACAGCCGTGGGATCTCCGACTGCCTCCGCTCTCTGCGTTCGGTCTATGCGGCGCAGGAGGCCGGCCAGGACGCGGCCGGGACCCACTTCGAGCCACCTGTCGGGCTCATACTCCATCATGGCGCGAACACCATCAACCCAGCGAACCGGAGACGTGAGCTGCGCCACGAGGTAGTCCCGTGCCGCGTTCGAGTCCGTCACAGGCTCCGCGGAGGCGTTCGCCACCACGGGAAAGCGCGGGTCGCGAATCTCGACATTCCGGAGCGCCTCCCCAAGCCCCTCGCGCGCCACGTCCATGAGAGGCGAGTGGAACGCACCGCTCACATTCAGAGGTATCGCACGGCTCCCCGCTTCGGAAGCCAGGTCCTGTGCCCTTTCTACCGCGGCGGCGTCACCACTGATCACGATCTGGCCCGGGGCGTTGAAGTTCGAAGGCACCACGGTGCCCTCTTCAACGCTGGCGCACAACTCCTCCACGGCGACAGGATCGAGGCCCATGATAGCCGCCATTCCGCCGGGACGCTCGTCTCCCGAGCCAGCCATTAGCTCGCCCCGGCGACGAACGACCCGCAGAGCATCCTCGAAGTCCAACGAATCCGCGGCCAGATAGGCCGAAAACTCGCCCAGCGAGTGTCCGGCTGCCACGACGACCGACGCGCGGACCTCGGCCGGAAGCACACTCCAAACGGCATAGCTGTGGGTGAGAATCGCCGGCTGCGCGTTCTCGGTGCGTCTGAGCCGCTCCTCGGGGCCGTCCCAGCAAATCTCGCTCAGAGCCAGGCCGAGGGTCTCATCGGCGCGCTCGTAGAGCCGGCGAACCTGGGGGTACTTTTCGGCCAGGTCCCAGCCCATGCCCACGAACTGAGAACCCTGCCCCGGCATCAGAATCGCAGTTCGGTGGCTCACGACTGGCCTTCGGTCCCGTGCAAGCTGGCCAGATCGCGGGCCATGTCGCTGATCAAGCCCGACTCCAGCGACTGCACCGCTACTCCGATCGCGTTCTTGATCGCCCGGGGAGAGGACGCTCCGTGGCACACGATGGAGACCCCATTAACGCCCAGGAGCGGGGCACCGCCGTACTCCGCGTAATCGAGAACTCGAAATACGCGCTCCAGGTCCGCATCGTTCTGACCGGGATGCTCATCTCCGTGCAGGAGCTTGACCACGAATCCGGCGATCGATTCATAGAACTTGAGGAGGACGTTGCCGACGAAGCCGCCGCATACGAGCACGTCACAGGATCCGTCGATGATCTGATGTCCTTCGATGTTGCCGACGAAGTTGATGGCACCATCGCTCCTCAGCAATTCAAACGCGGCGACAGCCAGCTCGTCACCCTTCGCCTCCTCTATCCCCACGTTGAGGAGGCCGACCCGCGGTTTCTCGATTCCCATCAGGTCGGAGATGTAGATCGAGCCCAAGTGGGCGAACTGGCGGAGATGCCGTGGCCGCACGTTCATGTTGGCGCCGGAGTCGAGTACCAGGGTCGGGCTGTCAGCGGTTGGAAACACGGCCCCGATCGCCGGTCGATCGACGCCCGGGAGTCGCTTCAGGATGAGGAGCGAAGCCGCCATCACCGCACCGGTGGAACCGGCCGAGATAAACGCATTCGCCTCTCCAGCGCGCTGCAGCTCGAGGCCGACGACGATCGAACTGTCCTTTTTCCTGCGAACGGCCAACGCCGGCGGTTCGTCCATGGCGATCATCTCGGTCGCTGGAACGACTCGGAAGCCGCATTTGGAAGGGTCCGGCAGAACGCTGGCGATCGCGGCCGGATCGCCGACCAGCAGGATCTCCAGCTCGGCCACCGCCTCACTCGCAGCGGCCAGCGCTCCTTCAATGGGTGCCCGGGGCGCGCCGTCCCCGCCCATCACGTCGAGCGCGATCCGATACACGCGGATGGCGGTCTGCTGGGGGTCCTAGCCGGTCGCCTGCAACTAAAACTCCTCGATGGCGATCACCGCGCGATCGCCGTAGTGGCCGCAGCTCGGGCACACCCGATGGGGGCGCCTGAAATCACCACACCGGGTACACGTCTGGTGTGCGGGCGTCTCCGCCTTGTGGTGTGTACGGCGCTTTCGCTTGCGCTGCTTCGAGGTCCGCTTCTTGGGTACTGCCATGTCTATGTCCTTTCGTACGCCTCTAGTCCTGACACCGCGCGGCTCGGCCGGCTGCGGCGGTCATCATTCATTTTTCGCCTTCAGGAGCGCGTCCCAGCGAGGATCGACCTCCTTCGGGCCGCAGACACACGCCTCGACGCTCAGGTCCATGCCGCACCCGGGACATATACCCGGGCAATCGCTCCGGCAGACGGGGTACTCGGGAAGAGCGAGAATCAGCTCGTCCCGCATCGCCGGCTCGATGTCGATCGAGGCCGCGTCGCCTGCCATGGCGTACACCGCCTCGTGGCCCGAGTCATCCTCGACCGCCGGTTCGAACCACACATCGACCGGCAGCCGGACCTCGTGCGTCATCTTATTCAGGCAGCGACGACACTCGAGGCGGTACTTGGCCTCCAACAAACCGACCGCGTGCACACCACCGTCGGGAGACCGCTCCACAACCAGCCTGATCGTCGGATCTTCCGCGAAGACCAGACCGGTACCGGACAGCACACGACCCTCACGGGGAAGCTTCGCGTCCAGGTCTAATGGGCCACCGGCGAGCCGGCGCACCGGAATCGTGGAGTGTGTCCAGCCGCTATCCATACTGTCGGGGAGCCCTACTGTCAAACGGAGCCCGAGCTTCAGGCCTGAATTGTCGAGACCAGCTCACCGGTCGCGAAGAAGAAAGCCACTTCGGCTTCGCCGTTCTCGGGCGAATCTGATCCGTGAATCGCGTTTCTCTCCTTGCTCTCCGCGAACCGCTTGCGAACTGTACCCTCGGCCGCCGTGGCGGGGTCCGTGTCGCCGATCACCTCCCGCAGCCGGAGCACGGCGTCGTCGCGCTCCAGCGCCAGTGGCATGCAGGGGCCCGATGTCATGAAGTCCACCAGAGACCGGAAGAACGGTCTCTCGCGGTGCACGGCATAGAAAGCCTCTGCCTGCGCGCGACTCAGGTGGACGACTCTGGCGGCAGCGATTCGGAAGCCATCGGCTTCCAGTTGAGCCAGTATCTGCCCCGCCTCTCCACGTCCGAACGCGTCGGGCTTGACGATGGCGAGCGTCTTCATATCAGACTCCTCACGATGTCCACGATGTCTGCGGGCCGGGTCGCCACTTCCACTCCGTTGGCCGCCAGGACGCGCATTTTCTCCTCCGCCGTGCCTTCCGAGCCCGAAATGATGGCGCCGGCGTGACCCATCCGCCGGCCCGGGGGCGCGGTTTGTCCGGCGATGAAACCGGTCACCGGCTTGCTCATGTTCGCCGCCACGTAGGCCGCGGCCTTCTGCTCGTCCGTCCCGCCGATCTCCCCGATCAGCACCACCGCCACCGTCTGTTCATCCGCTTCGAATCGCTCCAAGCAGTCGATGAACCGCGTTCCGATCACAGGATCGCCGCCGATGCCGATGCAGGTCGACTGCCCGATCCCGGCGGCAGTCAGCTGGTAAATCACTTCGTAGGTGAGGGTGCCGGACCGGCTCACGATCCCCACGTTCCCGGGCAGCACGATCTGCCCCGGCAGGATTCCGACCTTGCACACCCCCGGGACGATGAGCCCGGGACAGTTGGGCCCGATGAGCTGCGCGTCCTTCTCTCGCACGTACGGCACCACCCGCAGCATGTCGCGCACCGGGATACCTTCGCTGATGCAGACAATCGTTTCGACGCCCGCGTCGGCAGCCTCGAGGATCGCGTCGGCAGCGAACGCGGCGGGCACGTAAATCACGCTCGTGTTGGCTCCCGCCTCGAGCACGGCCTCCGCTACGGTATCGTAGACGGGGACTTGGTCATCGAAGCGCTGGCCGCCTTTGCCGGGCGTGACACCTGCCACGACATGCGTCCCATACTCGATCATCTGACGCGTATGGAACGAGCCGTCTCTTCCGGTTATTCCCTGCACGACGAGCCGGGTATTCTCACCGATATATATGCTCATTCGACGTTCCGAGATTTCGTGTGTGGGCTCATACCGCTTGTTCGACCGCCTTCTTCACGGCCTCGTCCATGTCCACGAGAGCGGCGAAGCCGTGCGACTCCAGGATGCGAACCGCCTCTTTCTCGTTCGTGCCGGTGAGGCGGATGGTGATCGGCACATCGATATCGATGCGTCCGGTGGCCTCGACGATCCCATTGGCCACATCATCGCAGCGCGTGATGCCTCCGAAGATATTGAAGAGAATCGACTTCACGTTCGCGTCCGCCGTGATGATCTCGAGCGCGCTGACGACCTTGTCGGGATTCGACGATCCGCCGATGTCGAGAAAGTTGGCCGGTTCGCCACCGTAGTGCTTCACCAGGTCCATGGTCGCCATCGCCAGACCAGCACCGTTGACCACGCAACCGACGTTGCCATCCAGCTTGATGTACGTGAGGCCCGCCTCACGGGCGGTAGTCTCAGATGGGGCTTCCGCGCTCTCATCCCGCATCGCCTCGACGTCCGGAAGCCGAAACAGGCCGTTGTCATCGATGTTCATCTTCGCATCGATCGCCTGAAGCTCTCCGTCCGGAGTCGTGATCAGCGGATTGATCTCGGCCAGCGTCGCGTCAGCGGCGACGTACGCCTCGTACAACTGGCCCAGAATTCGGGCGCAGCCTCGGACCTGGCGGATATCGTCGTAAAGGTGAAACGCGAGCGCCATGGCCTGATGAGGCAGAAGGCCGTAGCGCGGATCCACAGCCTGTTTGCGAATCGCTTCGGGCCGCTCCGCCGCTACCTCCTCGATGTCGACACCGCCCTCCCGGGAGACCATCATCACCGGCCTTTGCGCTTCCCGGTCCAGCACGATGCCGACGTAGGCCTCGCTGGCGATGTCGACCGCGGGAGCGACCAGCACCTTGCCAACGGTCAGCCCCTTGATGCTCATTTCGAGGATCGCCTCGGCGGCTTCACGCGCCGATTCCGGGTCCGGCGCCAGCTTCACGCCACCAGCCTTTCCCCGCCCTCCCGCATGCACCTGCGCTTTGACGACGACCGCGCCACCAAACTTCTCAGCCGCCTGCGCAGCCTGCCCGGCGGTGGTGGCCACCTCGCCTGGCGGAACCGGAACACCGTGGTCCCGGAGAATCTGCCGGGCCTGATACTCGTGAATGTTCATCGCGCCCTATCGGTCCGTCGAGGCGAGCTGATCGCTCCCCTCGCATGTATGGTTAGTGCGTCTCAGTGCCGAGCGATCCATGTGCCGGCCCGACCCTGCAACGCCTCGAGCCCGTCGTCAAGAGCGGCAATCACCGCGCTGCCCCCGGTGCGCTCCACGAAGTGTGTGGCCGCCGCCAGCTTCGGCTTCATGCTGCCGGTTCCGAGCCCTTCGCCACTCAGCCTCTCGCGTGCCTCGGACGTGGTGAGCCGGTCGACGAGCCGCGCTTCGGGTCCGCCGAAATCGTCGTATAGCCCGTCCACATCAGTCAAAATGAGCAGCACACGCGCTTCGACCTGTTCGGCGAGGATCGCCGCCGCCCAGTCCTTGTCGACGATGGCATCAACGCCTTCAAGCCCGAGCTCCGGATCGTAGTAGGCCGGTGCCCCTCCGCCGCCGCACGCGATGACGATGTCACCCGCCGAGAGAAGGTCGGCGACCGTCGCGGCCTCGGGGATGCCGACCGGCTTCGGGCTCGGTACGACACGGCGGAGATTCCCGCGCGAGTCTTCGCTGATCACGACGCCCTCCGAGCGGAGCTGCTCCGCTACTTCCGGCGAGAGTGCCCGCCCGATCGGCTTGGTGGGGTTCAAAAACGCCGGGTCGGCTGGATCCACGAGCGTCTGCGTGATCACCGTGACCACGCGGCGGTCGATCTGCGCGCGTCCGAGGGCGTTCTGCAGAGACTGCTGAATCATGTAACCGATCCAGCCTGCCGTTGCCGGGACCAGAACGCCTAGCGGGAGTTCCTCCACGCGGGAGCGCGCGCGTTCGTTGCGAAGCAGCGCGTCACCTACCTGTGGTCCGTTTCCATGCACGATGGCGATCCGCCATCCCTCTCGCGCGAACGCGACGATTGGTACGAGGCTCTCTCGGGTGTGCAGGAACTGGTTCCTGATCGCTGCAGACTCGCCCGAGGGGGAGAGAGCGTTCCCACCGATCGCAACTACGACCGTCCCGGCCGTCACTGGCCGATCACGCCGGCTGTTCGCAGCTCCTCCCAGATCTCACCGAAGCGGACCATATCGCCGTCGCGCATGGCCCGATCGGCCTCCCGGAGCAGCGCCTTGAGGCGGGTCAGCTCGGTCGGCTGCTCACCCGCCGACGGCTGGTCAGTCGCTTCGGCGCTCGGCGCGGCACTGATCGCACGGCCCGAGAACAGCCCGTTTAGGGCTCCGTCCAGGGTTTCCGACATCGACACCTGGTCTCCGGATGCCGCAATCACGCGTTTGAGCCCGGGCGCTGCCCCCTCCCGATCCTCGGCTTCGAGAAACAGCGGTTCGACGTACAGCATGAAGCCCTCGATCGGGACCAGGAGCAGGTGGCCCCGAGTCGCGGACGACCCCAGCTGCCGCCACAGTGAGAGTTCCTGGGAAATGTTCGGATCCTGATCGATCTGCACTTCAATCTGTCTCGGGCCGAAAACCTGGCCTGACGACGCGACCTCGAACAGCGACAGCTGGCCGTACACGTCTCCGTCGTTTCGGGCGACGAGAAAGGCGGCCAGATTGTCCCTGCTTGCAGGCGTGAACGGGATCGTGAGCAGAAACTCGGGGGGGGACGACTCCGTGCCCGGCATCGGCATCAGGAGGTAGTACGGTTGAACGTCGACCGGCCGGTCCCGGTACACTTCCTTCGCGACGCTCCATAGACCCTGTTTTCGGTAGAACTCGTCGGGCTCGATCAGGTGGTATGCCTCGAGCATGGCGGCTTGGGCGCGAAGCAGCGTCTGAGGGTATCGAAGGTGGCGTCGGATCGACGGCGGCATCTCCTCCACCGGCACGAACAGATCGGGAAACAACCCGGTGAACGTCGCCAGTAACGGATCTTCCGGCTCGAGCGCGAACAGCGTCACATCACCCGTTACGCCATCCACGACCGCCTTGCCCACGTTGCGGATATAGTTGAGCCGACGCCGACCGAAAGCCAGCGGCTCGGAGAGCGGGTATAGCGCGGTGGCCGCGTACAGCTCCACGATCCATTTGACCTGCCCGTCATCGAGAATCGGGTATGGGTCGGGATCGACGCTCAGGAACGGGACGATCGCCTGCACGCGCGGCACGATCTGCCGTCGCCACATGAGAAGTCCCCGTTCGCCAGCGGGCCGGCGCAACAGGATGTTCTTGGAGCGCAGTGCCCACGCAAACGCGAAACGGCGTCCGAGGCTGCTCAGCCACACGCCGGTGGGCTCGACGCCCTCGGGCAACGAGTCGGTCGTGACGATCACGTACTCGCTGGTCAGCTCGCCGAAATAGACTCTCGGTTGAGTGACCGACATGCCCAGCGGCGCGTCCGGCGCGACGACGGGCGGGAGGCCGCTGATGAAGTACTCCGGCTCCCCGCCGCTGGCCACCCGATCGACCGGGCTGACGACCAGCCCGCGACCATGGGTGTAACGGAGGTGGAGGTTCTGCCACGTTCGCGCGCTGGCGTCGAGGCGTGAGGGCGCGAACTCTCTCACCGCCACCGCAACCTGCTCCTCCTCCCCCGGGGCTCCATAGCGGTCGTACTCGACATCGGGGAACTCGTGGAACGCCTCCAGCCCCTGAAGCTGGTTCAGAGTGGCTCTCAGAGGCCGCTCGTCCCACAAGGGAAGACCGCTCGTCCACGATCGCAGCTTCTCCGGCTCGGGAGGGGTCATGTCCACGGCGTAGGACTGGACGTCCACCCGGTCGAGCCCGTACGCATGGCGGGTGGCCGTCACGTTGGCGATGATGTACGGCCGCTCGACTTCTAGCTCGTTTGGCTCGACCCTGAGGCGCTGAATGATCTCCGGATAGACGAGCATGCTCAACGGCAGCACGACCGCGAGAACGACGAGCCCCGACAGAGCGAGATTCCAATTGCGCCGGAACTCGCTGACCAAGAGAGCCGCCGCCGCGAACAGGGACAGGATCGCCATCAGTCGACGCGCGGGTATTCCCGCCCGAACCAGAGCATAGTCGACCGTGCGACCGCCCACGGCCTCCAGTGCGGCAAGTGCGAAATGAGCGGCGATCAAAACCAGGAAGACCGCACCGATATAGACGAGGATTCGGCGCGCAAAGGCCTCGACGGAAACTTTCCCGCGCTCCGCCTGCAGCTGACCAGTCAGGATCAGAAACGCCGATACGCAGATTCCGGCCCACACCGTAACCGTCAGCAGCAACGACCATACGCCACGCAACGCCGGCAGAATGAACACATAGGTACGAGGATCCCGGTTAAGGACGGCGTCCCCGGCGCCCCACGGAACCGCCGCCAGCGCGAACGCGACGCTCTCGCCGAGTGAGTCCGCGATCGGCGCAGCGACGAGCAACGCGATGGCGAACGACCCGATCAGCAACCAGTTCCGGACCCGGTTGCGGGGCAGTGCCTCGGATATCTGCAGGTCGCCGAGCTGGCGGCGGACGCGAATCGGACCGGCGCGCCGCGCCACCGACCACAGGGTGAGGAAGAGGACGGCGGCCGTAGCGGGGACGACCAGCACCCACGCCACGAGATGGATCAGCTCCAGCTTCCAGAACCGCGACTCGAAGCCGAGTGACGCGAACCAGTGATAGTCGGCGTACAGTCCCGTCAGTCGCTGGCCCGCGACGACCACGGCCAGGGCGACGAGGCCACCCGCGATAATCGCGCGCCTAGTGCGTCGGCTCATCGAGCTCCGGGACTCGTATACCGGTTGCCTCGAGATACCCCGCTACCTCGTCGCGAATACTCTGCAAGCCTTCGCGCGACCGGGCCTCGAAGCGCATGACGATCACGGGCTGCGTGTTGCTGGCCCTGATCAGGGCCCAACCATCCTCGAACAGGATGCGGGCTCCATCAATGTCGATGACGTCGTGCGTGCGCTTGAAGTGCGAAACGGCGTCGGCGACCACCTCGAACTTGCGCTCCTCCGAGCAGTCGACCCGCAGCTCCGGCGTGGA
>JBFILW010000090.1:0-10590 GCA_041612005.1 Gemmatimonadota bacterium
CGTGGACGCCGCGCTGCGCGGACTCCAGATGCCCGACGCCGGGTACGACGAGGACCGCGCGGTGGGCTTGATGCGGCTCGGGTGGGTCTGCCTGTTCCTCCAGCGCCACGAGGAGTCCGAGGCGGTCTATCGAGACGTCCTCGAACATCGGATGCGCGCCCTCGGGGCGGATCACGCCCAGACGCAACACACCCGTGCGATGCTGGCGTCGATTCTCGGCACGCAGGGGCGACACGACGAGGCTGCCGCGATCATGCGGGAGGTCCTCGAGGCGCGCGTCCGCGTTCTCGGCGAAGACCACCCGGAGACACTGTTCACCCGTTCGCTACTCGGCGACAGCCTCGTCAGCGCCGGGCGGTACGCGGAGGCCGAGGAGCAGCTTCGAATCGCGATCGAGGGCCACGCGCGGCTCGGCCCCGAGGACTTCCGCTCGACGCGTGCCCGGGTCAGCCTGGGGACCTCTCTCCACCTGACCGGTCGCTCCGACGAGGCGCTGGCCGAGTTCCGCAGGGTCCTGGCCTACTGCGACGAGCAGTTGTTCGACCGGCACCCGCTGTGCCGGGACACGATGAGGCGCACCGCCGAGATCCTGCGCTCGGTCGGCGACGACGAAGCGGCGGCGAAGCTGGAGGCCCGCATCGAGGCCGCCGCGAGCTCCTAGCGCCGTCCTCCGAGAAAACCCCTGTCTTCCGGCGAAACCTCCGGCCCCGGTTTCTTCTGTAGGAGGTACAGCGAAGGAGAACGCCCATGAAAAGGAACTGGCTGGCTCGGTGGTTTAGGCGGGAAGACTGGATTCGGCAGGCCGCACGACAGGCCTTCGAGTCGTTCGCCAGGGAATCGGGGACCGTCATTCCGACCGCGGAGGATCCCGGCACCGCCGATCGGACGTCTGCCCGGGGTGCCGGGGATCCGGAACGTACGCCGAGCCTGGCGTGACGCCTGCTCTTCGTCCCGCTTTGGACGAATGCTCCCGCTAGCGTAGAGTCTGCGCGACGCGCCGTCTTCGCGATGCGCGCCGGCATATCGGGGAGGCTGAAGAGATGCCGCATTGGGGCGCCGAGCCTGCGCCAGCCGACATGATCGGTGTATTCCAGCCCCGAACCCCCCGCTAGGCTCCGAGTCCGGGTTGACGTATGTGCCCTTTCCGGGCGCTGTTCGCAGCTTGTTTCTCTTACCCGCTACCGGACGTAGTTCGGGGCTTATACGGCTTATCCGCGGCCGGGCTGTCGATTCAACAGTCTTCCGGCGCAACCCCGACACGGGAGCGAGATCCCGCGCTCAACGGCTGATCCGGGAAAATGCACCCTTATGGGTCGGCTGGGATGGACCCGGAGCCCCCAGGACGGGAGTAGACTGTGACAAACCCACCGTCTGGCAGAAGGAGGAAGAGTCATGAGGAGATCGGTACCGTTCATCGTGGTGATCGCCGTCGCGACGCTGGCAGGCTGGCACGTGGCCCAGGACAACTCGACCGTCCCGCAGGAACCCGAGGACGTGGTGGTGCAGGAGGTGGCCAAGTTCTGCGGTGGCATCGGCGCCATTCCCTGTCCGGGCAATCTCGTCTGCTACGACGATCGTTCCGACGATTGCTTCCCGGAGCTCAACCATGCGGACTGCGGCGGAGTCTGCCGCAACCCCAGTAGCGGCCATGAGTGCGGCTCGACGCTGTGCAAGAACAACCAGATCTGCTGCGCGGGTTCGCCGTTTCGCGTGCCGACCTGTTTCGACGGGGACACTTGCCCTATCTCGCGGCTCGCTTACAAGACGGACGTGAGCTACCTGGGTCAGGACGATCTGCAGACGATCCATGACCGGCTGTTGCAGTTCCCGCTGGCCACCTATCGCTACAAGGGCGCGCTCGCCGACGGGAAGACACATCTCGGGTTCATCATCGACGACGTGGAGCCCAGTCTTGCGGTGGGCGCCGGCGGAGAGACGGTCGACCTGTACGCCTACACCAGCATGGCCGTCGCCGCGCTCAAGGTGCAGGCGGAGACGATCGAGACGCTGAAGCAGGAGGTCGCCGCGCTGCGGGCCGAGCTCGAGCGCGAGTAGGCGAGTCCACCCTGGGTCCGATCAATAGCGGCTAAGAGGTATAAGCTGCGAACTACGTCCGGTAACTCTATATACGTAAGCCTGAGCCGGACTGCTCGACAGCGGATCCGGGGTTAGATTACACCGATTCCATCGGATGAAGTGGGCTCGGAGCCCCAAATGCGGAAGCCGGCCCGGCGCGCGAGGCCCGGCGCGGTGCGGTTCTGACGAGGCGGCGCAGCGAAACAGGCTCCGGAGCCACAGAAGTTCTGATCGTCACGTGCGGAGACTCCGCTCAGCGCGTTCCCCCGTCCGAGTCGGCTTCTCCGCCGTCCTCTTGGCCCTCTTCCTCCTCGAACTGCCGCAGCAGTTCCTCCTCGCTCATTTCAGAGCTGTCGTCGTCCTCGGCAACGACCTCGCCCAGCTTCGGGAACTTCTTGAAACACGAATTCGAGGCCTTGCGGATCACGGTGTCCGGCTCCTCGACGAGCGCCCGGCTCTTGCAGCGGTCGTACCCCCAGAAGAAGGACTCCACGAGCCCGGATCGGCCGTGCATCGTCGCGACGAAAACGCCTGCGTTGCTGCGGCTGGAGACGGCCCCGGCGACCCCGCCGAACAAGAAGCCCAGCGCCTTCTTGCCGCCCGTGGTCTGCACGGCGCGAACGCGGATGATGGCCAGCGTGTCGGCGTCGAGCATCGCGGCCAGGTGGCGCCCCTCCTCGCCCAGGTCGACCTGCTTCTTTTTGACTTTCTTCGGCTTCCTCATCAACTTGGGGAAGTCCTGGTCGTATCTCGCGTTCACCCTGCGGAACATCTCGGCCAGCTCGGGATCCGCCTCGATCTGCTCCATCGTGACGAGAACCGGCTCGTAGCCGCGCTCCTCGTACTTCGCCGCCAGCCACTTGGCCGTCGCGCGCTCGAGGGCGATGCACTCTTCCATCATCTCCTCGCGCATGATCGCCTTGGCCTTGTGGAACTCGGCGTACGGCGGGAGGATCACGACCTTGGCGGTACGCGTCTCCCCCTTCTTGAACTCCTTGGTCATCACGCCGTAGGCATGGACCGCCGGTGCCGCCAGCATGCCGGCCAGCGCCAGCGACCCCACGATCGCCGCCCGGCCCGGTCGCGTCCCCTGGAATCTCATCTCGCTCCTCCTCCTCCTCAGTCTGCTCCGTTACGGATAGCGGCGGAGATGCCGCGCAAACGCTCGATCACCACCTTGCGGTCGGACGCTTCGGGGTGCATCCGGACGTAACGCGCCAGCTCCTGTCCGGCCTCCTCGTAGCGGCCCAGCTCGTCCAGGGCGTACCCGCGGCCGCGGCACGCCTCGGCCAGCCCCTCGTCGAGCTCCAGGGCCCGGTCATATTCCCGGATCGCGGCGTTCAGGTTCTGCTCGATCAGGGCGGCGGCGGCCGGGTCCTTGAGACGCCGCTGCTCCCGCTGTTCGCGGGTCAGCTTGACGCGCCGCTTGGCCCGCTTCCTGTTCCCGACCCGCGCCCGCTCCTCGGGACCGATCGTCTCCGTTCGCGCGTCGAGCGCGCGCAGGGCCTCCGCCAGCGCGTGGTGCGCCCGGGCGTCGGCCTCGTCCTCCGAGACGAGCCGCCGCGCGAGATGGGCCGCGGTCCGCGGATAGTCCGCGCGAACGAGCTCGTGCACCGTTTCCAGCGCCAGCGGACGCATCCGGCTTCGGAAACCCTCATCCCCGGTGCGCAGCTTCTCGGGAATCCCTTCGCTCTCGATCCGGGCCACCATCTCCTTGAGGTACGCGACCCGCGCGGGCAGCGTGGGATGGGTTCCCCACTTGAAGATCAGGCGCTCCCCTTCATGGTCCTCCTGCATCAGCTCGAACAGGGACGGCGCCTGTCGAACGTCGTACTCGCCGTCCAGCACCCGGTCGATCGCCCGGCGGTCCGCTTCCTCCTCGAGGTCGCGGCTGTAGCCGATCATCGCCATGTACACGGCCTGGTTGATGACGTTCGCCAGATCGAGGTACTCGGTGTGCCCGCCGTACGCGGCCGCGACGGCGGCCGCGCTCACGACGATGCTGGCGATCGCCTTCTTACGCGTGCTGCGGAAACCCACGACCGAGTGGTGTCCCGCGACGTGGTTGATCTCGTGGGCCAGCAGCATCGAGAGCTGGGCCTCGTTCTCGAGCAACGCGAGCATTCCGGTGTGGAGGTAGATCTGCCCGTCCGGCAACGCGAACGCGTTGGGCAACGGGTGACGGATCACCTGGAACCGGTAGTCGACGTAGGCGTCCTCGGGCTCGGGAGCGAGCCGGTCGCCGATCTCGCGGACCATGTCGACGATCTCGGGCTCGTCGTAGCGCAGACCGCGCCGCACCACCTGTTTGGCGAATTCGTCGGACATCTCGAGCAGCGCTTGCTCGCGTTTCTTCAGCTCGACCGGGGCGTAGACCCCCTCGGCCGCCGATGGCGGCCCCGGAGCGGCCAGCAGAATCAGCACGAGACCGCAGCGGGCGAACCGCTCGTAGCGCGCCATCTGCCCTCCCTCGGCGTCCGGACCCGCTGAGCTTGGGGGAAGCATACAACGGTTTCCCTGCCGCGCTGGCGACGGTGCTCTTCGGATCTTTCCTGTCACGCTGGCCCTTCCGCCACGCTCCCCTGATCCGAGACGAGGGGGAGTACGCCCTGCTGGGCCAGTTGATTCGCGAGGGGGCGGTGCCCTACCTCGATATCTACTACCAGAAGACGCCGTTCACTTTTTACTGGATGTCGGCGGTCCAGGCGATATTCGGGGAGTCCTTGCCCGCCTTGCGCGTGACGACCGCGATCTACGGGATGGTGATCCTGGTGGCCGTTTACGCCCTGGCGCGTCGGCTATCCGGTCCCGTGGCGGGGATCGCCGCCGCGCTGGCCATGGCCGTCCTTATCTAGCGTCTGGGCGTTCCTGAGGCAGGGCTGCAAGCGAGCGGTTCTCCCGACGCTGGCCCGCGACGCCGGATTGGGGCGCCGAGCCTGCGCCAGCCGACATGATCGGTGTATTCTAGCCCCGAACCCCCCGCTAGGCTCCGAGTCCGGGTTGACGTATGTGCCCTTTCCGGACGACCTGGCCCTCGGTCTGTCCCGTTCAGCAGACGCACATCGAGCGGCGGAGTCTCGACGAGATGGAGAGTCGCCGACGCCAAGGCCAGGCCTCCCTCGGAACGATCAATCTCCTCCAAGATCCGCGTGAACAACACGAGCGTCTTGCAGGGATGTCTTGGCAGACGCGGCGTACGCACCGACCACTTCGCATCGCCTTCTGGGCCGAGCGGGTAAGACAAAAAGCTGCGTTTTCTTGGCCGATGACCTCCATCTTGCGTCGACCAACCGCTTCGCCCCGGGCGCCTGAACGGCTACAATCAATAGTCCAGTCACGCCGCACGCGGCGCCCGCTTTGGCCGACCGAGGTCAGCCGCTTCACAACGTTAGCCCTCCTCGTCCGTCTCGTCTCGGCGGCGCCGAACTTCGATGCGCTCGGCCTGCATCGGGTTGGCAGCCAGGACCTCGAGCTCGAACTCGCGCCAGACGACGGCATCGCCGACGATCGGCACGCGGCCCAGTCGCTCCGACAGAAAGCCGCTCACCGTCGTCGCTACCGTATCGGGCAGCCACGGGGCGGCCAGCAACTCACACAGCCGGCGCAGTTCGACGCTTCCGAGCACGTGCAACGAGCCGTCCGCTTGCCGCCACACATCGGGGACGGGCTGATCACTCTCGTCGACGATGTCGCCGACGAGCTCTTCGAGGACATCCTCCAGCGTGACGACGCCCTCGATGCCACCGTATTCATCGACGACGAGCGCCATGTGCCTCGCCGCTTCACGGAACGTGCGCAGCAGCTGATTTGCCGGCTTGGTTGCCGGAATGACGAGTGGTTCCTGAACCACCGCGGCCCAGTCGATCGGCCCCTCCGGGTGATCGTGCAGATAGAAAAGGAGCTGACGCGCGAGCACGATTCCAGTCGCATCGTCGAGCTCACGCGTCGGCGAGAACGGGAACCGGCTGTAGCCGCATTCCTGCATCCTGGCGATGACGTCTTCGCGACTGTCCTGTGCCGAGAGGAGAACGACACGCTGCCGCGGCAGCATGACGTCCTCTGCTGTGAGCTGTCCGAGCTGCGTCGCGCCGACGATGATGCCGGCCGTGCGCGCGCCGAGTATGCCTTCAGCCCGGCCCAGCGCCGCGAGCAGGCGTATCTCCTCGATCGACGTCACGGGCAGTTCTTGCGCGCCTCGAATCGACGTCGAGATCTTCTCTGACAACCGCACGAGCGGTCCGAGCGCGATTGTCAGGATCTTGATTCCATGCGCGACCGGGCCTGCTAGCGCGACTGCGTATGTCACGCCGACGGTTTTTGGAATGATCTCGGTGAAAAGCAATACGGCCGCCGTAAAGATGATCGAGAACAGCCAGAGCGTCCCGCTGCTGAATACGTCTTCGTAGCTCGCGCCGGCGACGGCCGCACCGATCGTATGCGCGATCGTGTTGACGATCAAAATGGCCGCTATCGGCAGATCGATGCGCCGCTTGAAGTCGCGCAGCAGATAACCCGAGGGCTTGCCTTCGCGCACGAGCGATTCGACCTGCGCATGGCCGATCGACAGCAACACGGACTCGAAAATCGAGCAAATGAAAGAAACAACGAGCGCCACGGAGACCGCGGTAATGAATACGAGCATCGACCTACCTATCGGTTACGGACGGCCGGAGAGAAATCGCCGGGCGATCTCGGGATCGCAGCGGTTCGGCAGCGCCGTCGGATCGGGGCGATAGTCCCAGACGCCCTGGCCCAAAACCGGCTCGGAGAGATACTCCGGATCCTCGAACGCATTACCGGCGGGTAAGACAAATAAGCCACGTTGTCGCGTCTGATAACTCTATCTTACGTCAACCAACCGCTTAGTCCCGGGCACTTACAAGGCTACAATACGCTGATTCACCGGCGTCGGGAGAGCCGCATTGGGGCGCCGAGCCTGCGCCAGCCGACATGATCGGTGTATTCTAGCCCCGAACCCCCGCTAGGCTCCGAGTCCAGGTTGACGTATGTGCCCTTACCGGACGCTGTTCGCAGCTTGTTTCTCTTACCCGCCACGAAGAGCCGAGCCGACAGTAGAAAGGAGTCGAGGCAACAGCGATGCGTGGAGCAGCTGACCAACACTCTGATACGCCCAGTCCGGACGACTGCGCAAGGTCCGATTGCCTTCGAGGCCGGCGACTAGATTGCAGCTCGACCGCGGGACGCTACAATCTGTGGCAGAAAACATCCAACCAGGAGGAGACTTCATGCACAAGCTGATGACCGTCTGCGCCCTGTCCTTCGTGATCTGCTCCACCGCCTGGTCCGGGGTCGTGATCGAGATGCAGCACAGTGGAGAGGGCGCCGGCGCCGGCGGAGCCACGGACACGATCTACGCCCAGGGCGCGATGCTGCGCATGGAGCCCGCCGCCAGCCAGGCCGACGACTCGACGTTCATCTTTCGTGACGACACGCTGTACCTGCTGGACGAGAAGAAAAAGCAGGCGCAGACGATCAGCAAGCAGGACATGCATGAGCTGAGCGCGCAGCTGGGGGACGCGATGAAGCAGATGGAAGCCCAGCTGGCCGACCTGCCCCCCGAGCCGCGCGCGATGATGGAAAAGATGATGAAAGACCGCATGCCCTCCGGCATGGGCAAAGCGGGGCCTCCGCGACGGATCAAGACCGGCGGCAGCGAGCGGGTCGGCGACTACTCGTGCACGGTGCGCACGATGTACGCGGGCGACGAGAAGATCTGGGAGGTGTGCTCCGCCGCCGATGCGGGCGATGCGGCGGAGGCGCTGGAGGCCTTTCGAGCGATGTCCGAGTTCACGGGCAGCCTGCGCGAGAGCCTGCAACAGATGCCCTTCGGCAAGATGCTGCAGCTCGATACGCCGTTTCACGCCATGGGCGAGCTGGAGGGGTTTCCGGTGCGGGTGCGGATGTATCGCAACGGAAAGCTGTTCCAGGAGCAGACGCTGAAGTCCGTCTCGCGCCGGGACCTCGACGCGGGAATGTTCAGGGTGCCGCAGGGCTACAAGGTGAAGAGCCTCGCCGACGAGGCCAAGAAGGACAAACGGCGGCGCTAGGCCGACTCGAGGGGCTGGTCGGATGAGGGCATCGAGTCTGGGCTATCCGAGCCTTCCAGATAGCGCGTGCCGTCACCGCACCGCGCCGGCTCGCGGGGCGGGAACGGTTTTCGCCCTCACTCTGTTACTCTCGGCACTGCCGGGCTGCGGACCCGGCGAGAGCGGCGAGGTGCCCATGAGCGCAGGCAAGTTCGTCGAGAGCCTCGAAAACCTGGGTTACTTCAAGTACGTGGACGCGGCGGCCGCGCCCGACCTCAAGAGTCGAGTCGAGTCCGCCGGTTGGGACGGCATCTTCCTGGACGCCAACCGGATGTTCCGGGCCGACGGCGAAGACCTCGCGGAGGGCGGGGTCGAGCGCCTGCTGCGAGAGCTCGAGCCGTTTCTGGAGCGGCAGGGCGTCACCCTCTCCACGATCGTCTCCTCTTTCGGGGACGAGGAATACACGATCGAGGTCAACGATCGGGTGTATTCCATCTGGCAGGCGGCCGACCTGGAACGCAGCGAATCCGAGCCGGGCTGGCTCTGGGGCGTCGCGTCGTGCCGCACCATGGACCTGCTCGACTCGCTGCTCTCGAAGGCCGGCTCCCCGGAACGGGCGTACGGCGTCAATGGCGGCAACGATCTGTTCGTGTTCTTCCTCACCGAGCCGCTCCACGGGCTGATCACCTCCCACCCGGATGCCTCTCGCAGTGACCGGCCCTACGCGATGGTCGAGGAGTACCCGTGGTTCGGTCAGCCCCACTGAGGGCTTGCGCCGTCGTGGGGGAGGTCGCGCTGCGACCGCACCCGGCTCAAAGAGGTCGCCCGACGATGGGTCCGGGCACGACCCCGAGCCGAGCTGCACCGGATCAGGCGTCGAGCCGCCGGCGCAGCGCGTAGCTCGCCAGGGCTGCGGTGAGCAGGCTGAGCAGGGTCAGCCCCGCGAACGTGAGCAGGATCGGCCGCGGCGACGTTGCGAGCACCGGCCCTCCGGGGTGCATCAGGAACGGAGTTCCGACCGTCGTGCCGAGCAGGACGGCGAACGGCAGCATCGCGAGCGCCGCGCGCGCACGAACCGGCGGCACCAACGGGATCGCCGAGTGTGACAGCACTCCAGCGGCCAGCACCATCAGCGACGAGCGCAGCAGAGGCTCACCCAGGAACACGCCGCCCCAGTTGATCCACGCCGCCGCCATGCTGACGGCGAGGCCCGCCGCATGGAACAGCAGGGCGATGCGTCCGGTCGCCAGCATCCAGGCGTGGCTCCCGCGGTGGGCCGTGAGCAGCGCGACCCCTCCGAGCAGTCCCGAGATCGCGAACCCGAGCAGGCCGGTGAGCGTCAGCGCGACGTGCACGTACACCGCTCTGATCCCCGTACCGAGCGTTCGCTCGGGCGGCGCCAGCCCGACGACCAGCGACGCGAGCCCCAACATCACGGCCAGCATCATCGCCGTGCGGCGGGTCTCCTTACTCAAACCACGAGGGGTGTACAATGCATGCTCCTACGGCGACGTACGTCGCGGCCTGAGTTTGCAGGATTGCCGGTGACCCGGCAAGTGGGCCGGCTCTCAGGAGGTATCGCAATGACGATCCGTTTCAGGCACCTTCTGCTGTCCCTCTCCGTCATTCTGGGCGTTGCGGGCGTTGCGCTCGCCGATACGGTGATGAATCACGAGCCCGGCACCTACAAGCTGACCGAATTCGGGGATACCGGGGAGCACATTCCGCTCAACGGACCGGTCATCCACGTGTTCTCCAAAGACGGCAAGAGCTACACGACGATCGCGAACGACAACGAGAATCTCAAGCACTCATCCAGAGTCGGCGGGGTCTGCGGTCGCCGCTCTCAGGATTTCGGTGACGCATGGATCAAGGTGGCCGGCGTGACCCACGATGTGCGCGGCACGGGAGGTCACGTCATCGAGAACCACACGGAGACCTTCGAGTTTCCGTTCACGCTACCCGATATACCTCGCACACCGCCTGCCGCCTGTAACTTCGAACTCGACAAACGTGTCGCTCAAGCCGACAAGTCTCGTGAGTACTGGATGAAACGAGGCTTCGTGGTCCGTTACGAGAACGCGTACGAGGCCAAGTTCGGGGCCTCCTGTTCCGGCGGACTGGCCCGAGGCGAGTTTGACACCGAGACGATCAAGACGCCGGTCTGGATCGCCTGCGCGCCCGCCGATGTGGACGAGGATCCAGCGCCCGAGCTGCCCAAACGGATGCCCGCGTCGCGCGCCAGGAAGATGCCGCTGAAGGTCCGGGCCAAGCTGGAGGCCACGAAGCAGGGCACGATCTACGCGTCGGAATGCCCGGTGACGGTCCGCTACACCGGGTCGATCTGGGTCTCCAGACCGAATACCAGGGTCACGTATCGCATCGTCGGCACCGACTGGGATTCCCCGGAAAGGACGATCACGATCCAACAGGCCGGCAACCAGGAAATCACGGGCTGGACACAGTA
>JBFILW010000091.1:0-10411 GCA_041612005.1 Gemmatimonadota bacterium
GCCGAGGATTCGACTTCTTCGAAGGTGTCGGAGAGGAAGCGCTTCGGGAACTCGCGGCGCTGGCACTGTGCCACGACTATCCCAAGAACAACATCCTCGCCTACCGGGGGGACCCGACCGCGGCCGTGTTTCTGGTCGTCAGCGGGCGGGTAAAGATCATCCTTACCAACGAAGAGGGACGGGAGGTGATCGTCTCGCTTCTCGGCCCGGGCGGCATGTTCGGCCTAACTTCGGCCCTCGACGGCGGCGATCAGCTGGCCGACGCGGTGACGGTCGAGCCTTCCCGAATCGCCAAGTTCAAGGGCAAGGCGTTCCTCGCCTGGACGCAAAGCACTCCGGAAGTACAGAGAGCGCTGGTGCGCGAGCTCACCCGGCGGGTTCGCGACCTGCACCAGAAGATCGGCGCACACGCACTGCTCGGTGCCAAAGACCGGCTGCTGTATACGCTGCTCGAGATCGCCGACAGTGAGGGTCAGCACGACCCCTTGAGTTCCGACATCCTCTTCACCCGGCCGACCCACCAGGAGCTGGCTCAGCGGATCGGCTCCAGCCGCGAGGTCGTCTCGCGCCTCCTGGCCGAGCTTATGGACAGCGAGCTCCTCGAGGTCGACGAGGGTCGGGTGATTCGGGTCAGCCAGTCGGCTCTCATCCTGCGCGAAGACTGAGCCGGTGCGGCTCGCGAGCGGACGAGGCCGACGGAGCGAGTCAGCCTGCGAATCCGGCTGCGTGACAGAAGTCACACGGAGTCGGCAACGGTTATCTCGTCCCGGGCCCAGCCCCTTGTCACTGTGTCGGGCCGTGGCTTGTCACCCGTCCAAGTGTAAGAAGCGGGCCTGATTCGCGTGACTGCTGTCCTAACCACCCAGGCCCCGTGTCGTGTATTATTCCTGTGTCACAGCGGGGAGAGGATCCCGAACCAAATGGTGGCCGATCACATGGCCACGCCAACGCACACTCAGGGAGGCACACAGTGTCAGACGCCAACGAGCCGGTCCGGATTGAGCTTACCGACGAGCAGAAGGCCCAGATCAAGGACGCCACGGGTAAAGAGGCGAGCGCCATCGAGCTCAGCGCCGAAGAGCTGGAGGAGCGCACGATGCCCCGCAAGGCCATGCCGCGTAAGGCCATGCCGCGTAAGTCGCTGCCGTAACTTCCCAACAGCGAAGACAGTAGCAGCGCGCGGGCGGCTCAGGTCGCCCGCGCATTTTTTCATCCTCATGCCTCGATCCCGTTCTTCCAATGTCCACTGATCCGACTGAAGTGAGCTGCTCGACGTGCGGGAGTGCTCACGACGGCGCCGCCTTCTGCTCCGCGTGCGGGATGCCGGCCGACCCGAAACGCGGCGTCAGCTGCCCGGCTTGCGCGGCGACGAACCCGACCCACGGGCGCTTCTGTCATCACTGCGGCGCCCACCTGGCCGCGACCACGGCCGAGCGCCGGATCATCACTATTCTGTTTGCCGATCTGTCGGGATTCACCAGCCTCACGGAGCAGCTCGACGCGGAGCAGGTACACGCCCTCATCACGACCTGGCTCGATCCCCTCTGCGAGGCGGTGATTCGCTGGGGCGGTTTCGTGGACAAGTTCATCGGCGACTGCGTCATGGCCTTGTTCGGTGCCCCGATCGCGTACGAGAACGAACCAGAACGAGCCGTGCGCGCCGCGCTCGACATGCACGCCGCCTTTGACGAGGAGGCGATCATTGGACACGCGGCGGCAGCGGGGATCGGCGGCTACCGGCCGCGCCTCAGCATCGGGATCAACACGGGTCCCGTGGTGACGGGTATGTTCGCGAGCGGCGGCGCCTGGAACTACACCGCGGTCGGGGATACGGTGAACGTGGCGGCGCGTCTGCAGGGAATCTGCGATCCCGGCGCCATCCTGGTGGGTGGTGCCACGTATGATCAGACGCGCCACCTGTTCGAGTTCGGTGAGGAGCAGATCCTCCAGGTGAAAGGTCGCACCGAGCTGGTGGCCGCCCGTCCGGTGACCGGAGTCCGGGCCGTCAGGGGCGAAGTAAGAGGATTCGGAGACCGCACCACGCCGCTGGTCGGCCGCCGGGCCGAGCTGGAGCGGCTGCGTGAGTACTGGAGCCGGTCCACCGCCGGTGATCCCCAGGCCTGTTTGCTGCTCGGCGCGGCCGGGATCGGCAAGTCTCGCCTCGTCGCAGAGCTCGCGTCGCTGGAGGAGCTATCCCAGACCGCGGTGGTTCGGGGCCGCTCATACCCATACGCCAGCTCCACGCCGTGGGAGCCGATCGCGGAGTTGATTCGTGACCTGCACGATGTGGGCAGCGAGCGCTCCGCCCCGGAAGCGGTGACGGCGATCGCGGAACGGGCTGCAGAGCTCTGGTCCGACGATGAGCGGGCCGGGCTGGGCGCGGTACTCGGCAGTCCGGTCACCGACCTCGAGCGACTGAAGAGTCTCCCGCCGGAGGAACGCCAGGATCTCATGCTGAGCGCCGTGGCGCGGGCCCTGGAAGAGGGCGTCTCGGAGCCGACCCTCCTGGTGCTCGAAGACCTGCACTGGGCGGATCGGACCACGCTCGACTTCCTCTGCTCTGTGCCCGAGCTGGCCCTGCGCGGTCCGTTCCTCCTCGTTCTGATCTCGCGGCCTCCGCTTCCCGCGGAGCGGGCCGTGGCGGATCTCATCGACAGTTTCGCCGCTCGCATCGAGCTCGCGCCGCTGACGGCAGCCGAGACGACGGAGCTGGTCGGCGCGCTTCTCGGTGAGCACGAGCTGCCCGAAGAGCTGCTCGAGATCATCCATGCCCGCTCCGGTGGCAATCCGCTCTTCATCGAGGAGATCATCAAGGCGCTCACCAGCGGTGAGGTGATCGTGCAGGAGAGCGGCGTGTGGTGCGCCGCGCACGACTACCACGAGTTCGCGATCCCCGACTCGATCGACAGCGTGATCACGACTCGGATCGATGGCCTCGACCCATCGGCCAAGAAGGTGCTCCAGTACGCCGCGATCGTTGGTCGCCGCTTCTGGTCCGGCCTGGTTGGGGAGGCGCTCGTTCAGCGACCCGTGGATCGCGAGTTGGACGACCTGATGAAGGGAGCGCTCGTGCGTGCTCGTGCGGACTCGGCGGTGGTCGGGGATCGCGAGTTCGCGTTCGAGCACCTCCTCCTGCAGGAGGTGGCCTACTCCGGCCTCCTGCGCGGCGTGCGCGCGGAGCTGCACGGGTCCGTCGCCGAGTGGCTCCAAGGTCACCTCGCAGGCGAGGAAGCGGAATACGATGACTGGATCGCCTTCCACCTCGAGCGTTCCAATCAGCCCGCCGCCGCATTGCCGTTTCTGGAGCGCGCGATCGCGAGGGCATGGGAGCGTGGAGCACTCCTCGATGCCGAAGGACTGATCGAGCGGGCACGGGCGCTTGCAGAGGAGCTGGAAGACGTGGTTCGGCTGCTCTGCCTCGCAGAGGATGTCGCGACCGCGATCGGCAACGATGCTGCGCGTCTTGCGGCCATCGACCAACTCGCGGTGCTGGGAGAGGTCGAGGACGATCTCCCGACGATCACCGAAGCGGCCTACCGCCGTGCGCGCAGACTCCTCGACATTGGTGAGCTGAACGAGGCGCGCAGAATCGGCGAACCGGCCCTCGAGGCGTTCCGCCAGTTGGAGGACGGCTCCGCCGAAGCCGACGTGCTGCGGCTGCTCGGACGCATCGCGCACCTGTGGGGAGGATACGAAGAGGCGCTCGACTATTATCGTGCCGCCCTCCCTCTCGAACGTGAGGCGGGCGACAGGCGGGGCGAAGCGGAGATCCTCCGCAGTCTCGGTCTGGCCGAGGTCGACTTCGGCAACTTCACCCGCGCCCTCGAATACTTCGACGAGGCGCAGGGCATATTCGCCGAGATCCACCATCGTCCGCGCGAGGCGATCACACTCGCCGACCGGGCCTCGGCGTTTCGGTGGCTCGGTCGTTACGAGGAAGCGGAAGAAGCAGCTTGCCGCGCCGAGGACATGGCGGTGAGCTGTGCATCACGCAGCGCGCTGGCGGCCGCCTCGATGGCCCGCGCGATCGCGGTCGGGGCCGCGGGCCGGGTCGAGGAAGCGAAGGAACTTCTCTACAAGCTGGTGAGAGTCGCTCCGGCACTGCACCGATCGACCCTCGAGGCCCGCGCATGGCTGGCGCTCGGCGAGCTCGAGTCGGGTTCGAGCGCGAGCGAGGCGGTGCAGAGGGCACGTGACGTCGCGGCGCGCAGCGGCCTGATTCATGTCGAGGTTTTGGGCCTTTCCCGCCTGGCGGAGCTGGCGCTGGAAGCGAACCACCTGGACTCGGCCGACCGTGACTCGAAGAGGGCTTTGGAGCTGCTCGAGCTGCACGGCGACATCCAGGGACCCGACGAGGTCGTATACTATGTCCGCTCTCAAGTGCTGGCGGCCCTCGGGCGGGATGAGGAGTCTGCAGCCGTGCGAGAACGGGCGCGCGAGATCATCCGTGAGACCGCGAGCTGGATCGAAGACGAGGAATTGCGGCGCTCGTTTCTGGAGAACGTCGCTCCGAACCCCGAGATCATGGCGGTGGAGAGCAGCCGGTGAGCACGACCGCCAGCATCCTCCTGGTCGCGCTGTTCGTGGCTCACTTCCTGGGGGACTTCACACCCCTGGCGACAGCGCGGATGCAACGGGCCAAATCCAGTGGCGGCCCGATGGGGCCGATCGCCGCCCATGCGGCCATGCATGCCATCCTGGTCGGACTCGCCGTGCTGACCGTGGCGCGGCCGTCGCCTCCGGTCGTGGCGCTGGCTGTGGGTCTGGAGCTCGTATCGCATTTCGCGATCGACGCGGCCCGGGCCCGAATCGTAGTCGGGATGCCGGCTCTCCGAGACCCCGGCTCGAATCCCTTCTGGTGGGCACTCGGTTTGGACCAGCTCCTGCATGGGCTGGTGCTGATCGGCATCGCCGTCCTCGTCCTGCCCCACTAGCTTTGCCGCCATGAATCCATTTCATGAGCGCCGGAAGACCGTCTCCGTTGAGGTCGGCGATGTGCCGGTGGGCAGCGACCACCCGGTCGTCGTTCAGTCGATGACCAACACCGACACGGCGGACATCGAGTCGACCGTGGCTCAGATCGAGGCCCTCGCGGAGGCGGGCAGCGAGCTGGTCCGCGTGACCGTCAACACGCCGACCGCCGCGTCCGCGGTACCCGATATCGTGTCGAGGATCCGGGCCGACGGGTTCGAGACTCCGATCATCGGCGACTTCCACTTCAACGGCCACCTCCTCCTGCCCGGCAATCCGGCCTGCGCCGCCGCCCTCGACAAATACCGAATCAACCCGGGTAACGTGGGGAGCAAGAAATGGGACGCGCACTTCGCCACCATCGTCGAGTGCGCGATCGAGCACGGGAAGCCGGTGCGCATCGGCGTGAACTGGGGCTCGCTCGATCAGACGCTGCTCACGCGCATGATGGACGAGAACGCGGAGCGCCCCGAACCGCTGGACGCGCATGAAGTGATGATGTCGGCGATGATCGAAAGCGCGATGGGCTCGGCCCGGTTCGCCGAGAAGGTCGGGTTGCCCCACGACAGGATCATCCTCAGCGCGAAGGTGTCGGGCATCGCGGATCTGGTCGCGGTCTACCGTGCGCTGGCGCCGCTCTCCGACTATCCGCTTCACCTCGGTCTCACCGAGGCCGGCATGGGCCGCAAGGGAACGGTAGCCAGCTCGTCGGCGCTCGCCATCCTGCTGGCGGAGGGGATCGGCGACACGATTCGCGTCTCGCTGACGCCCGACCCGGGCGGCGACCGCAGCGAGGAAGTACGAATCGCCCGCCAGATCCTGCAGTCGCTGGGGCTGCGCAGCTTCGAGCCGCAGGTGACGGCCTGCCCGGGCTGCGGCCGCACCACCAGCACCTTTTTCCAGGAGATGGCGCGGGATATCGAGGAGTACATCCGGCGCCGCATGCCCGAGTGGAGTCAGGCACACCCGGGGGTGGAAGAGATGAGCGTGGCCGTCATGGGCTGCGTCGTGAACGGGCCGGGCGAGTCGCGGCACGCGGACATCGGTATCTCGCTGCCCGGTAGCTTCGAGGAACCGAGTGCACCGGTGTACGTCGACGGCGAGCACCACTCGACGTTGCGCGGCGATGGGATCGTCACGGAGTTCATCGAGCTTCTGGAAGCGTACGTCGCCGGTCGCTACGGGGCGACACTGGCCGAGAAGGGAAGAGCCGATCCCGCCCAACCCGCGCAGAGCGTCTAGCCGAAGAGCTCGACGCCCTCCACTTCCTCCCGCCGCAGCGCTCCGTTCGTCGCCAGGTGGCGGAGAATGGCGAGCTGCTCGCGAAGCAGCAGCACGACCAGAGCCAGCTTCAAATCCTGTGGATACTGCGCGCGCACCGCCTCGTACGCGCTTCGGGCACCGCTCTGCGACGCCTCGAGCGTTCGATCGCGCTGGTGAAGGAGCGTCGTGCGTCGGTCGTCCAGCCATTTACCCGCCGGCCGAATGGCACGGGTATGACTCGGGTAGATCGCGCTCGGCTTGAGAGCGATCGCGGCCTCGACGGAGCGCAGATAGGCGCCGAAGCTGTCCGCATCGGAATCCGAGATCAGGTATGGCGTCTTCCAACGCTCGAGGAACTGATCGCCGCCCAGGAGCGAGCGGCTGTCGGCGTGGAAGAACATGAGATGACCGGGGGCGTGGCCCTCGGCGACGTGCCACGTCCAGCCGGGCAGGCCATCGAGCGTCCCGGAGTCGCCGGACAGACCGGTGTCCACTTCGATCGTCGCGAGTCGGACCTGCACGGGCTCTCCCTGCGGTGCCATCGCCTCTACGAGCGACGCCGGGACTCCCATCCGCCGCAGAGCCTCGGGACCGCGGCTCGAGCGCGGGTTCAGGTTGGACATCTCGGCGGCCGTGCGCTCATGAGCGATGAGGTGGCGGGGGTGCCAGTGCAGCAGACCGCCGGCATGGTCGAGGTGGGAGTGTGAGAGGACACAACCAGCGAGGGTATCCAATCCGCTTCCGTGCTCATCGAGCTTGGTCCGTAACGCCGTGGCGCTTTCCTCGGAGTCGGCACCCGCGTCGATGAGCCATGCCCCCGCTGCACCATCGAGCAGGTATGCGGAGGTCACGTGCGGGACGAACGGGTCGGGGAGCGAGATGCGCCAGCAGCCATCGAACAGGCGCTCGGGCGCGGCGGCAGGATCCAGCTTGATGGGCCGTCTCGCAGGCCGTTGCCGTTTCACAGTCGCGTTCCGCCGCCTCGTCGCAGATCGGCGACCGCCTCCGCGAACCTCGCCATGGAAGCGGGCCACCCGACCGATTCACCGTCGAGCTCGGCGACGATCTCCACGCCTCGCGTGGCATTCGTGAGGAATACGCCGTCGGCGGCGGCAACAGACGCGGCGGAGTACTCGCCTTCTTCGACAACGAAACCGAGATTGCGCGCCGCCTCGATGACGACGGCGCGGGTCACGCCGGAGTAGAACGGGAGGGAGCTCGTGGGTGTGCGCAGAATATCTCCAGCGGACCAGAAGACGTTGGCGGCCGTCGCTTCGGTCACCAGACCGTCCGCGGTTCGGATCAGCTCGTCTACGCCCAGCCGCGCCGCTTCACGAGCGGCCACGACGTGTGCCAGTGCGCTGCAGCTCTTCACGTCTGGCAGGGCGGGGACCGGCAGGTTCAGCTTCGGACCCGCCACGGCCACCCGGCAGGTGCGTGATGGCGGTGGCCCGGCCAGCTCGATTAGCTCCCAGCTTCCACCATCGCTCGCACGCCCGTAGCCACGGCCGGATGAATCGGCGCTTACCTGCACGCGAGCTACGAAATCATGGCGCCCGTCCGCGCCGAGTGTCCGGAGCACCTCGACAAGAGCGGCCACGGAAGCAGTGGCCGCGGGCACCGGAAGACCCACGCGCTCGCAGGCGCCCGCCAAGCGGGCGAGCTGCGCTCGCGCGTCGAGAAGGACGCCGTTGTCGCAGGTTAACGTCACAAATACACCATCTCCGTATCGCAACGCGCGCACGAGGTGGTGCAGCGGTTCCGGCGCCCGGGGGCTGCCGGCCATCCACAGCTTCGACTCCATCGTTCCTCCATGGTGCCACGAATCGGCGCGCCAAGTTACATTCCTCGCCATTACGCCCACCAGCGCTCCGATATGCGATAAGGAGGATGTTTGATGAGAGAGCTCCGGACCTTCGGTCTGCTCGCCGTGTTGCTGTGTGCGGCGAGCATGACGGGCTGTTCACGGCAGGCCGTCGTGGCAGACTCGCCGGCGGCGCAGCCGACCGGGACCACGCTACTGACCGCAGATCTCAATCGGCTCAAAGCGCAGCAGGCGGACTACATGTCCACCAACGGCAGGTACGCCGAGAACCTCGAGAGTCTCGGGTTCGCGCCATCCGACGGAGTGAACGTCTCTGTGATCCAGGGAGATGGCCGCGGCTTTTCTGCGATCGCTTCGAATGCGAAGGGCGAGTGCGCGATCTACGTGGGGGAGGTCCGTGCGCCGCGTGGTTACGTAAACGGCCCGAACGCGGTCTTCTGCCGGGCCTGACCGCTCGGGACGCGTTGGATCAGTTGGAGCGTCGTCTGGTTGACCTCAGGCGCCGCCGAGCCGATGCCTTAAGCTTCCGACGGCGCGCGTCGCTGGGCTTCTCGTAGTGCCGCTTGCGACGGATGTCGGCCATGATCCCGGCCCGTTGCACCTTGCGCCGGAACTTCTTCAGTGCCCGATGAAGGTCATCGCCTTCGCGGATGTTGATCTGCACTCGACGTGCCTCCTGCCCGGTTCGACACACAGCTTTGCACCGAACTTGTGCGGCCGTCGTGCACTTGCAAAAAATGAACCGGCCGGAAGCGTCCGACCGGTTCGGGGTGGGGAATCGGCCCGCGGGGCGGGCAGATCGTCAGCCTGATCCGAAGAAACGACCGATTTTTCGCTTGATCTGAGCGCTCAAGGTGCCCTCGGGCTCGGCAGGGGCGCTCGCTTCAGTCTTGGCGGCCGGCTGCGTCTTTCGGGCGCCGTTTCCACTTCCGGCGCCTCCTTCGTCTCCGCCCTCACGCCGCACTGCCGCGGCGCGCGGGCCCTTGTCGGCGACCTTGACCTCGAATTCGACGCTTTCGCCCTGCCGCAGAGTTCGAAAGCCACTCGCCTCTATGTCGCTGTGGTGAACGAAGATATCCTCTCCGTTCGTCCGGTGGATGAAGCCGTACCCCTTCTCCTTGGAGAACCACTTCACGGTTCCCGTCTCACGAGCCATGGTGTACTCCTGCCTGGTTGGTCCGACCAACGGATGGGTGCCGTCTATTCAGGACGAACGACCCACCGCCAGCCTCCTGCAGCAGGTCGCGATCTGCGCACATCGTAGCACTTCAGCCACTTTGTAGCGGACACAAAGCTAGCCGCGGGTGACGCCGGGTACAAGCGCGCTCGCCCCGACACGATCCGGGGGCTTGCGCCCCCATATCTTGGGTACGTATAGTTATGCCACCACAACATGTTGTGGTGCAGTACCGGGTGGTGGGGATGCGGGGAGCTGTAGCGTCACGGTCGGCGCCCGGCGGGTTCCGGTGTTTGGACCCTTCAGTTGCGCTTCGCCTGCGGGCGGGGGCGCCCGACCGTGTCGTCAGCCCCCACCTCCGGGTGGCTTGTCTTCGAGCCAGCGTCCTGGCGCCAGCCCTTCCTCTTTATCCTCCCACGGTTGTCCTGTCCACGAACCGCCGCCCGCAGTAGTGTAGCGGGACTTTTCACTGATGAATGGAGCGGGGCTCGGGGATGGAAGCGGAGCGATTCAGACGCGCCAAGATCGTGTGCACGATCGGACCGGCCAGCAGGGATCCAGATGTGTTTCGCGAGATGGCGTTGGCCGGCATGGCTGCGGTGCGGATCAATTTCTCGCACGCGTCGCACGCAGAAGCGACCCGGGTCATATCCCTCGCCCGTGACGTGGCGCGCCAAACCGGACGACCCCTCGCCGTTATCGCCGACTTGCAGGGCCCCCGTATTCGTGTGGGAGAGCTTGCGAGCCCGATCGAAATCGAGCCCGGCAACCAGTACTGCTTCCTTCCCGAGTCCGCGACCGGTACAAGTGGCGCTTCCGATCGCATTGTGATACCGACTACGTACGCTGGCCTGGCAGCGGACCTGCAACCGGCGGATCGGATCCTACTGGCCGACGGGGCGCTGGAGTTCAGAGTGCTCGATATCGACAAAGAGTCGCTGTGCGTGGTGGCGGAGGCGTTGAACGGTGGGACTCTCATCTCGCAGCGGGGGATCAACCTGCCGGGCGTCGAGGTCCAGGCTCCGACGCTGACCGAGAAGGATCACGAGGACCTGCGATTCGCCACCGCTCAACGCGTTGACTACATCGCCCTCAGCTTCGTACGCCGCCCCGGCGATGTCGAGTCCGTCAAACGGGAGGCGGAGCCCGGGATGCTGGTGATCGCGAAGATCGAA
>JBFILW010000092.1:0-10300 GCA_041612005.1 Gemmatimonadota bacterium
ACCGGAATGCCGCCGAGGTCGCCGTGACCGTGCGCAATACGCGTTCCGGAGCCACCAGCCTGACCCCGGCGTCGGATCGGTTCGGCCTGATGCTCACGTCGTCCCTGAACCTCCAGCACGACATGCGCATCGAGCTCCAGGCGGGCTACAACGACTACAGCGAGGACGACAGCGCGACGAATCAGTACGCGGAGCGATTCATTCGACTCCGCCACACGTACACATTCTAGCGGCGCTACCAGCCGCCACCTGCGCCACCGCCGCCGAAGCTGCCTCCGCCGCCGCCGAATCCGCCGAAGCCTCCGCCTCCGAAGCCCCCGAAGCCGCCACCTCCCATTCCGCCGCCCCGCCGGCCCGAGCCCGGGCCGCCTAAGATGATGATCGGAGGATCTCCGTAGTGCCGACGACGGCGCCGTGAGGGAGGCTCGAAGCCGGTCGTGTCATCGCCCCCCTGCGAGTCGCGCAGCGCGATCACGATGAACACGACGAGTATGACGAGTACCACGATCAGTGCGAGGTCGATGTCCGGTCCGCCGTCCTTCGCCGGCGCGACGTACTCTCCCGTCGCAGCAAGGATCAGCGCGTCGACCGCCTGCGACAGCCCGTCGTAGAACCTGCTCTGGCGAAAGTTCGGCACCAGTATGTCGCGGTAGATGCGACTCGCCACCGCGTCGGGAATCGCCCCCTCGAGGCCGTAGCCGGTCGCGATGAACATCTGGCGGTCCTCGCGCGACACCAGGATGACGACTCCGTTGTTGTAGCCCGCCTGGCCTACCCCCCACCGCCGTCCCAGCTCGACGGCGTAGTCGGACGCCGCCGCCCCGTCCAGCGACTGCAACGTCACGATCACGATCTGCGTCGACGTCGAGTCAGCGTACTGCGCCAGGCGCCGGCTCAGGGAGGTCTCCTCGGCCGGTGCCAGGAACTCACCCTGGTCGGTGACCCACCGGCCCGAAGGAGGGATGACCTCCACGGACTGGGCCCGGACCGGTGCGGCAACCAGAAGCCCCACCGCAAAGACGGCAAAGAGTCGGAGTCGACGAGTCAGCGTCGCGCGAACGGAAACTGTCACGAGCCGAAGTTGACCTGCGGAACCGCCTCCGCGCCAGCCTCCGCCTCGAACGGCGTGCGTCGGTCAAACCCGAACATGCCCGCGATCAGATTGGCGGGAAAACGACGCACGGCCGTGTTGTAGCTCTGTACGGAGCCGTTGTAGTCCCGGCGCGCCACGTTGATTCGGTTCTCTGTACCCTCGAGCTGCGCCTGGAGGTCACGGAACGCCTCGGTGGCCCGCAGCTGCGGGTAGTTCTCGGCGATCGCCAGAAGCCGACCGAGCGACTGCCCGAGCTGCTGCTGCGCCGCCATGTACTGCTGCATTTTTTCGGGATCGCCCAGGTCGTCCGCCGTTATCGTGATGGACGTGGCACGCGTCCGGGCCGCGGTGACCGACTCCAGCGTCTCCTGCTCGAAGTCGGCTGCGCCCTTGACCGTGGCGACGAGGTTGGGAATGAGATCGGCGCGTCGCTGGTACTGCGTCTCGACGTTGGCCCACGAAGCCTCGACGCCCTCGTCCAACGAAACGAGCTGGTTGTACGTGCCGCAGCTCGCGCATCCCGCCATCCCGACGAGAAGAATGACGACTACCAGTGTGATTGTGCCCTTGCTTCGCATATAGTGTCCACCGCGATACTGATCGAGAAGTTTGAGGACCGTCGCCCTTACGAAAGGTACAGGCCCCGGTTTCTCTTTGCCCGAAAATGCAGCGCGGGACCCTACCGGCTGTCGCGGCGGGCAAGTCGTGTGAACGGACGGTAGTCCACCATCGCCCGCTGAAGGATGCGGTCGAGATGCCCCTCCACGCGCGCGATGACGAGCTGGTCCTCGTTCAGGACGATCACGAACAGATCGCGGACACGACTGCGGCTGGCGCGGTACATCAGCCACACCCGGTCCTGCTCGTCGCGGACGCGTACCGCCACTTCCCAGCCGCGCTCGATCATCCTCGATAGCATCGGTGGGCCCGAGAAGCCGTCGTCCGGAAGGGCCTCGGTTTCGTAGATGCCGACCTTGATGTGGTCCACGTCGTCGAGGTAGCGGCGGACCTCGTCGACGTCCTCGTCCGGCAGCAACGACGTTATCCACCCCGCCGTGCGCAGCGTCCGCGAGCCGATGCTCAGAACAAACTGCCGATCAAACCGGCTTCCGGGCAGCTCTTCCTCTATGATGCGCCGCGTGTGGGATATCTCCCTCGAGTAGATGCACCCGCCCGCGACCGTCGCGGTCACCAACAAAATCGCAATGAGGCGCAAACGCCGGATGTGTGCTTGCACGTCTGCTACCAGTCTCTTTCGAGCTCTTTGATGTCGAACTTGCGTCCCAGCCTCGCCACCTGGGACGGATCGATATCGCCCACGATGTTCACGAAGACCGCTTCTTTGTCACCGTTCGCCACCACGATCATCAGCCCGGCGATCGCGTTGCCGTTGGGCCGCATGAGCAGGTCGACCTGTTCTTCTTCGTCGCGTACGCGCACGGCCGGCTCCCAGCCCTTCTTCTCCAGATCGCGCGTGAAGCTTGAAGCGCGACTCCGCATCGCCTTCATGTCCACGCGGCCGCTCTTGTAGCCTCGCACCTGCACCGCCTTCAGTCTCCTGAGTAGGTCCGCCAGATCGGGATCTTCGATGGCGGACGCTTCCGCGACGAGCTCCAGCAGGACACCCTTGACGGACACAAATAGAAACGGCTCTTCGCCGAACCAGGTCTCCATCGCATCCAGATCGACATAGCCGGGCTGACTGCGGAGATCATCCTGCGCCGTGGCCACTGTCACGGCCAGGAGAGCCGTCACTCCCAAAAGGATCGCTTGCTTCTTCATGATGTACCTCTGCTTTCACGGCTTGACGCAGCCGTTCCCGTTTCGTTGATCTTGCGAGACCCTATATCCGCCCGGTCGATGGCCCGCCTCACCGGACCGATGAGTGCCTGGTCGACGGCCATGTGTCGTATTGCGCTGCCGGTCTCGCGCCCCGCGCGGGACACGTACGACAGCGCCAGCTTCACCTCCTCCAGCGCGGCCTGCACGTCCGCCGGATCATGCGGGCGCTCGCTGCGCTCACCGTCGATCACCCACAGCGGGACAACGACGGCGAGGACGATCGTCGCGGGCACCAGCACCCTCGCCGGCGTCAGCCGGAAATTCCCGAACCTGCTCACGGGGACTCGCTCTCGCTCGCGCGCGTCCTCGCGCCTCGCCCTCGCGAGCACGGGCTCTACGGTCGCGTCCGGACAGGCCGGCGCCGGCAGCCCGGAGAGCGTCCGGCGAAGCTGTTTCGCCAGATCCACCTGGTGGGCGAGGTCGGCATCCGATCGGAGCATCGACTCGAACACCTTGCGCTCCCGTCGTGGAAGCAGCCCGTCCGCGTACGCCTCGACTCGTTCGTCGGCCCACGCCCTGTCAATGTGATTATCAGACGGCTTCACGATGCAACACCTTGCTGAGTTCGGCACGAAGGGCTCTCCGCCCCCGGTGCAAATAGACCTTGACCGACGTCATCGGCAGGTCGAGCGCGGACGCGATTTCCCTGTAGCTCATGCCCTGGATCTCGCGGAGGATTACGATGCTCCGCTGGGGATCCGGCAGCTGTGAGAGAACGCTGCGCACGGTATTCTCGAACAGAGACCCCGACGCCTGCGCTTCGGGCGACAGCTCGTCGCCGGCGATCTCGGGCAGCAAATCCGAATCCACGTTCACGGCCGAGCGGACCTTCCGTCGCCGCAGGCGGTCCCGGCACGCGTTCCTCGTCACGCTTACCAGCCATCCGTCGACCCGGCTTCCGTCCACATCTCGCCGACGCTCCCAGAGCTTCATGTACACCTCCTGAACGACATCCTCGGCTTCTTCCCGGCGGCCCAGGAAATACAGCGCGTAACCGTACAGACGGTCGCGCGACTCGCTGACAACACGCTCGAATTCTCTAAGCTTCAAAACGCCTCCGTCGATGACGGCGGGAGACCGCCGCAATCTCTGTCGTCGACAAAGACGCATACGCGGCGGAAGAGGTTACAGATGCACACGACGTGCGCGAGGAATCCTCGATGTGCCCTGCCGGTGTTAACTTGGGACAACCGCTCATCCAGTCCCACACACATGGCGGCGATTAGATACCTGCCCCACAGATTCGGCTACCAGGTCGCCGGAAGGCTGTCTGTCCGGCGCGCAGAACCGAAAGACGCGCTGGAGGCAAGCGTCGGCCAGGCGATTGCAAGAGCACTCCGGAACCGGCTCGAACGCGACGAGATGTTCTGGAGGGACAGCATCGAGGGTCTGCGCCGACAGATGGCGCGCGACGAGACGACGCTGACCTACCACGACCTCGGTAGCGGCGGAAAGCCGGGGGGCGCGAGCGTGACGCGAACGATGGCCGATGTCGAAGCATCGTCGGTCCCGCCTCACCAGGGCGTGGCGCTGCACGTGCTGGCACGAGAGATTCGACCCGACACGTGTCTCGAGCTGGGCACCTGCCTGGGCGTCTCGTCGGCCTACCTGGCGTCAGCGCTGGATCTGAACGAGAACGGATCCCTGGTGACGCTTGAGGGCGGCAAGGACCTCTCGCGCGTGGCCAGCATCAATTTCTCGCGCCTCGGCCTCAAGAACGCTCGTTTTGTCACAGGGTCCTTTGCCGATACGCTTCCAGACGTCCTCCGCGAAATAGGCCGCGTTGACATGGCCTACGTCGACGGGCACCACGACGGCGCAGCCACCCGGGCGTACTTTGAGCAGATACTGGCGCACTCCGCCGAGCGCTGCGTGATGGTCTTCGACGACATCCGCTGGTCGCGAGACATGCGCGAGGCGTGGCGCGATATCGTGAACCACCCGCAGGTTACCATGAGCCTGGATCTTCTGGCGTTCGGGGTGTGCGTGACGTCGGCATCGAACAAAAGCAAAAGGGCGTGAGGATTCGAAGAACCGAGATCGTGCTGGGCCTCCTGGCGGTGTTCCTCGTGGGCGCCGTGGTAGGCATCCTGATGAGCCGCGGCAGCCTGCCGGGGTTCGACCGCTCACCGACGCGGAAGGTCGAGGAGGCGCTTGACCTGATCCGCGACCGCTACGTGGAGCAGCTGTCGAGCGAGCAGCTCGCTCAGGCGGCGATAGAAGGAATGGTCGGAACGCTGGATCCGTACACCACCTACATCGACGCCCGCGTCATCGGGCCGGTGCAGGATGAGCTGGAAGGCGAGTTCGGCGGCATCGGCATCTGGTTCGAGATGGTCTCGGATTCGGCACGGGTCGTCTCCATCATCCCGGGCGGGCCCAGCGAGTCGGCCGGCGTGCGAGCGGGCGACCGCATCGTCGCCGTCGACGATTCGTCCTGCGTGGGAGAACACTCACTTTCGATCCAGCGCCGGATCCGGGGATCGGTCGGCGAGCCCGTGAGGCTCACGATCTTTCGGCCTCTGCTGCACCGCGAGTTCGAGGTGTCGATCGAGCGGGCGGTTATACCCATTCGATCGGTCGAGGCCGCCTTCCGGCTGGACGACAACACGGCGTACGTGCGGATGTCGCGTTTTACCACGGGCACCGGAGAGGAATTCTCGAAGGCCGTCTCGGAGCTCCTGGTTGAGGGAGCGCTCGACGGACTGCTGATCGACGTCCGCGACAACCCGGGTGGAATCCTCGAGGCCGCAGTAGCCGTGTCCGATGAGATCCTGGCGGACGGAAGCCAGATCGTGCGCACCCAGGGTCGCCGCACCGACGAAAGCGAGCGCTACGTCGCGACCGGCGGCGGAGCACTCGAGTCGACGCCCGTGATCCTGCTGGTGAATCAAAACTCGGCGTCGGCGAGCGAGATTCTGGCCGGTGCGGTGCAGGACAACGATCGCGGGCTAGTGATAGGAAGTCCCACTTTCGGCAAGGGGCTCGTCCAGCGACAGTTCATGTTTGCGGATGGAAGCGCGCTCCACCTTACCGTCGCCCGGTACTACACGCCCTCCGGACGACCCATTCAGAACGACCTCGACCGCGCCGTTCCGACGCATTTCGGTGCCGGCGCCGAATCTCCGACCAACCGCCCACGTCCGGACACGCTATCACCGTTCACCACCGTCCACGGCAGGGAGGTTCTCGGTGGCCGAGGCATCCACCCCGATCACCTGACACCCGGCGACTCACTGATGAGTGTCTTTGACCTGGTATTCCGCTCGGGCCTCGATCTCGATTTCAGCAGGAGCTGGTTCGACCAACACGAGGCCGCTCTCCGAAAGGAGTGGACGGGCCGGAGCGAAGACTTCCTGCGAGATTTCTCGATAACTGACGAAATGTGGCGGAGCTTCCTGCATCGCGCCGAGGACCAGGCGGGCGAGCTGATGGACCGCTACACCCGAAGTGATGTGACAGACGCCCGCGCCGAAATCGGCACGCTGATCAAGGCCCGTATCGCACAGTCGCTGTTTGGCCCCTACATGTGGTTCTCAATCGTCGTCGACGTCGACCCGGAGATCGCTTTCGCGCGTCGGTTCTGGCAGGCGGCACGGAAGCTGCCGGGTGCGCCGGCCGCCGCGGCTACTGCGGCAAGATGATGCCGTTCAGCAGTTTGTGGCCACGGTTCGGCGCACCGACCGCGACGATTGACTCACCCTTCTTGCGATCCGTCGATCCCGGGCGATATCTTCTGTGTGCCACGACGCAACGTAAACTTAAGCGCGCCTATCGAGACTCCGATACCGAGCTGACCCCGCCGCGCATCGCCCGGGCCGGCGTCAACATCCACTTCGGGAATCTTCGTTCGGTATGACGAGTCGTCTGGCCTGCCTCCTGTTGGGCGCCCTGGTCGTGGCACCCTGTCGATCACAGATCGCTACGCCCGCCGACTCGCCCGACCTTGCCGCGACGATCGGCACCCGCCTCTACGAATCCCGACGTCCGAGCCGCCAGATGCGGTCCTCGACGGCCACGTTCTCGCACATCGTCTCGTTTCGCGTGAACCTCGACGATCGGCAGTCGCTGGGACTCGACACCGAGTTTCTGAAGCTGGCGTCCTTCTACTTCAAGATCCGCGGCTACGAGGAGCAACCCGACTGGAAGTTCAAGGCCGTGCCCTTCACGCTCGCCTACGAGCGACTCCTGAGCTCACCGGACCGCCGCGTCGTACCGGTCGTTGGCGTCGGAGTCTCGTACTATCTGACACAGCTGAAGACGCGGCTTCCGACGTCAGTGACCGGACCGCAGACCGCGTCGATGCCGGTGAACACTTACGTCGACAAGCGCTGGGGCATGGGCTGGGGTCTGCAGGCCACCGCCGGAATCCGCGCGCGCGTCTCGGAGCGCACGTTCGTTCAGCTGCAAGCGCGCTATCGACGGGTCGATGGTTTCGGCGTCACCGAGTCGGAGGGTTCGGCTGCGCGGTTCGGTGTGTTCGATTTTGCGGTGGGCTTCGGATTCTCGATCTAGGTCGTCTTGCCGGAGCCGTCGCGAAGCGCCCGCAGCATGATCTCGGCCGGATGCAGGGGCACGTGACGAGTCAGGTCGCGGATCTGGGCTCTGCACGACGTGCCCGCCGCCGCTACCATGGCATCGGCCGGAAGCGCCTCGAGAGCCGGCAGCAACCGGAGCCCGGCCATCTTCTTCGACACCTCGAGGTGCTCCCGCTCGTAGCCGAACGCTCCGGCCATACCGCAGCATCCCGAATCGACAACCTCCACGGTAGGGAAGCCGCACTTCTTCAGGCATCCGACCGAGGCGGACAGGTCCGAGAGCGCTTTCTGGTGGCAGTGGCCGTGAACGAGCACCTTCGTTTCACTCCTGTCCGCCCAGTCGCGCCCGACAAACAGGTCGTGGTGGTCCCAGTCGACGAACTCCTCGAACGTCATGACGCGCTCAGCCACCTTCTTCGCGCGCGGCTCTCCCGGCAGGAGCGCCACGAACTCGTCGCGCAGCGTGAGGATGCAGCTCGGCTCGAGCCCCACGATCGGTATGCCCCGATCGGCATACGGGAACAGCGCATCGACGGTCTCGATCGCGAGCCGCTGTGCGTCGGACACGAACCCCTTCGAGAGATAGGTCCGGCCGCAGCAGACGGGACGCTTCGGTAGGCTCACGTGATATCCCACGCGTTGCAGCACGGCGGCCGCCGACATCGCGACGTGCGGCTCGAAGTAGTTGTTGAACGTGTCAGGAAATAGCACCACCTCGGGCCGGTCCGGCGTGATCGGCGTATCTGAGAAGGACGATGTAAACGGCCGCTCCGCAAAGGCGGGAAGCTCGCGCTCGCGGCTCACCGCCATCAGACGATCCATCGCGCGCCGCGAGAGGCCGCGGCGGCTTATCCAGTTCGCCAGCCGGACGCGCCGCGGAGTCATAGCCCTGGCGAGCTCGGGGATGTTCGCGAAGAACCACGTCCGCAGAGGGACACCGTTGTCCTTCCAGTACATCGAGAGCCACTCCGTCTTGATGCGCGCCATGTCGACGTTCGACGGACACTCCGCCCGGCACCCCTTGCACGCAATGCACAGGTCCATGACCTCGTACATCCGCCTCCCCGTCAGCGACTCCGGCGGCAGCCGCCCGGCGAGCGCCAGACGCAGAGCATTGGCTCGCCCGCGCGTGGAGTGCTGCTCGTCGCGCGTCGCCATAAAGCTCGGGCACATCGTGCCCGTGTCGAGCTTGCGGCAGGCCCCGTTTCCGTTGCACATTTCGACGGTGGCCGCGAACCCGCCGAGGTCGCTGAAGTCCATGATCGTCTTTACGTCTGACGTCGAGTACTCCGGACCATATCGGAGATCTCTCGTCATCTCGGGCGCCTCAACGATCTTGCCGGGGTTCATGACGCCGGTGGGGTCGAAGATCCGCTTGAGCTCGACGCACGCATCGTAGAGCGCCTCGCCGAGGAACGGCCTGTTCAACCAGCTCCTTGCGAGGCCGTCGCCATGCTCGGAGGCCACAGAGCCGCCGAGCTTCCTCACCCGCTCCATCGAGGCGAGGCTGATGTCCTGCATCTTCTCCACCTCGGCGGCATCCTTCAGGTTGAGGAACGGACGTACGTGCAGACATCCGGCCGACGCGTGCGCGTAGTAGGCCACGCGGGTCCCGCAGCTCTCGAGGTAGGTATCGAGCTCGGAGATGTACTCGGCGAGGTGCTCGACCGGCACGGACGCGTCCTCAATGAAAGCGACGGGCTTGTAGTCTCCTGCCACACCCATAACCAGCCCCAGGACCTCCCTGCGCACGTTCCACACGGCCGCCACGTCGGCTCGCTCGGCCAGCTTCTTCGTGCGGTAGCCGAGTCCGGCCGACTTCAGCGCCCGCTCCAGCCCGCGAAGAGACGCTTCCAGCTCGGCGCGGTCCTCGCCGTAGTACTCGGTGATGAGGACGGCCCCCGGGTTGCCGTCGATGAAGTTCATCTGTGCGGCAAAGCCCTCCGACCGCCGCGCCTGCGTGATCGCGACGCCGTCCATCAACTCGATCGCTGAGGGTCCGGTCTCCAGAATTGTCGTGACCGCCTCCAGTGCCTTGCGGCGCGACCTGAAGTGAACGACCCCGACCGCCGTGCTTTTCGGCCTCGGCACGAGCGCCACCTCGACCTCCGTGATGAACGCGAGCGTGCCTTCGCTCCCGCACAGGAGCCGGGCCAGGTTGAGTTGCTCCCCGAGCAGCGTCTCGAGGCGGTACCCGCTGTTGCGCCGCCAGTGCGAGGGCGTGTCGCGCTCGATGACGTCGGCGCGCCTGGCGACGAATGTGTCCAGCTGCCGGTAGACGGCTCCTTCGAGCCCGGGCAGCCTCTTCAGCGCGATGCGCTCGGCAGCGTCCATCTCCCGCAGCGTGGTGCATGAGCCGTCCGCCAGAACGACCTCCGCAGAAATGACGTGGTCCACCATGTTGCCGTAGAGAATCGAGTGCGTCCCGGTCGCGTTGTTGGCGACCATGCCGCCGATGGTGGCGCGGTTGCCGCTGGCCGGGTCCGGCCCGACCATCAGACCGTGCGGGGCGAGCTCTCGATTGAGCGTATCCAGGATCACCCCCGGCTCCACGCGGGCGCGCCGGTTCGCCACATCGATCTCAAGAATCCGGTTCAGGTGTTTCGAACAATCGACCACCAGCGCCGCCCCGACCGTCTGGCCGGCGAGCGAAGAGCCTCCCCCTCGCGGCAACACCGGGACCCCGAACCGCGCCGCGCTCTTGACCGCCCGCTCCACGTCCTTCCTCGTGCGCGGAAGGAGTACGCCGACAGGGCGGATTTCGTAGATCGACGCGTCGGTCGAATAGAGGGCCTTCGACATCTCGTCGACGAGCAGCTCTCCCTCG
>JBFILW010000093.1:0-10202 GCA_041612005.1 Gemmatimonadota bacterium
AGACACTGGTCGTCGATCACCCGGCCAGTGCTGTTGCGCCGCTCGGACGCCGGATGCTCACCGAGTTAAATGGCCGGGTACCGCAGTCATGATCGTCGCCTCCGGGCGCACGTGCTCGGCCAGGTTGATCGGCGCCCTCGCGCTGACTATCGCCGCGAGCATGCAGCCGCTAATGGGACAGCAGTTGCTGGTTCCGATGGACGACGCTCAGCAGAATCACCTCAAGGCGTACGGCCTGACGTATAAGGTCCTCGACGCCGGCGGTCGCGCGGAGTGGTTGCTCAACTACAGGGGCGGCGCGTTTCTGCTCCCGGACCAGGAACGGATCCGGCGGGACGCGGCGCTGATGGGCGTCAGCATCGAGACTTTGGGAGGCGGCGACCTGGCGAGCATCCGGGCAGACATCGAGTCCTCCAACATGGAGTCCGTGCCGCTCGAGAAAGCACCTCGAATCGCGGTGTACACACCGCCCAACAGCTCGCCGTGGGATGACGCTGTCACGATGGCGCTCAAATACGCCGAGATCCCGTATGAGCGGATCTGGGACTCCGACGTTTTGGTCGGCGCCCTGGATCTATACGACTGGCTCCACCTCCACCATGAGGACTTCACCGGCCAGTACTCGAAGTTCTACCTGACATACGCGGGAGCCGACTGGCTGCGCGATGAGGTGAACCGTAACGAGTCGGTTGCGCGGGAGTTCGGCTACTCCGATGTTCCGGCCCTCAAGAAGGCAATCGCTCGGGACATTCGCGAGTACGTGGGCCAGGGTGGCTTCCTGTTCGCGATGTGCACGGCAACCGAGACGCTGGACCTGGCGCTCGCGGCGGAGCTGATCGATATCGCGGCGGCTTTCGCGGATGGCACGCCGATCGATCCGAATGCTCAAGGGGCACTGGAGTGGTCCCGCGCGATCGCGTTCGAGAACGCCCGGCTCGTGCTGGATCCCACGATCAGTGCCTTCACCGACATCGATGGTCACCAGGTGAACACGGCTTGGCGCCAGCCGCTCGGCAGCTTCACTTTGTTCGACTTCAGCGCCAAATTCGATCCGGTACAGAGCATGCTCACACAAAACCACGAGCAAGTACTCGAGGACTACTACGGGCTCACCACCTCGTTCGTGCGGGGAAGACTGAAGGCGGGCGTGAGCATCCTCGCCGAAGAAGGGGGAACGGATCGGGTGAAATACATCCACGGAACCTACGGGGAAGGCACCTTCACTTTTCTGGGCGGCCACGATCCAGAAGACCCACAGCACCTGATCGGCGACCCGCCGACGGACCTGGACCTTCACCGCCACTCCCCTGGTTACCGACTGATTCTGAACAACGTCTTGTTCCCGGCGGCCAAGAAGAAGGCGTTGAAAACGTGAGCGCAGCGAGGTTCCGTTCGGCGGCCGTCGCGGAGCCGCCAGGCTTCGAGCTCCCCAAGCGCTTGGCGCGACTGCCGGGCTACCACCTCGCTGACATCCCCCCCATCAAAGCGCGGCTGCGGGCGGAGGGGAAGCCGGTGATCGATCTCGGGGTCGGCGATACTGGTGACCGAATCGACAGGCTGCTGTAAATGTCCACTGCCCTCGAGCCGCCGCGCCTGAGCGATCCACCCGACGAGGCTGGAGATTGGCACCCCATCCCTCCCCGGGCCGACGAGTTGCGGGACGCGGGATATGGCAAGGCTGTGCGGTGGGGGATCGTGGCCTCGCTCATCTTCCATCTGATTCTGATCTTGTTTGTATCACGGCTGCTGGAGATTGGCGCTCTGGCCTGGGACCAGGCGTTCCAGCGCTCCGGCCCGATTCCGGACGCGCTCGAGGTGATCGACGTGCGCCAGGTGCCGAACCTGCCGGCGCTCGTCACCCCGCTACCACCCTCGGTCGACCCGGTACGGCGGCCGCCGTCAGAGGCACCGGTCGGGGTGACCGTCCCACCGGCGGAGGGTCAGAGACGGTTGACCAACGCGCAGCGTCTCCAGCCGCGACCGGGAGACCTGAGGCTGTGGAGGGATTTCCGGGGCCGTCCGTTCGGCGACTGGCGACTGACGGGTTTCGCCCGTGGCGACAGCGCCCTTATCGCCGCGATCGACCGTCTCTACGACAGCCTCGGGCTCAACGACCTGGAGCGCCGGACCCTCGACTGGCTCCTCGAGACCGAGGGGGGCAAGAAGTGGGGCATCACGCCCGAGGCGATCCATCTCGGCACGATCACACTTCCGAACATTTTCGGCGCTCTGTTCGAGCCAACCGGCCCGATGGGGCGGGAGCTGGCGCAACAGGCTCTCGACAGGGGTATGATCGACCAGCAGGATATCCGGACGCACTGGGAAGAGACCGTGAAGGAGCGGCAGAAAGCGATTCGGGAGCGCTCGCAAGCGGAGGTGGAGCGCCGCCGCCGCGAGGAGCAGGCGAAGGACGGAGCAAAGCCCGACAGCGTGACGAGCTAGTCGCGCCGTCGCGTTGCCTCTCGCGCCGCAAAACCATTAAACTGACCGCCTCTCGACCGCTCGCGTTCAGAGCGGTGCACTCCACCGTGACGCCGTCGTGGCGTCCTTTTTTGTGGTGACTGTCGGATGGCACGGCAGCAAGAGCTCGACAGCAGATACGACCCGGCAGGTCTGGAGCCGGCCCTGTACGACCGGTGGCAGAAGCGCGGCTACTTCCACGTGTCGGCGGCCGATGCGCAAGTCCCCTACGTGGTCGACATTCCGCCACCCAACGTCACCGCGGCTCTGCACATGGGCCACGGCCTCAACAACACCCTTCAGGACGTGCTGATCCGCTGGCGCCGCATGGTCGGCGACGCGGCGTTGTGGGTTCCGGGGACCGATCACGCGGGCATCGCGACCCAGAACGTCGTGGAGCGGCAGCTGGCCGAGGACGGGTTGCGACGCTGGGATCTCGGCCGGGACTCGTTCGTCGACAAGGTCTGGCAGTGGGTCGAGACCTACGGAAGCCGGATCATCGAGCAGTTGAAGCTGATGGGCTGCTCGTGCGACTGGGAGCGCACACGGTTCACGCTCGATGAAGGGCTATCGCGCGCGGTACGAGAGGTCTTCGTGAGGCTGTACGAGAAAGACCTCGTGTACCGGGCCAACTATATCGTCAACTGGTGCCCCCGCTGCGGGACGACGCTCTCGAATGAGGAAGCCGAACACAGGGAGCACGGCGGAAACCTGTACCATATTCGGTATCCCGTCGTCGGGTCCGATCGAGAGTCGCTGGTGGTGGCGACCACCCGTCCTGAGACGATGCTCGGCGACACCGCCGTCGCTGTCCACCCGGCCGATGCGCGTTACGCGGGCCTGGTCGGCAAGGAGCTTCGCCTGCCTCTCACGGAAAGGACGATTCCGGTGGTGGCGGACCCGGCCGTGGACCGCGAGTTCGGCACCGGCGCGGTAAAAGTGACTCCGGCGCACGATCCCAACGACTTCGAGATCGCGGGTCGCCACGACCTGCCGAAGATCGACATCATGAACGACGACGCCACGCTCAGCGACGCCGTTCCGGAGGCGTACCGTGGCCTCGATCGTTTCGAGGCGCGCAAGCGCGTCGTCGCCGACTTGGAAGCCGGCGGACTGCTGGTGGATACCGAGGAGCACATTCACTCGGTCGGCCACTGCTATCGTTGTGGGACGGTTGTAGAACCACGCCTCAGTCTCCAGTGGTTTGTGAGCATGAGACCGCTGGCGGAGCCTGCCCTCGCAGCCTACGGGAACGGGGAGCTCCGCTTCCATCCGGAGCACTTTGGCAGCACGTACGCGCACTGGCTCGAGCACGTCCGCGATTGGCCGATCAGCCGGCAGTTGTGGTGGGGGCACCGGATCCCCGTCTGGTACTGCCAGACTGAAAAGTGCGGGGCGACGGTCGTGTTGCGGGACGATCCGGAGTGCTGCCCGGAGTGCGGAGGCGATCTGATTCAGGACCCCGATGTGCTGGATACCTGGTTCAGCTCATGGCTGTGGCCGTTCAGCACCCTCGGCTGGCCTGACCAGACGGAGGATCTGGAGGTGTTTTACCCGACCGCGACCCTCATTACGGCGGCGGACATCCTGTTCTTCTGGGTCGCGCGGATGGTGATGGCGGGATTGGAGTTCATGGGTGAGCTGCCGTTCACGGATGTGGTGATCAACGGAACGGTGCGCGACCACCTCGGACGGCGCATGTCCAAGTCGCTCGGGAACGGGATCGATCCGGTTGAGGTGATCGACCGCTTCGGCGCCGACGCCATGCGCTTCACTCTGGTGAACAGCGCTCCGATCGGCACCGATCTTTTTTTAAACTACCAGGACCTCGATGCCACGTTCCGCGTCGGCCGCAACTTCGCCAACAAGATATGGAACGCGGCCCGCTTCGCTCTCCCGCTCCTGGACGAGTCGGACGCCGCCGTCGATCTCGAAGCTCTGGAGCTCGAGCTCGCCGACCGCTGGATCCTGAGCCGACTGCACACGGCCACGCGTGAAGCGACCGCGTCCATGGAACGCTTCCGCTTCGACGAAGCGGCGGAAGCTGCATACCAGTTCGTATGGAGCGAGTTCGCCGACTGGTACCTTGAGCTCATCAAACCGCGCATGCGTGGCGATCGTGGCGAGGCGAGCCGCGCCGCTGCGGCGGCCACATTGTGGCACTTGCTGGATGGATGGCTCCGACTGCTGCATCCGGCGATGCCGTTCATTACTGAAGAGCTGGCGACGCGCCTGCCCGGTCGCTCCGACGAGTTCACGCTCATGCTCGGGCCGTGGCCGGCGCCGCCGGAGACCTGGAGCGACCCCGCCGCGGAGCGCCAGATGGCTGCACTCCAGGAGCTCATCGGAACGGTTCGTAACCTGCGTGCGGAGTACAACGTTCAGCCCGGCACTCGCGTGGACGTCCATGTCGCGTCGGCATCGGACGCGCTGCGGGACGCTTTGCTGGCCGAAGGCGAGGGAGTCCGGATCCTCGCCCGCGTCGAGGAGCTGGTTGAGTCCGCCGCAGCGACCGACGGCGATCCAGGGGCGCACGCCGTCCTCCGGAGCGGGGGCGAGCTGTTCATGCCGCTTTCCGCCGTCATCGACCTCGAAAAGGAACGTCGCCGCCTGCACAGCGAATTGCAGCGGGTTCAGCAGCTGCTCGAGGCTACGAGAACGAAGCTGGCCAACGAGAAGTTCCTCGGGAACGCGCCGCCCGAGGTCGTTCAGCGAGAGCGTGAAAAAGAGAGCTCCCTTCAGGAACAGTATTCGCGCCTCAGCGAGAAGCGCGGTGCGCTGGGCGAGTGACGGTCCGACCAACGCGGGGGGAAGCCGGCCGCTAGGGTACGCGTCAGGATCCGTGGTCGTGACGCTCGCTGGCGCATGTTGCATCGCTGGCTGCGCCCGCGAAGCGCCGCCTCCGGGTGCGCCTCCGGACTCGAAGCCACCATCCGTCATCGACTTGGAGCCAGAGCCTCGAAGCATCGTGCCGGGCTGGAACGGTGCGGTGAAAGTGCGATTCGACGAACCGATCGTCGCGGGACAGATCGCCAGAACCGTGGTGGGCTCGCCGGCCAGCCGCTACGACGTGAACATCGGACGATCGCAGATTCGGATCAGACCATCGACGGGAGATTGGCTGCCCGGCGCGGTGTACCATTTCACGATTCCCGAAGGGATCGGAGACCTCCTCGGTAACCGCACTCAAGCACCGATCGTGCTCCTCTTTTCGACCGGGCCCGGGTTCAGCGGGTCGCTGATCGAGGGAACCCTGTTCGACCGAATCACGGGTGCGCCGGTCAGTGCAGGGCGGGTCATATTTCTTGCGACATCGGGCGACAGCGTGCCGTACACTGCCGTCAGCGGCTCGGACGGCCGGTTCAGGCTGCCGGAGACGCCGATCGGCACGTATGAGGCCTTCGCTTTCGTAGACCGGAATACGAGCCTCGATCTCGAGCGCCGGTTCGAAGCGTACGACAGCCTCGTTTTCAGCATCGACTCGGACTCGGCAACCGTCGACCTGCAATTCCGTCTCACCGAGCCGGACAGCACACCGCCGTTGCTGGTGTCCGTCGGCGTGGCAGACAGCATGACACTGCGCTTGGAGTTCGACGACAATCTCGACCCCGAGCAACCATGGGAAACTCCGCAGGTCCGCGTTGTGCTCGAGGGCACGAATCGGACGTGGCCGGTCGAGGCTCTGAGGCTGGGAGAGCCCCGAGTGGCGCGGGAGCTGGCCACGCCAGACAGCCTGGCGGCGGCTGACAGCATGGTGGTCCCTGACAGCCTCGTGGCTCCGGCGCCAGACAGCCTGGTGGCGGCCGACAGCATGGTGGTCCCTGACAGCATGGTGGTCCCTGACAGCCTCGTGGCTCCGGCGCCAGATAGCCTGATCGCGCCCGACACCGTGATCGTGCCGGACGGCGTGATCGTGCCCGACAGCCTGCCGTCAGCGGTGCTCTCAGCGCTGCTCGAGGAGCCTCTGACGGCGGGACGATATCGGGTAACGACAACGGGCCTCCGCAACCTCCGGAACCTCGTTGGAGGGGGTGACACGACTTTTGTCTATCCGCCCCCCGATTCTGTGAGCGAGCAAGGAGGCGAACCTTGATTCCCGGGGAGGATCCTCGCCGCGCCGTGCCACCAGTGCACGAGTTGCTTCAGTCCCCGGTCGTCGTCGGGTGGGTCAAGCGCTGGGGGCGCGACCCGGTGAAGTCCGCGCTTCGTGATGCAAGCGCTCAGATCCGTATGAGCTTGTCAACGATGGGCGCCGAGTCGGCGGAAAGCGAGGAGATTCGGGAACGGGTGCTGGCGGTCGCGCACGGAGCGTTGCAGTCCGGAGGACGTCGTTCGCTGTGTCGCGTGCTGAACGGGACGGGGGTGGTCCTGCATACGAACTTGGGCCGCGCTCCTCTCTCCCGGGCGGCTGCTGAGGCCGTTCACGAGATCGTCACCGGCTTCTCGAACCTCGAGTACGATCTCGGGTCGGGCGAGCGTGGCAGCCGCTACGTGCACTGCGCCGCGCTTGTGGCTCAGCTCACAGGCTCGGAGGCGGCCCTCGTTGTCAACAACAACGCGGCGGCGGTGGCGCTGACCGTCAACGAGCTCGCGCTCGGCCGTGACGTCGTTGTCTCCCGCGGTGAGCTGGTCGAGATCGGAGGCTCGTTCCGGTTACCCGACGTGATCGAGAGCAGCGGCGGCCGGCTGCGCGCGGTGGGAACCACGAACCGTACCCGCCTCGAGGACTACCGTCGGGCGGTGGACTCCGAAACGGGCATGATGCTCAAGGTGCACCCCTCCAATTATCGGATCGAGGGTTTCGTCGACTCCGTCACGCTGCGGGAATTGGCGGCACTGGGGAGAGAGACTGGCGTACCCCTTGTGCACGACCTGGGCTCCGGTTTTCTGCAGGAGGTGAACGCCGTGCGACTGGGTATCGAGGAGCCTGGGCCGTCGCGGTCGGCGGAGGAGGGAGCGGACCTGGTCACCTGGAGCGGCGACAAACTGCTGGGTGGCCCACAGGCAGGGATCGTACACGGGTCATCCGATCTCGTCGCCCGTCTTCGAGGCAACCCATTGGCACGGGCGTTTCGAGTCGACAAGATGACTCTGGCGGCGCTGGAGGCCACGCTGCATGACTATCGCGACCCCGAGCGGGCACTCGAGCAGATTCCGGTGCTCCGGATGATCGGCGAGCCCGCCGACTCTGTCGCCGCGCGCGCGACCACGGCCCTGTCGAGCGCGCCCGAGAGGGTGCGCAGGGTGTCCAAGATCGCGGGGATGAACTCGGTCGTCGGCGGCGGATCACTACCGGGGAGAGAGCTGCCGTCGTACGGACTGGCCGTGCGGGGATACCGACCGCAACGGCTCGACGCGGGCTGCCGCGCCGGCGAGCCGCCGCTGATCGGGCGTATCGAGCGCGACGCGTTTCTAATCGATTTTCGGACTCTGGAGCCCGGTGAGGAGAGAACCGCCATCGATATCCTGGCGCGCGCGGTCGAGTCTGTTGCGGCGGCATCTGAAGACGCGAAACACGGGGAAGGCAGTTGTGAGTGAACGGCTGAGGGTCGCCGTCTTGGTGTCCGGATCGGGGAGCAATCTCCAGGCGCTGCTCGATCGCTTCAACGGCGGTCACGATGATGGCGCCGAGGTGGTTCGTGTGATCGCCAGCAAGCCCGGTATTCGTGCGCTCGACCGCGCGAAGGCTTCCGAGGTTCCGGCAGTCGTGGTCTCCACCGAAGGGGATGAGGATGGCCCGCCGAGCCTCTTGAAGGAGCTTCGGGAGTGCGATCCCGGGTTGGTCGTGCTCGCCGGGTACCTGAAGCTGGTTCCGAACGAAGTGGTCCGGGCGTATGCCGGCCGAATGATCAATATCCACCCTGCCTTGCTGCCCTCTTTCGGAGGTGCTGGTATGTACGGCAAGCGGGTGCACGCGGCGGTCCTCGAAAGCGGCGCCCGCGTGAGCGGCGTGACAATACACTTCGTGGACGAAGAGTACGATCGGGGTCCGATCATCGCTCAGTGGCCGGTGCCCGTCTTCGAGGCAGACACACCGGAAGTGTTGGCAGCGCGCGTGCTGAGTGTCGAGCACCGGCTGCTTCCGGAGGTCGTTTCTGCGCTGGCGCGGGGCGATGTGTCGCTCGATGCCGAAGGTAGGGTGAGCTGGACCAAACCGTTTTTTCCATCAGAGAGCTTCTCGGCAGACGGAGCGGATGGCACGGGGGAGGCAGGTCGCTCCTCCCATCACATGGACTGAAACCGGAAGGAGTCTGTTCGAAGATGCCCACCGCTCTCGTGAGTGTTTATGATAAATCTGGCGTCGCAGACCTCGGCGCTGCCTTGGCCGAACGTGGTTGGACCGTCGTTTCGACCGGAGGGACGGCGCGGGAGCTCAAGGCTGCCGGCGTCGACGTGGTCGGCGTATCGGATCTGACCGGCTTCCCGGAGATCCTCGAAGGTCGTGTGAAGACGCTTCACCCAAAGGTGCATGCGGGTCTCCTGGCTCGCCGAAGTGTCGCTTCGGATCAGCAGGAGCTCGACGAGCTGGGGATTGCGCCGATCGACCTTGTCGCGGTCAACCTGTACCCGTTCCGTGAGACGATCGCACAGCCGTCCACCACCCTCGCCCAGGCGCTGGCTCAGATCGACATCGGTGGCCCGACAATGCTACGCGCCGCCGCCAAGAACCACGACTTCGTGTGGCCCGTCTGCGATCCGGCGGACTATGGCATGGTGATTGAGGCCGTCGACTCGGGTGATCCGGCCGACGAGTTGCGCCGGCACCTGGCCGCCAAAGTCTTCCTGCACACGGCCAACTACGACGCCGCGATAGCCCGCTTCCTCGATGCGCAGACCCGGCCCTCGGCCGCGGGAGAGCTCCCCGCCGAGATGTTGTGCTCGCTCGTGCGAGTGCAGGAGTTGCGTTATGGAGAGAATCCCGACCAGGCAGCTGCCTTCTACCGCGAGGCATCGGCCAACGTGTGGGGAATCCCGGGGCTGCGGCAGTTGCAGGGAAAGGAACTTTCGTACAACAACATCCTGGACATCGATGGCGCGCTCGGTGCGGCCTCTTCATTTCAGGGGGGCGCCGCGGCGGCCTGTGTCATCGTCAAGCACACGACACCGTGTGGGCTGGCGGTTGGCCGCTCCATTACTCAGGCCTTCACCCGGGCTCGCGCCTGCGACCCCGTCTCTGCCTTCGGATCGACCATCGTGTTCAACCAGCCAGTGACCGAGGACGCGGCGGAAGCGATGTCGGATCTGTTCATTGAGTGCCTGGTTGCGCCCGGCTATTCGGACGATGCGCTGCGCCGCCTGCAAAAGAAGAAGAACCTGCGCGTGCTGGCGCCGGGCGAAGGGGCGGAACTGGGTGACCGCAGGGGTCACCTGGGAGCCGGTGTCGAGTTGAGGGGAGTCACCGGTGGTGTGTTGCTGCAGACGCCCGCCGACCCGGTCGACCTCGATGGATTCCGGGACGCGGCCGGCGTCTCGGTCCCGACCAGCCGCCAGCCGGAGGACGGCGACTGGGCCGACATCGCGTTCGCCTGGGCGGCCGCTCAGGGCGTCAAGTCCAACGCGATCGTCCTCGCCGCAGACGGGGCCACGATCGGCATCGGGGCCGGTCAGATGAGCCGGGTCGATTCGGTGCGGCTGGCGGTCCGAAAGGCCGGCGATGCGGGGCTCGAAGTCGCAGGCTCGATCCTCTCCTCGGATGCATTCTTCCCGTTTCGCGACGGTGTCGATGCGGCCGCGGCTGCCGG
>JBFILW010000094.1:0-10088 GCA_041612005.1 Gemmatimonadota bacterium
AGATACACGGCGACCGAGAACGAGATCACCATGCCCGAGATCTCGCTCCACGCATTGATCCTCCACCAGAACCAACGGAGCAGAAAGATCAGTCCGGTGCCGGCGCCAATCTGGAGCAGGATACGGAACGCCTGCAGGGCGTTGTTGAGCCACAGGGAAATGAGGAGCGCGAGTACGATGAGCCCGACGGTCGCGAGGCGGGCGACCATGACGTAGTGGCGCTCGCTGCGGCCGGACGACACGAAGCGCCGGTAGAAGTCCTCCACGATGTACGAGGCGCCCCAGTTCAGGTGCGTGCTGATCGTGGACATGTACGCCGCGGCCAGCGACGCGACGACGAGGCCCAGCAGGCCATGGGGCAGAAACACGAGCATGGCTGGATAGGCGAGGTCGTCACGGACGATCGACGGGTCGACGTTCGGAAACGCCGCGCTGAGGTCGCCGAGCGTCGGATACACCAGGAGCGAGGCGAGCGCCACGAGGATCCAAGGCCACGGACGCAGCGCATAGTGAGCCACGTTGAACCACAGGGTGGCCCGCATTGCGTCACGCTCGTTACGCGCCGCCAGCATCCGCTGAGCCACGTAACCGCCGCCGCCCGGCTCGGAGCCTGGATACCAGGTGGCCCACCACTGCACGGCGATCGGGATGATGAACACGGGCAGGGCGACCCGCCAATCCGAGAAGTCGGGCAGCAGGGTCAGCTTGTCGGCCAGGGCCGGGTTGTCGACCAGGCCGGCCAGTCCGCCCACTTCGGGCCGGGACAGCGCATAGTAGGCGGCGGCCAAGGCGCCCCCCATGGAAATGACGAACAGCAGCAGGTCCGTGATTACCACGCCCCACAGGCCCGAGGTGGCCGAGTAGAGCACTGTGATCGCGCCGGCGATCACGACCGTCGTGTACTTGTCGCGTCCCAGCAGAACGCCGCCGATCTTGATCGCCGCCAGCGACACCGTGGCCATGATCATGACGTTGAAGAACACGCCGAGGTAGAGGGCGCGGAATCCCCGCAGAAACGCAGCCGGCCTTCCGGAGTAGCGCAGCTCGTAGAAGCCCATGTCGGTGAGGACGCCGGACCTCCGCCACAGCCGCGCGTAGAAAAAGACCGTCAACAGGCCCGAAAGCAGGAACGCCCACCACATCCAGTTCTGGCTCACACCGCCCGTCCGCACCAGGTCCGCGACCAGGTTGGGCGTGTCGGTCGAGAACGTGGTGGCGACCATCGAGGTGCCGAGCAGCCACCAGGGCAGCACCCGGCCGGAGAGGAAGAACGATTCCGTGTCCGTGCCCGCCCGCCGCGCGAACACGAGCCCGATCGTGAGCACGACCAGGGCGTAGACTCCGACCACCATCCAGTCGACCGAATTGAGCTGCATGGGTCAGCCTCTCTCCGTTCTCGCTGCCACGGTAACGAGGTCCGCGGGGTACGCGCCGCTGCCGACCAGTTCACCGATCCGTGCCCGGACGCGCGGGAGGTCCTCGGCCCACGTGAGCCCGAACCACGGCTCGCTCACCGGCGTGACTCTGACGCGTGCCTCGCCTCGCCGCACGAGCTCGTCGATCGCCTCGCTGAGCAGGAACTCGGGCGCTCCGGTGTCCGATCCCGGACTGCTCGTCACTGCGTCGCGGAATCGCTCAAACGATCCTCGCAGAGCAGAGAGGATGGCGGGCCGCAGGCCCCACAGGTTCATCGACACCGCTTCGCCTCCGGCAAGCGGGACCGTCCGGCCGCCCACGGTACGACCGCGCACCGCTCCGCGTTCCTCACGAACATCCAGCAGCTCCGTGATGCCCGACAGGAGGCCGTCGTCGTCCGTCTCGCACACGGCCCGTGACACACCGCCGAACGGCGACAGGGTCGTATGCAGCGGATAGACGGCCACCACGTTCTCCGCCCCCGATCCGGTCAGCGACTCATGCAGCCGCCTCCACGCCCCGGCACCATAGAAGTCGTCCGCGTTGGCGACCGCGAATGGATGCTCCAGGTACGGCTCCGCGCACAGCACCGCATGGCCGGTGCCGAGCGGTCGATCCTGATGCGCGAATGAGACTGCCATCGACCGCCCCACGCGCTTTGCGACCCTGGCCCGCAACACATCCTCGTGCGCCGGACGGGTAACGATGACGACGTCGCGGAAGCCGGCCCGCCACGCATCGTGGATGGTGTAGTCGAGCAGTATGGCCCCGCCGGGGCCGACCTCGGCGAGCTGCTTCGCGCCTCCGAAGCGATCTCCGAGGCCGCCGGCGAGGATCAGCAGCGTGGGCGGCAGTATCAGTCGCCCGCGTAGGTGCACCCTGCGGTGCACGTCTCCGATACCTGGATCTTGCTCAAGTCCGGCAGCCGGGGCGCAAGGCGCTTCCAGATCCACCGCGCGATGTTCTCGGCGGTCGGGTTGTCGAGCCCTTCGATGTCGTTGAGATAGTAGTGATCGAGCTGCCGGAGGATCGGATCGAATGCCTTTCGGATGTCGTCGAAGTCGATCACCCAGCCGAGCTCGGGATCCAGATCCCCATCCACGTGAATGCGGACATGATACGAGTGTCCATGCAGTCGCTTGCACTTGTGGTCGTCGGGCAGCCCCGGAAGCAGGTGCGCCGCCTCGAAGGTGAATTGCTTCCAGATTTCCATGTCTTCGATCGCCGCTCCTCGAGATGTGTCAGTCGATTCCGATGTACTTGTGGGTCTGCACGCTGAGACGCCAGCGCGGATGGCTCAGACAGTACTCGACAGCCAGCCTCGTGTTCTGGTCGCGATCGGCTCCGTCCATCGGCTGCAGGAAAAAGTTGTCGAATTCGAGGTGCTCGAGCTCCTCCGGCCGCAGGCCCTCCTGCGGGAAGACCAGCTTCAGCTCATGGCCCCGAACGAGCCGCAGCGGCGCGTTGGCTTTTGGGCTGACGCATATCCAGTCGATGCCCGGTGGCGGCTCGAGTGTGCCGTTGGTCTCGATTGCCACTTCAAACCCGGCCCCCTGAAGCGCCTTGATGGCGGGACCGTCGAGCTGCAGGAGCGGCTCGCCGCCCGTGCACACGACCAGTCGCCTGCCCCGTTCGGGGGCGGCTTTGCCGCTGCGCGATTCGTTCGCATTCGGCTCGCCGCCCCAGGCCTTCGCCACGGCTGCCGCAAGCTGGGCCGGGCTCTCGAACTTCCCACCTCCCGCCCCGTCTGTTCCGACGAAATCCGTGTCGCAGAAAGGGCAGATCGCGTCATCGCGATGATCTTCGTGCCCGGACCAGAGGTTGCAGCCGGCAAAGCGGCAGAACACGGCGGGACGGCCGGTGTTGGCTCCCTCCCCCTGGAGCGTGTAGTAGATCTCTTTCACCGAGTAGGACGCAGCCATCGGCTCAATGTAGAGATCGGCTGCCGGACTCGCATTCGCGGTCAGGCTTGCTGGACCTCCGAACCAAGCCAAACTTCCGGAATGCGCGGGCCGCCGGGATTCGTCATCGTGACGGGGCCCGGCGTCGAACCAGGCCGGGCGTTCCGGGGCCACGTCTACGATTTGGCACCGACGGTCCTGACCCTGTTTGGTGAGGTGCCGCCCACGTACATGAGAGGCACTTCGTGGGTGACCCACACGGATGCCGGTGCGACGTGGATGTAAAGGGTCGCGTGCATTCGATCCGGCCTTCTGTGAGGGCCGGCTCCGCCGTCGGGACAGACGACGGACTCAGGGAGTGGCTTCGATATAGAGCCAGTTGCGGGGAAGCGTCTCGACCTTGAGCCGCTCGTAGACTTCTTTCACGGACTCGACCAGCGCCTCGCTCCGCATCGAGAGAGTGATCTCCGGATGTCCTGGAATCTCCGGCAGCGCGTTGCCGACGTAGTCACGGAAGCGCGCGATCGACTCCCAAACCTCCGGTGACAGATCGAACTGCACCAGCTTTGTCTTCACGGCACTGAACCCGGCCCGCTTGAGCGCCGCGGTGTATTCGGCCGAGCCCCGAATGCCGAGGCTGTGCGACTTGGCCCGCTCCTTCTTGGGGTCGATGCCCAGCTTTCGGTAGGCCCGCAGGACCCAGAGACCGGCGAATCGGGCCGTCCGGCCGAGGTACGCCTCTGACATGAAAGTGGTCCAGGCGCCGAACTTCTCGCGTGTGCACCTGCGAATCGCCCGCAGGGCGCGATCCAGCGAGACCTCGTCCTCCAGGTAGTGGATGCCATTGCTCCACACCGTGAAGTCGAACGCGCCCGCCTCGATGTTCATTTCGTCCAGATCCTGCGCGTAGCCGTGGGCATACTCGGCCACGCCGTCCGGAAGGCGCTGACGAGCCCTCTCCAGCAGGCGTTCTTCGGGTTCGAGAAGCGTGATCTTGCCGCGGCAGCCTTCCGGCGACTTCAAGTACTCGAGGATCACTTCGGCGGACTCGCCTGTTCCGGCGCCGACGTCCAGAACTCGACTTCCGGGAGAGATGCCGATCGTGCTGGTGAAGAACTTGATTATGTCTCGCGCGAGAGGGAGCTCGGCGAACGGGTCGTAATCGACCAGCTCACGGGGAGTCATCGTACCTCAGTTTCCGTCGCCAGCCGCTTCAGGCTACCTGCGGGGCAAGGCGGATGCGACAGGACCGTCAACCCTAACGTACGCAGGCATTCTTTTCAACATGGGCAAATATACTCCATCGTGGGTATCGGCACCATTCCCGCACTGCCCTTCAGCTCCTGCTTCCCCCGCGTCCACGGAATGCCCATTATTGCGGTCCGCAGAGGGTCCACCTGAAACGACGCTGGACAAGCGATAGATATATGTCTCATACGATCGGCGTTCTTCCCGGAGACGGGATCGGACCGGAAGTCATCGCGGAAGGCCTCAAAGTTCTGGCTGCGGTAGCCGAGCTCGAGGGTTTCGACTACGAGACGGTCGACTACCCCTACAGCGGCGACCACTACCTGAAGACGCGCGAGCTGGTGCCCGACTCCGTGATCGATGAGTGGCGAACGCTCGACGCGGTGTTACTGGGGGCGATCGGACACCCAGACGTCGAGACGGGCCTCGTGGAGCGGTCGGTCATCCTCGGACTTCGCTTCGGCCTCGACCTCTACATCAATCTCCGGCCCATCAAGCTCTACTCGGCGCACCTCTGTCCGATCAAGGACAAGGGCCCGGAGCACATCGACTTCACGGTCGTGCGGGAGAACACGGAAGGACTCTACTCGCAGATCGGTGGCCACCTGCGCAAGGACACCCCGGACGAGATCGCGCTCATCAACGGCGTATACACCTGGAAAGGGTGCGAGCGAGCGTCGCGCTACGCGTTCGAGCTGGCGCGGAAGCGGGCCGCCGAGAGGGTGGGGAAGCGCTCCGCACAGGTGACGCTGGTGGACAAAGCCAACGCCGTGCGGCCCCACGATGTCTGGACCCGGGCCTTCGCGAGTGTGGCCAGCGAGTATCCGGATATCGAGACGGATCATGCCTACGTCGATGCCTGTTGCATGTGGATGGTCAAGAACCCCGAGTGGTTCGACGTCATCGTCACGACCAACATGTTCGGCGACATCATCACCGACCTCGGCGCCATGCTCCAGGGCGGCATGGGGATCGCGGCTTCGGGCAACATCCACCCCGGCCAGACGTCGATGTTCGAGCCGATTCACGGCTCGGCGCCCAAGTATGCCGGCAAGAACGTGGCCTGTCCTCTGGGGGCGATCTCGGCTGTCGCCATGATGCTCGATTTTCTGGGCGAAGCCGCGGGTGCCCGGCGTGTGGACGACGCGGTCGCAAAACTGTTGCAGAGCGGCGCCGTTCCATCCGCGGACGCGCGGAGCGGTATCTCGACCTCGGATATGGGCGACATGGTGGTGCGGGAAATCCGCGCGGCCTGAGTCCGCTCGAACTCGGGCCGCTAAAGCGCAATGGCCCGGGTCAGCCTCGGTCGCGGGTGACGGCCGAGTCCCGGAGGCGCTCCAGCTGCTTCGCGATCCTGTCGACCGCAGGTCCGAGTGCTTCGACCAGCTCGCGGCTCACTGGCCCGGAGCCTCGGAGCCTCGCCGGCCGGCAATCGAGAACCCGGGTCTGCCACAGAGCGGCCCAGAATTCGACCTGACGCTCGGCCGGAAGGCGATTCGAATCGAGCGGGATCGCGAATCTGGTGGCGGTGGCTCGCACCGTCACGATCAGCTCGGACAGTTCCGCGGCCAGGACCCGGGTCGCCTCCGAATCCAGCGGCTCTCCGGAGCGATCCTGCCCCGGCTCGGCCGACTGCGCGAGCAACTCCGCGAGACCTTCCGCTTCGGTGATCAGACGGCTGAACCGCACGCCCAGACGGCGTCGCTGATGCTCGTTCAGCACACCCGAATCGCTGGCGAGTCGTTTCCGGCCGACGCTGGTCTAGCGTTCGTAGCGGACGAAGACGCCCTCGGAGCCCCCTTGGAGGCTCGACTCGTCGTACTCCCAGATTAGCGCGTTTCCTTCCTGCCGCGTCGCGTTGTGCTCGATGACGTCGAACGGGGCCTCGATTCGAAACACGACCGAGAAATCCTCCAGGACCGACTCCAGCATGCCGCCCATGGCGCCCATCTGATCCGACGCCTCGCCGACCTGATCCTCGATCGAGTCGAGCGGATCGTTGCGCAACACGATCGTGTTGCCCTCTTCGATCACCTCGAGCCCGCCGAACGGCTGCGTCTCCTCTCCCGGCGCGTCGTCGCCGGTGGCGTCATCCGGGTCGATCGCGACTTCGTTCAGCTTCGAGATATGGTCGAACGTAAGCCGAACTCGGAACCGCTGTTTCATCCCGTCACGACTATTCGAGAACTCGACCATCTCGACGCCCTCCGGCATGTCAGCGCGCGCGTCCTCAAGCGCTTCTTCCTCGTCCCAGTCATCCTCGTCCATCTCCGCCATGAGCTCCTCTCGAGCGGAGGCCAACTCCTCGTCGCTGACCGGTGTCGTGTCGCCAGTGAAAGCTTTCGTCATCGAGGCGAGGACGTTCGCCATCTGCTCCATGTCGATTGCCATCTCGAGCGCGGCCGTTCCGGACAGGTCCTCCTCGAGCGCGATCGAGTACTCGATCTGTGAGCAGGCCGGAAGGGAGAGCGCGGCTGCCAACGCACCTGTAAGGATCTTATTCATTGTTCGTTCCTTCGGTTGCAGATAGAGTCCTGGCGCCTGTCGAGCCGACGCCGCGCTCCTCCGTGTCAGGTCTTCTTCTGCACGCGGAGTTGAGCGTTTACAGCGTATCTCCCAGCGGAATGATCCGGACCTCGTCATCCATGAACAGGGGGACGAGGAGATGGTCGCGCGTCTCATCATACCCGATGTCGGCGGGTGATTCGACGTCCGGCACGATCACCTCGAAGCCGTCGTCCGGTGTGCCGCGGTAGATCGCCTGCGCTTCCCAGCTCGAGATGAGCAGCTGGCCATCGTTCGCCACCTCCAGTCCATCCAGCCCACCGGCCGGAAGAATCACCTCGGTCGCCTTGCCATCCTCGTCGATCGAGTAGAGAGACGGCCCGCCGAATGACACCACCCACAGAGTCGTACCCACCATATGAAGGCCGTTCGGACGCCCGAGCTCGTCGCCGGACGCGAGCAGCTCGACCTCTCGCCCGCGGATAACGTACACGCCGTCGTTGCCGGTCGGAACGAGGCCTCCCTCTCCGGCCGTCATCCCGCTGTCGCTGACGTAGATCTCTCCGTCTGGACCCGGGTGGAGATCGTTGAGGAAATCGCTGCCAACAACTGGAACCTGGCCGATTTGCGCCCCCGTGTTGCGGTCGAACATCCGCACTGTGTTGATGTCGGCGACGTAGAGCGTATCCTCCACGATCGCCATCCCCTTTGGCGCGTGCAGAGTCACGCCCTCAGCGGCGCCGTCGATCCACTTCAGCGCGATCACATCACCCGTTGGAGCAACACGCGCGATGAAGCCGTTGGCATCCTCCTCGAGCGGTGAGCCGTTGATGTTGCTGACCAGATAGACATCGGCTTCTTCATCGTGAAGCACCGACTCCGGCGTCATGAACCCCGCCCCCGTGACCGCGATCGCTTCCATCGTTGGCTCGTCGGCCGTCGCTTGTGCGTCCGGCTCCGCGTCGCCGCCGCAGCCGATCAGGGCGATGGGTACGATGGCGCTCCAAGCGCTTCGTTTCGCGTGCATTGTGCCTCCGGGGGAGAGAGTGATCGTAGACCAAGGCGAATCTGCTGGATCCCGCATGCGCATGGCAACACCGCTGCAACCTGTAACAATATCTGCGAAGCCTTGATCCGCATCTGCGGGTTCGGAACATTGATTGTTCGCGCCACGAGCCGCCGTGGCGCCGAACATCCCACCTGAGAACCGGAGAAGTAGCAATGTTCCCCCGTTTGTTTCGAACCACCGCCAGAGGGGTGCTGTTCGCGGCCCTATCAGTTCTGGCCGCCAGTCCTGGATTCGCCCAGAATCCGGCCGGATTGCCGGCCCCAACGGCCGACGCCGCCGACGCGTTCAAGCCGCAGGACCACTTTTCGCCCTACGCCGGGCGCAACTTCCCGACGAACGTGTACTTTGGCGACACGCACCTGCACACCGGTATGTCGATGGACGCCGGGGCCTTCGGGGCCCGGCTCACACCCGTGGATGCCTATCGCTTCGCGCGCGGTGAGGAGCTGACTTCCTCCACCGGCCTCCAGGTGAAGCTTTCCCGACCGCTCGATTTCCTCGTCGTGGCCGATCACTCGGACAACATGGGCTTCTTCCCGATGCTGTACGCCGGGGAGCCCGCGTTCCTGGCCGATCCGACCGGGAAGCGCTGGTACGGGATGATTCAGGAGGGGGGCCAGGAGGGTGTACAGGTCGCCGTCGAGGTCATCCAGAGGTTCTCGGACGGAAGCTTCCCTCCGGCGCTGCAATCGCTGCCCGGGACGAAAGCCTACCGCGATGCATGGGATGAGACGATCGACGCGGCGGAGGAGTACAACGATCCCGGTACGTTCACGGCCTTCATCGGCTACGAGTGGACGTCCAACACGGGTGGTGCCAACCTGCACCGGGTGGTGATCTTCCGGGACGACGCCGACAAGGCCAGTCTGGTCGAGCCCTACACGACGATCGCGCCGCTGGGTAGCGACAATCCGCGCGACCTGTGGAACTGGCTGCAGATGTATGAGGACAAGACGGGCGGCCAGATCCTCGCCATCGCCCACAACGGAAACCTGAGTAACGGGATCATGTTCCCGATCCTCGACTCGTTCACCGGGCGCCCGTTCGATCGATCCTACGCCGAGACACGCGCGACTTGGGAGCCGCTGTACGAAGCGACGCAGATTAAGGGCGACGGAGAGACGCACCCGTTCCTGTCCCCGAACGACGAGTTCGCCGACTACGAGACCTGGGACCAGGGCAACCTCGACCTCAGCGCGGCGAAAGAGGACGACATGCTTCAGTACGAGTATGCCCGGACCGGGCTGCAGACCGGGCTTCTGCTCGAGGCTCAGCTCGGGGTCAACCCGTACAAGTTCGGCATGATCGGCTCGACCGACAGCCACACCGGGCTCGCCACCGCCGCGGAGGAGAACTTTTTTGGTAAGCACTCGGGCACGGAGCCGAGTGCGGACCGCTACAAGCACCCCATGGCCAAGCTCGGCGACGCAGAGTACAAGAGCACGGACATGGTGGCCTCGGGATACGCCGCCGTGTGGGCGACCGAGAACACGCGCGAAGCGATCTTCGACGCCATGATGCGGAAGGAGACCTACGCCACCACCGGTCCCCGCATGCTGGTTCGCTTCTTCGGCGGCTGGGAGTTCACTGACGCCGACGCCATGAATCGCCTTCCGGCTGACGTTGGCTACACGAAGGGTGTGCCGATGGGTGCGGACCTGCCACCGGCCCCCGCGGCTGGACGCGCGCCAACCTTCCTGGTCGCGGCCCTCAAGGACCCGCTGTCGGGCAACCTCGACCGCGTCCAGATCGTGAAGGGCTGGACCGAGGGTGGCCAGCGTCAGGAAAAGGTCTACGACGTGGTGTGGTCAGGTGACAGACGTCCGGGCGCGGACGGCAAGGTCCCGGCGGTGGATGTGCCGACCGCCGATGGCCAGGTGGAGACGGTGCCCGCGCCCACCACCAAGCGGGAGTACGTCGGGTGGGCGCAGAAGCTCGGCAAAGCCCTG
>JBFILW010000095.1:0-10045 GCA_041612005.1 Gemmatimonadota bacterium
CGACCGGACCTGGAGGGATGTCGGTCCACTTCGTCACGCCGGCCGGCGTGACCCCTCGACGCTCACAGTAGCGGCGGTATGCCTCGTTTCCATCGTACTGCAGCTGGAAGGCGCTGCGCGCGAGAGCCTCGAAGGCCTCGTCGCTCCACTCCCCGCCCTCCGCTTCCCAACCGCGCATGGCCGCTGCGAGCTTGTCGGCCAGAGACCGGAACGATTCGTCGACTGAAGTAGGGTGTGCTTCGCGGAGAGTCATCCGCACATGTTGGCCGGCGGGCTGCTGCGGAACAAGAAGAAAGCTGGGCCGGTTCAGTCGCTCCCGAGGCGACCGCTCTGCCTCCGGCCCTTACGGATCCACGTCACCTCGACCGCGTCGTCCGTTTCCAGCAGCACCCGGCGCAGCCCGGCGACCGACCCGACTCGGCGCCCTGCCGCTTCGATCAACACGTCGCCCGACCTGAGGCCCGAGCCGGCGGCGGGCGTGCCGTCCAGCACCCGGACCACGAACAGACCTTCTTCGATGCCGAGCTCGGCGGCTCCGACCGCATCAGCGAGGTCGGGGTTCAACTCCTCGAACTCGGCACCGGCCACGCGGCCGCCGGCTCGGTCCAGCGCTCGCCCGTAGGCGCGGACCGTGCCCAGCCGCTCGGCACTCTGCTCGGGGGCCAGCACCCGAACGGAAACACGCAGCGAGTCGAGCTGCATCCGTGCCTGAGCGAGCGCCGAGTCATAGGTCGCCTTCAGCCGAGGGGCGACCTCCGCCTCGTAACGCTCGCGCAGGTGCCGCGCCATCTCGTAGTAGTCCACCGCCTCTGCACTATCCGGGAGTTCCCGGGTCAACCGTGCCAGCTCGGCAATCATGTAAGCATTCCAGATGACATCGTCGGGCGTGCCCGGTCGGGTCATCTGCAGTCGCAGCGGGACGTCGATCCTCGGGGCCGGGAATTCGCTGACCGAGCCGTCTGCCTGGCGGAAGCGATAGGAGTAGCTTCGGCTGCCGTCCGAATCGACGAATACCTCGACATCGGCCGCCGCGCTGTCCTCGAAGATCGCGATCCTCGGCAGGCTCACCACGCTGGACGGCACGGTCGGTGACGCCCCCAGAGTACGGGCCAGCACCTGGTCGCGCTGCTCGGGCCACGGAGCGGGCTCGAGCGTGACCGTCATGCGCTGCGGACCACGCGCCACGACGAGGACGACGGCGCGTCCTGCCTGCAGCGCCGACAGCGCCCGGTCGCCGGCGGCTGTTGCAAGGTGGGCACCGTCAATCGATACCACCGTATCGCCGGGCATCAAGCCGGCCCGGTCGGCCGGACTCCCGATCACGACACTCTGAACGACAGGCTCCCTGATGCAGCTCAGGGTCGCCCCATCGGCAGTTCTGCCACACACCTCCCCCACCCCGACTCCGATCCAGGCACGCGGTGCATCTTCGGACTCCTGCGCTGGCGCGGGCGCGCCGCAGGCCGCGATCCCGACGACGAGGGGCGCCGCGAGGCTGAGGGCGCGACGGCACCATCCGAACTGGAAAGCCGGAGAGTCGGATCCAAACATCAGCGATACTCCGCCGTCGCCGCGTGCAGCACGTTGCTGAGCTGGGCGTTGAGGGCGTCTCGCTCGTCGATCACTTCGAACAGGAAGTCGTTGACGGCCGGGTCCGCCGGCGCCTCGCGCAGCGCCTCACGCGACGCCGCGACCAGAGCATCGAGGTAGATCAGCTGCGCCGCGGCGGCAGCGGGGTCATCCGCCGGATCCACCGCAGTCGAGACGGTGCGGAGCCGAAGCTGCTCGAGGCGCGAAAGAGCATCCTGATACGAGGCCTGATCGGCGTCGATCTGCCGTGCCGCTTCGCCGCCGTCCTGGAGGGACGCCACCGCGGGGATGTTCTCGTTGATGCCGGCCTGCCGCAGGCGCATGCCCAGGGTCAGGCCGCCGACAAACAGGACGAGGGCAGCCGCCGCCTGCAGGGGCCATCCGCCAAAGAGGCCGAACGGCCGTCGACGAGGCCGGAGATCGATGACGGCCGGTTCTTCGGCTTCTTGGACCGTCGCCGGAAGCGCCGCTTCGATCCGGCTCCAGGCCCCGCCTGGCGCCTCCAGCTCGGCAAGTCCCGAGAAGGCCATGCGCATGCGGCTCATCGCTTCGTATTCACGCTGGCAGGCGGTGCAGGCGTCCAGATGCGCGACCGCGGCGCCATCCGCTCCCGGCTCATCTAGAACCGCGGAAAGCCGTTCCAGCGTCAGATGCTCAGACATCACTTCCTGCTTCGCTTTCCATCGTCGTCGGGGCGAGCATTTCCCGCATGCGCGCCCTCGCCTTGTGTAATTGTGACTTCGAGGTTCCTACCGTCACCCCGAGCATTGTCGCGATTTCGTCGTGCTTCAGTCCCTGCACATCGTGCAGCACCAACACTGTGCGATACCCATCGGGCAGGCGGTCGAGCGCCTCCTGGAGCAGTCGCTGGTTCAGCACCACATCGTCGATCGACGCGGCACCGGTCGTCCAATCGGCGCTGCTCTCGGCTTCGCTGCGGCGCGAGACACTGCGCAGCCGATTGAGGGCGGCGTTCGTCGCGATCCGGTACACCCAGGTCCCGAAGGAAGCGTCCCCACGGAACATCTCGAGCTTCTGAAAGGCCCGGATCCACGCGTCTTGCGCCACGTCCTGGGCCAGATCATCGTCGCCGGTCAGACGGCGCGCTACCGAATAGACCCGACGGTCGTACTTGTGGTAGAGCGTCGACATGGCGTGCCGATCACCCGCCCTGGCTTGCTCCACCAGTTGCCGTTCCTCTGACCGGTTTTCCATCTAGGGCTCTGACACCCTTATCGTCCGAATGATTCGACCCGCACGAAGTGCCCAGGGTTGCCCGCCGGCCCCGGGCGCCGACGACTCCATCATGCCGGAACCGGTCCGCCGAGGCGGGAGGTTAGGAATGGCCCCGAGCGATAGAAGGCGATCGCCCACAGCGCGCCGATCGCCGCATCGAGGCCGTAGTGGAAGCGACCGTAGACAGTCCCGAGAGCAAGGCTGATCGTGAACGGGGCCAGGATCCAGAACAGCGTCCGGCTCGCACCCCACGTCGCGAGCCAAGTGGCCATCGAGACGGCGACGTGCGAGCTCGGAAAGGCGGTCCCTCGCGATGAGCCGCCCTCGAGCAGCCGGTGGACGAGCTGGTAGACGTTGCCCTCGGCGATCACGCCGCCGATCGCCTGGAACTCATACCGTGGCCCACCGACCGGAAAGACCGCGAAGCAGAGATAGCTGACGTAAAAGGCGAGCGCCGTAGTGACGGTCACCCGGTGGCTGGCGCGCGCCCCCGCGGCGAGGAGCGCCCCACCCGCTGCGACGGGCATGATGAAATAGTAGGAGAAATAGCCGGTGTGCAGGACTTCGGAGAGCCACTTATGGGCGAAAGCGGGACTGTCGGCGATCATGCTCAACTGGCTGCCGAACACGACCGCCTCCCATTCCTGAACGGCGCTGTCGAAGTAACCCGGGAACAGCAGCTGGTTGAGGGTCGCCAGCTCCGCGTAGAAGATCGGCGTGATGGCCACCGGGTAGAAGAGACGGAAGAAGGCGAGGACCCGGTTGCGCGGGACGGGGACCCGCGCAAACCACAGCAGTCCGGCCGCCACCACCGCGTGCACGAGCATCATAAGGAGGCCCCGCGACCCGCCGGCCACGGCCCACAGCACGCCTGTGGCCAAAACGTACGCAATCAGCACGTAGTCGACGGCGAATGGTCCTCCGTTGCGAGAACGGCTACTGCCCGCGGACCGTGGCCTCAACTCGGTCATCGCGCGGTCAGCCATCCGACTTCCCGGTACCAGGCCGCGGTTTGCCTAAGGCCTTCGGGCATCTCGATCTCCGGCTTCCATCCAAGGGCCCGAACCGTGGGCTCGATGTCGCAGGTGTAGCTGTGCACGGCCACGTCGCGTGCCTTGCGGCGGTCGAGCGCGGGCATCCGGTCGGCGAGCCGCGCGGCGCCCTCCACCAGGGCCCCGGCAGCCGTATAGAGGCCGGCGGGGGCTCGCATCACCCTGAGGCGCCGCTGCACGGCTTCCCCGAGCGCCCCGGCAACCTCCGGCCACGTGTAGCTGTGGGCCTCGGCGAGCGGGAGGGGAGCCGTCACGGGCTCCGCATCTACCGCCTTCATCGCCGCGGCGGCCACGTCGGTCACATGGATCGGCTGCACGCGCATGTCGCCCGCGGGAATGGCCAGCCACCCGCGATCCGCCATCCGGAACATCGGCAGCAGGTCGTCGTCGCGCGGACCGTACACGCCGGCCAGACGGAGCACCACGGTGCTCATCGCGTCCGAAAACGGCTTCAGCGCTTCCTCGCCCGCGCGCTTGCTTCGGCCGTAGTCACTGGCCGGTGTCGGGCCAGGCAGGAACCCTCTTCGGGTGCGGATCGGATCCGGGCCGCGGGCCGCTAAGCTGCTGAGGAATACGAAGCGCCGGACGCCGGCCGCGGCGGAGGCTCCGGCGAGCCGGCTGGTCGCCTCGACGTTTACCCACTGTAGCTCTTCCACACGCCTGGCACGGGTGAGCCCTGCGGAGTGAACCACGACCTGCACGTCGGTTACCGCGTGCGAGAGGTCCGCCGGCGTCGCCAGGTCCGCCTCCACCGTCTCCACGTCCAGGCCCTCCAGCCACCTGAGGTCACTGCTGGCCCGGACCGTGACGCGGACCCGCCACCCAGCGGCGGCAAACGCCGCAGCGACGTGGCTGCCGATGAATCCGGTAGCGCCCGTGACCAGGACCCGCTCTCTCACGTGCGGTCCACGCCTCCGTCAAGAGGTTTCTCGTACAACGCGTAACGCTTGTAGACGCGGCCGCCGAGCCGGTCCAGCGGACGACGCATGGCCTCGTTGTCCTCGAGTACCCAGCTGAACTCCGCGCAGGTTATCCCTTTACGCTTGCCCGTCTCGAAGATGTTGTGGTAGAGCATGGCGTCGATCCCGCGTCCGCGATATTCCTCGAGCAGGCCGAGCGCCATGATCCGGATGCGATAGATCGAGCGACGGTACCAGAGCAGCTTAAGGATCCCGAACGGCAAGAGACGGCCGTTGCGGAGGTGGATGAGGGCGTGGTTGTAGTCAGGCATCGTGAGCGAGAAGCCGACCGGGGTGCCGTCCTCCTGCTCGGCGATCATCACGAATTCGGGGTCTACGGCGGGCTTGAGCTCCTTGGCCATGAACTCGACTTCGGCTTCCGTCATCGGCACGAAGCCCCAGTTCTTCTCCCACGCGCCCCGATAGATGCCCTGCACGACTTCGAGCTCGGACTCGAAGTTCTTCATATCGATCGGTCGCAGGCGCACGCCCGTGCGCTTCGCGACCACTTTCGCGGCTCGCACCAGGTAGTCGGGGGCCTGGTTCGAGTTCTGCTCGAAGGCAACCATGGTCTTGACCCGCTCGAAGCCGCAGCTGAACAACAGCGGTTCGTAGTAGCGCGGGTTGTAAGGCATCAACAGCACCGGCGGGCTGTCGTATCCCTCGATCACGAAGCCCGTAATATCGTTGGTCGAAAAGCTGGTCGGCCCCCGCATGGCCTTCAGGTCCCGGCTGCGAAGCCACTCACCTGCCGCCTCGAACAGCGCCCCGGCCACGTCCTCGTCGTCGATGCACTCGAAGAACCCGAAGAAGCCCACCCGCTCGTGGTGGAACTCGATGTGCCGCGCGTTGTCGATGGCCGCGATGCGGCCGACGGGGCGGCCATCAAGGTAGGCGATGAAGAAGATGGCCTCGGAGTGCTGGTAGAAGGGGTGCTTGTCGCGGTTTAACGCCGTCTTCATGTCCATGATGAGCGGCGGGACCCAGTTCGGGTCGCCCTCGTAGATCGACCACGGCAGGCGGATGAAGTCGCGCTTCTGCCGGGCGTCATCGACGCGACGGACTTGAACCCCTGTAGCGGCGGCCGTCACACTACGTCCAGCTGCTTGCCGATCTTCTCCATCGTTTCCAGGACATAGTCGAGCTGCTCGTCCGTGTGGGTGGCCATGTAGCTGGTGCGGAGACGGCAGCTACCCTCGGGTATGGCCGGCGGGACGACGGGGTTGGTGAAGATGCCGGCATCGAACAACGCCTTCCAATAGTGGAAGGTCTTCTCCATCGGCCCGACGGTAATCGGGATGATCGGTGTCTCGGTCGGACCGATGTCGAACCCGATGGAGCGGAAACCTTCCATCATCTTGTGGGTGTTCTTCCACAGAAGCTCGCGCCGTTCCGGCTCGGTCTCGATGATCTCGAGCGCCTTGAGGACGGTGGCAACGGAAGCCGGCGGCATGCTGGCGCTGAAGATCAGGGAGCGCGCGTTATTCTGAAGGTACTCCATAACCGTCGCGGAACCCGCGATGAAGCCACCGATCGAAGCGAGCGACTTGCTGAACGTACCCGTGATCAGGTCGATATCGTCGGTGACGCCGAAGTGGGCGGCCGTTCCGTCGCCCTTGGGGCCCAGGACGCCAAGCGAGTGGGCGTCGTCGACCAGCAGCGCGGCATCGAACTCTTTTGCGAGCGGGATGAGTGCCGGTAGGTCGGCGACGTCGCCTTCCATGCTGTAGACGCCATCGACGGCGATCAGCTTGCCGCGCTCCGGTTTCTGGGCTTCGAGCAGTCGGCGCAAACGCACGAGGTCCCCGTGCGGGAAGCGGACGACGTCGCCGAAGCCGAGCCGCGCCCCGTCCTGGATGCAGGCATGGTCGAACTTGTCGAGGAATACGGTGTCGGTGCGGCCGATCAGAGCGCCGATCGAGCCCAAGGCCACCTGGTAGCCCGTGCTGAAGACGAGGGCGGCTTCCTTGCCCGTGAACGCGGCCAGCCGGTCCTCGAGCAGGTTGTGCAGGTCGAGGTTTCCGTTGAGGAAGCGGCTACCCGTGTTGCCGCTCCCGTACCGATCCAGCGCGTCCTTGGCAGCCTCCAGGATGCGCGGATCGTGGGTCAGGCCCATGTAGTTGTTTGACCCGATCATGATCTTGCGCTTGCCGTCGATGAAGACTTCGGTGTCGCAGGATTTCTGGATCGGCTGGAAATAGGGATATAATCCCGCTGCCTTCACCTCACGGGAAGCAGTGAAGTTCTCGCACTTGGCGAAAACGTGCATGACGGCAACACCTCATATCTGTGACGCCGGTCTCCGGCGCGGGCCGGGAACGGCAACGAAACAGCGGGGCTCGAGCGGTCGTCTTGACGGCAACCCAAAAAGCTACCCGAGCCGCCAAACGCCGGCAAGGAACTGGCGTTACGTGGCCCTGTCGGCACTCACCGGCCTGATGATGGGCTGTGCTTCGACGCCGACGGCTCCGCCGTTTCCACTACCCGACCCGGTGACCCCTGCGGTGCATCCGACGGAGCTCGATCTGTTGATCGGCGGTCTCGAGGATTTCGAAGTCCGTCGAGTTTCGCCTGCGCTTCCACGGCTTTCCTACGTGGCGCCTTTGGTCACATGGACGCCCGTGGCACCACGCGAGGGTGACGCGGTCGGCTTCTACCTCTCGGCCCATGCCCCCGGCGCCAATCTCTTCCACGTGCAGGCGGTCGAGGGAGTGCTCGGCGAGGTGCCAATTGGATTCGCCGAAGCCGGAGATGGTTGGTTCGGAATCGCGGCAGCCCCCGTCGGGAGTCCGGGTGAGAAGGAGCTGATTGTCCGCTACGCCCGAGAGGACGGCCCGGTGGTGGTTGCCTCGCTGCCGGTCGAGATCCAGCGGCGCGACTTCCCGGCCCAACAGCTCAGCGTCGCGAGTCGGTACTCCAGCCCGTCGACCGAGGCCCTCGAGCGAATCGAGCGCGAGCGCGAAGAGATCCGCGCGATGCTGGCCGTGACGACACCCCGTTCATACCTCGATGGGGACTTCCGCTGGCCGCGATCGGGCCGGATTACCTCCGGGTTCGGTCTGCGCCGGGTGTTCAACGGAGAGCTGCAGAGTCGCCACTGGGGGCTCGACCTCTCGGGCGCGACCGGCGAGCCAGTGCGTTCCGCGGGCAGGGGCCGAGTCGCTCTGACCGGCAACTTCTATTTTGCGGGGAACGCCGTGTTCGTAGACCACGGGCTCGGCGTCTACACGGCCTACTTCCACCTCTCGCGTATCCACGTTGCGCTCGGCGACTTCGTCGAACGGGGTCAGCTGGTCGGCGACGTCGGCGCCACGGGGCGGGTCACCGCGGCGCATCTGCACTGGTCGCTGTACGTCGGCGGTCAAAGTCTCGATGCCAGCAGCCTGCTCGAGATCGATGTGCCCGAGCCGATACCCGCCGGGCCAGCAGATTAATTGCCTGCCGGAGTCGCCCGTGGCGCGCGGGGCAGCCCTGCGTCTTGCCGCCGCGCCACGCGCGGAGGCAGTTTCCCCACCGCAACGAAACCTCAACGGACGAACTGGTACTGAATGAGAATCGCCCTGGTCCTTCACGGCAGCGGCTCCCTCGGAAGCTACGTCGCCGGCGCCGCCAGCGAGCTGCTGCTGGCGCTGGAGCACAATCGCTCCGATCACGACGTCATCATCGACGTGGTCACCGGTAGCTCTTCGGGCAGCCTGACAGCGGCTCTCGTCGCCCGCTCGCTGGTGGTGAATCGCAATCTCGTACCCTGGATCGAGCGTTGTTGGGTCGAGGCCATGGATGCCGGCAACCTGTCAGGCGATAGGGGCGATCGTTCGGGAGCTTCGGGTCGAGTGGCTTTCGACGAGCTCAGCCGGGCACTCATCGCCTCGGACTCGGCGAGCGACGACGAACCGCTTCCGATGTTCGGAGGCGATCTGCAGGTTGGATTCTGCGCGGGCTCCGGCAGCACGGACTTTCTTCTCACGACTGAGAACGGGGCCGGGGACCGGACCTGGGAGGACTTACGCCGAGCCGCCGTCGACGCCAGCGGCGTGCCCCCCGTGTTGCCGTCCATGGCCATGAGCGCGGCCGCCAAGCCGACGGCGGGCGGGTTATTCGCCGCGCCCGCCCTCGCTCTGGCCGGAAGACTCTCGGCGCACGCGGGGGACACCAGCGAGGAACGGATCATCGTGTGCATTGATCCCGGTATCGGCAGTTCGGATTCGAGCCGGGCCGGCTTGGCCGACATCGCCATGGCATCGAGGGGCGGCACGGGCGGAGAGGCGCGTCTTCTCGACGCGCTCATCGCGAGGCTGCCCGAGATCGTGGATCGACTCGACGACCCCGGAGCCCTGGCGCTGGGCCGGCATCTGGGGGACCTGGCCGAGCGGGCGGCCGAGCTCGAATCTGGCGCCGGGCGCGAGCTCGACGACGAACAGGTCATGGACCTGATCGACTCCAGCCTCGAGCGCATTGAGGCGGACAATCGCCTGGCCCCGATTCTGGCCCGGGCCAGCTCCAGGTCGGGTCGCACCCGGCTCGCGAAGCTGATCTACGTTCTACAAGCGGCGTGCGGAGGGCCTGCGGCGAGCACGGACGGAATCGTGATGATCGCACCCGAATCGCCCGGGTCGCTCACCTGTCGATCGCTCGGCTCGCTCGGGGGTTTCTTGAATCGGGATTGGAGAGAGGCGGACTTCCGGGCGGGGCGGCGAGACGCCCGGGATGCGATTCGCAGCTCGCTCTCCGAGTGGATCGACTACGAGCCTGACGACGAAGTGGCTTACCGCGCCGACGGGCCAGCGGCGGCGTTGGGACCGGCAGCGGAAGCGAGACTGCGGAGGCTGGTGGAGGCGGAGGTTGACCGCGAGCTGGCGGACATCCGCGTGGGCGGCCTGGCAGGCCTGTTTGGTGGCTGGAAGAGCGCCCTCAAGAAACACGCCGCCGACCGCGTGCTGTCGGACCTGCGCGACCAGCTCTCCTGAATCGTCCCCTGGCCGCGCCGCGGCCGGCCGTCATTTCGATATCAGGGACGGAGACGGAGCAGCGCCGCGATCGTCCCGTGCGAGAGATCAAACCTCTCGACGTCGGACTCGTCGAGCTCCCACCAATAGCCACCCTCGACACCGATGGAGAAGGACCCACTCTCGTTGAGATAGAACTCGGCCCCACCCATCAGCCCAACTGCCGCGTGTAACGCGCGATCAATGCAGCTCGCGGCGTTGC
>JBFILW010000096.1:0-9926 GCA_041612005.1 Gemmatimonadota bacterium
GGTGATCCGCTGACCGCCACGGCCCCTGGCTTCGTAGATCCCCGCCAGCATGCCAGCATTGATCCACCAGCCGAGACCATAGGCCCCCTCGGGCCGTCGCAGACCGATCCGGGCCCGGGTTGACGACGCGATCCACTCGAATGAGACGACCGCTTCGTCATCCCACCTCCCACGGCTCAGGTAGAGATAGCCGACCCGGGCCATGTCGTGCGGATGGACTTGAAGGTCGCCCCACCCGTGTGTGATGCCCGGGGGGTCGCGCGGCCAGTAGGCGTCCTCGATCCCGAGCGGTTCGAACAGGTGCGCGCGGGCGAACTCGTCCGCCGGCATGCCGGTCGCCCGGGAAAGGATCGCTGACAGGATGTGGTTGTTGCCGCTGCAGTACGCGAACTCGGTGCCCGGATCGACGTGGATCGGGAGATCGAGCGCGAACTCCACCCAATCGTCGGCGGTGATCATGGCGAGCAGCTCTGGCTCACCGGGCTCGTACCCGCACTGCAGGCCGGATGACATGGAGAGCAGCTGCGCGATCGTAATGCTCCCCACGGTGTTTCGACGCTCCGCGTCCAGCTCGGGGAAGAAGTCCCGGATCGGAGCATCCACGCTCTCGATCTCGCCTCGGTCGATCGCGATGCCGATCAGGGTCGCGGTGATGCTCTTCGTGACCGATGCGACGTCATGGCGTGTGCGACCGGCGTACGGGTAGAAGAAGGCGTCGAGGACCAGGTAGCCGTTGCGGAGTATCTGGAGACTGTGGATGTCGAGTGCTTCGCTGTCGATGAACTCGAGTGCGGCAGCGAGCCCATCGGAATCGATCCCCTGCGACTCCGGAGAGGCTGTGCGCCATTCGCCCGGCGGCCAATAGCGCTCCTGCGCCCCGGCCTCGCGCGTGACGGCCAGCTCGGCCGTGATCGCGACCAGAAACGCGGTCGCCAGCACAAACACGGGCGAATCCCTCATTGCTTCGCAGGGCCGCCCGAATCGTCGGGCCGGAACATGGCCCAGGTGTGAATGTCGCCGATATCCGCCTCACCGGTGACCACATACCCCGCGCGCTCGTAGAACGGCACGTTGGCCGGGTCTTCCGTGCTCAGGCAGACGCCGGTCGAATTCGGGTCGTCCGCGGAGATCCGGTGCACGTGCTCCAGTAGGACCCGCCCGATCCCCTGTCCCTGACTGGAGGGACGTACCCCGAGCATGCCCAGCAGGTAATGCGGCTGGTCGAGCTTGAGGCGTTCCGATTCCGCCTCGTACGCCTCGATGCGGGCGACGGCAGCGGGTCCGAGCGCCGCGGTGAGCTGCGCGTACTGCTCTTCGAGCCCCGCCGAGGGCGGCTCGCCACCCGGAGCGCTCAGCAACGCGATGCCCACCAGCGCGTCCCCGTCGCGTGCGCCGAGCACCGGCCAGCCGTGCGCGAAGCGGAAGTCGCAGAAGAAGCCGACCAGCGCCCGAACCCGCGCATCGTACTCGTCGCCGGCGTCGGCCAGGGTATACGTCCACACCGGGTATTGGTGGAAGGAGGCGGCCAGGACGTCGATCGCCCCGGCGCGCTCCCGGGTCGTCAGCCTCTGGACAGTCGCGGCCGTCATCAGCGGTTGCGCTGAGCGTTCACGTGCGCGCGGAGCTCGTCGAGGCTCGCGAAGTACGGGTTCGGCTCCAGCGCCACGCTCTCGGCCAGCGCCACGTCAAACGGGTCGACCGTCGAGCCGAGGTTCGGGTCCGGAGCGAGGTCGTATTCGCCCTGTTCGAGCACGAATCCGAAGAAGCGGTACCTGTTCGGCTTCGTGAATACGGGTTTGAGCCACGTCCCGTCCTCCGCGTAAAACACGATGACGTCGGACTCAACGTCGATCGGCTCATAGTTGCGGCGCGCCTCGGCGAGGTCCTCCACGACCTCGATCGTTCCGTCCTCAATGACGGCGATGATCACCGGGTCCGCCCCCTCAATCGTCGGCGAAAGCGACCATGCTCGCCCACTCATCGTCCGACTGCACCCCATACATGAAGTGCTGGTCGCCCTCGAGGTCGAACCACAGCGTCCATAGCCGGTCGTGCGGCTCCCCTCCCTCGACCAGCGATGGGATCGTGAGCCCACTGACCCGGAACTCCGCCTTCGGTACCTCGAAGCCCTCCCGCACCTCGTCCACCGCGGCCACGCAACGCGGCAAGAGATCAGCCCGCGCGGCCTCGAAGCGCCGAAACGCTTCTTCCTGGACAGGCGACGGACCCTCCGGGCTCCCGTCGATCAGCAGCTGCACGCCGTCGAAGCCCCAGAGCGAGAAAGCCGGATTCTCCCACCCGTCGTGCTTCGAGTAGCGAATCGTGCCGAACAGATCGTGCTCGACTGTCAGGGCCGGCTCTCGATTCTGTTTCAATCGGTCGAAAAGGCCCATCGGCCTATTCGCAGCCCTCGCTACCCGGGGCGTTTCGCTCGCACACGAGTCCCTCCAGGAAGTCGAACTGCACACCGTAGTAGTTGACCAGGTTCTTGAGGCCCCGAATACCGTGCCCCTGCCCTTCGAACTCCACGTACGTGACCGGGCGGTCGAGGGCCTGGGCCGCTTCGTAGAACTGGCGGCTCTCGCTGACGCCGACCCGGTTGTCGTTGGAGCCGTGCGTCAGCAGGAGCGGCGATTCCAGCCGCCCCGCGTGCGTGAGCGGCGATCGGTCGGCCAGCTTGTCCGCCTCGGTCTTCGGATCGCCCGCTTCGAGGATGATCCAGTCCGGAATGTTGGTCGCGTCGTAGAAAGTGACGATGCTCGAGAAACCCGCGTGACTCATGCCGAATCCGAAGCTGTACGACTCGTTGCGGCCGTTGGTCTCGGGCGGAAACGTGAGGGCGCGCATGGTCGCGTAGCCGCCGTGCGAGCCGCCGGCGACGCCGATTTGCTCCGGTTCGAAGCCGTAGACCCGCTCCAGGAAGCGCGCTCCGTAGAAGAGGTCGATGATCTCGTCGCCGCCCAGGTCACGGTCGTTGAGCGCCATGAACTCCTTGCCGAATCCGGAGCTGCCGCGGACCGCCGGCGACAGCCACGTGATACCCGCCTCGCAGTAGATCTGCTGCCGCGTGCTGAACGAGTTGGAGCCGCCGTAGAAAGACGTGATAACCGCCAGCCGCTGCGCTGAATCCGCGAGCGCCTGCTTAGGCGTGAGTAGAAACGCATGCAGCATACGTGGCGTGCCCGTGGCCGGGTCGATATCGAAAGTCGCATACTCCACGCGCTGCACTTCGCACTGCTCGAGCTTCTGAGCCAGCTCCTCCGGAAGACGGATCTTGGGCTCGAATTCGAACACGGCCCACCCGTCCTCGAGCGTGATCCACATTTCGTCCGCCATGAACGGCGACCCGACATTGGTCAGCGAAATGATGAAGTGGTTCTTGTCGTCGAACCCGATCATGCCGACGTTGGCGTCGAACACGTGCCGGCCTATCTCGGCGCCGGATTGCGGGTCGATCACGACCATCACGTTCTCGTGCGGCCGGTCCAGCGTCTGGAGGACCAGCGTACGGCCATCGATCTCGATCGGCACGAACCACGCCTGCTCATCCACCTCCGTCACCTGCCGGGACTCGCGGCTCTCGAGGTCGAATACGTACAGATTCGAGTAGCCCGTCTCGTCCGACACGTAGAAGAACCGCTCGTTGTCGAGCCACGGCTCGTCGTATGACCCGTGCGCATAGCGCTCGACACCGCCGGGCAGGAGAACCTCGATACCGGGATCGTCCACGGTGAGGTCGACGTAGGCGAGCGTCCCCTGCTTGCGGTGCCCGTCCTCGTTCAGCTTGAGCACCACACCCGAGCCGTCGGGACGGAAGTTGACCGACGACCACACCATTCGGAATTGGCTGCCTTCCTCGCACAGGATTTCACGGCTCGATCCATCGCGTGGGTTCAGCAGCGTCAGGCAGTTCCGGTACGGCTCCGTGTCCCCGTAGCGGGCGATGTAGCCGATCGTGCGTCCGTCCTTCGAGAAGTCGCGGCCGTAGATGTAGGGTACGTCTGTCAGCTTCTCGATCGAGCCATCCTCGAGCGAGAGGCGGTAGAGGTTGATCACCTCGTCGTTGCGCTCGTCTGCCAGCAGGATCTGATCGCCGGAGATCGAGTCGTAGTCCGTCCCCCAGAAACTGCGTGTGGACCAGTCGATGTCGTGCACCAGCCGCCCGGCCGTCGGGTCGATGAGGCCCGAGCCGTGACCCACCGCGAGCGGCTGTACCATGAGGAACGTGCCGGACGGCGTCCGGTGCATGTAGGTCAGAGTTCCGGCCTCGAAGTCGGCGTCCCAGCGGCCGTACGGAAACCCTTGCACGTAGGGCTCGAGGTCGATCGTGCGCTCGAGAAAGCTGACCGTGTACGTCTCCTCTTCCTGGGCGAGAGCCGTGGTCGAGCCGAGGGCCAGAGCGACCATGGCGAACAGCTGCCCGGCTCGAGGGATTCGGATGGTCAGTCTGCGTGAGTGTAGCATGTGGCCAGGACCTATATTGTCGGTGGAGAGTCTCGGCGGCGGTATTGCCGCGCTGCGGTACATAAGAATTAACACCCCCACCCGCTGCCACGCTGGGCGCCCCCCGGGGAGCCGAACGGGCGGCGCCGGGGTACGCTGGCGCACCGGGCAACGATGCGGGATATTACCCACCCCGTAGACAGAGATCGAGGAGACAGAGAATGAGTTTTCGGAATTTGGGCACGGCCGGTGCCCTTGCAGTGGTGGCAGCCGCGTGCAGCGGCGGCCTCAGTGTTACGAACGATTGGGATCCGAAAGTGGACTTCGCCAACTACCAGACCTTCGTCGTCCTGGACGCGGCGGCGGGCGGCGAGCAGCTCAGCGCATTCGTCAACAATCGGATCAAGTCCTCTATCACGAGCACGCTGACCGCCAAGGGAATGCGCCAGGCGAACAGCGAGGACGACGCCGACGCGGCTGTCGGGTGGCAGGTCACGACGCAGGAGCGGTCGTCCTTTTCGACGGTCAGCACCGGCTGGGGCGGCTACGGTTATGGCGCCTACGGCATGGGTTACGGCGGTTGGTATGGGCCCGGCATGGGCATGACGACGACCACGACAACGGAGCAGCGCTACACGGTCGGCGCGCTGGCCATCGCGATCTTCGATGTCAAGCGCGAAGAGATGATCTTCACGGCGACGGGAACCAAAGAGCTGGCTGGCGACAATCCGTCACCGGAGGAGTCACAGAAGCGCATCGACGACGCAGTCCAGAAGATCCTGGAGAATTTCCCGCCGAGGGCCGGTACCGAGCCGCACTAGCGCGCCGTGTGAAGCTCGGCCGCAACACGGTAGACTGCGGCGCTCGAAGCTGGAGGAGGCGTGAGCCCACTCGTGGCAACGCTGCTGACAGTTCTGGCGCTGGCTGCCGTGCACGTGTACGCCGGCACAACCGCTTCGCTCGGGCGAGAGTGGGGACCGCGGACCCTCTCGGCCGCGTCCGGGATCAGCGTCGCCTACGTGTTCCTGGACCTGCTGCCCAGCCTGGCCGAGAAGCAGGCTCTGATCGATCAGGCCGGCTGGTTTCCTGGTCTCGATCGACACATATATGTCCTCGGTCTTGTGGGCCTCACCGTCTCGTTGTGGGTGGAGACGGCGTCGCGCGCCTCGCGTCGTCAGCGCCGCGCCGCGGGAGAGCCGGATCAGACCGGGACCGCGACGTTCAGGCTCAGCATTGTCTCCTTCATGGTCCTGAACGCGGCGATCGGCTACGCCGTGGCCAGCCCCGGCGACGAGGCGGTGGAGCCCCTATGGTTGTTCGCGATCGCTATGGGGCTGCACTTCCTCGCCAATGATGAGGCGCTGGTCGAGCACCACGGTCAGCGCTACCGCCGCATCGGGCGCTGGCTCCTCGTCGCGGGCCTCTTGGCGGGCTGGCTGACCGGTATCGCACCCGGAATCGAGATCCGGGCGGAAGTGCTGGCCCTGGTGCTCGCCTACATTGCGGGCGGAACGATCATGAACATCCTGCGCCACGAGCTACCGAACACGGACCGGACCACCGATGTCGCGGCGTTTGCCATCGGCGCCGCTGTGTACGGAGTGCTGTTCCTCTCCCTGTCACCGGCCGGCTGACGCCAACTCGATTTGGCGTGGCGCCGGCGCAGCTTGCTGCGGACCCCATGACCAGTAACTTTCTTCACGCCCACGACACCCCACCACTTCGCGGAGCTGGTCGATGCACACACGAAACTCGTTCCTCTTATCGCTCGCCCTGTCGGCACCCCTCGCGCTCGCCGCGTGCAGCGGCGGTGGCATCTCTGGAGAATACGGCGGTGAGGAGTGCATCTACGACAAGATGGACTTCCGCGGCGACGGCAGCGTTTACATCACCGTGTTCGGAACCGAGCAGAAGGGCGAGTACGAGGTTGACGGCGACAAGGTGACTATCGGTGCCAGCGGGCAGGGCCTCGTGTTCAACAAGAAGGGCGGCGCTCTCGTGGCCACGATCGGGGGCGACGAGATGACCTGCGAGAAGCTCTAGGCCTTCCGCATGCACCAGGTGGTCATGCAGCGCTGATTCTGCACGTTGACCGTCTTGATCGGCTCGGCCAGGGTGCCGCCGAGCCGGTCGGTCCAATCGAGCAAGAACGCTTCGTCCACCAGGAAGCGATCGGTCCCGTCGGGAAGCCGATGCCTTCGGCCCTCCAGCAACTGCACCTGGCTTTCGATGCCGATCGATGAGGCGAGGCGGGCGAAGAACAACCCACCGGTTTTGAGTACGCGCCAGAGCCCCGTCAGCATTGCACCGAACTGCGGCTCGTCCGGCGCGAAGTGCAGCAGTGCGATGGCGAAAACCGCATCGAAGGAGCCGTCCCCGAACGAGAGCGCCTCGACCGGCTCGACCCGGAAGTTGGCGTCGGGAAGCTCCGGGGCCAGCTCGGCGGCCAGCTCCCGCACGGCCGCGATCGCGGCGGGCGTCCGATCCACGGCACATACGTCCAGGCCGCTCCGCAGCAGGTAGACGACGTTTCGACCGCTGCCGCAGCCGGCGTCCAGCACCCGCATGCCCGGCCGTATACGACCCTTGAGGAGCTGGTCGAAGAGATAGACGTCGATCTCGCCCAGCCATGCCCTCAGATCATCCGGTGAATCCGGTCTGCTGCCGATACCAGCTCCAGAGTGTCGTTCCCATCTTGTCAGCGGATTTGTCAATGTTGTGTTCGATGCTGTCGTCGCAGCAAGCCCGGTAAGATCCCACCGCTTTCCGGCATCTCTGCAAGAGTGTGCCTCACTGTATATTCCAGCCCATGCATCCGACTTCGATTGTCGCAGAACTCGTCGCCATCTCCGGCCTCCGCCTGACCGCCACCACGGTCGAGCTGCCGCTCTTGCGGGAGCTGATCACAATCTTCGGGGTGGGGGCCGTGCTGGTCTATGTCTGCCACCGGCTGAAGATGGTGCCGATCGTCGCCTACCTGCTCACCGGTATTCTGATCGGGCCGCACGCGCTCGGGCTCGTGCGCGATCTGGACCTGATCGCCGGCACCGCCGAGGTCGGCGTGATCCTGCTTCTGTTCACCATCGGCATCGAGTTCAGCCTCGACAAGCTGGCCCGTATTCGTCGCTACATCGTGCTCGGCGGGGGGTTCCAGGTGGTGGCGACGGTGGGGCTGGTCGCCGCGCTGCTGGCCGCGCTCGGGGTTGAGTGGCGGGTCGGCGTCTACACCGGCTACCTCGTCGCGCTCAGCAGCACGGCGCTCGTGCTCAAGCTTCTCTCCGATCGGGCCCGCATCGATTCGCCGACGGGCCAGATCTCTCTCGGCATCCTCATCTTTCAGGATCTGTCCGTCGTGCTCATGATGTTGACGATTCCGATTCTGGGGAGTGGCAGCGCCTCGGTCGGACCCGTACTCCTGGCGCTGCTCCAGGGCCTGGTGATCATCGCGATCGTGCTCGAGCTGGCGCGGCGGATCGTGCCCCGGGTCCTCGACCGAGTCGCTCACCTCAACAATTCGGAGCTCTTCCTGCTGGTGGTGGTGGTGATCTGCTTCGGGATCGCATGGCTGGCGAGCCTCGCCGGCATCAGCGTGGCGCTCGGCGCGTTCCTGGCCGGGCTGGCAGTCAGCCGTAGTCGCTTTCGGGAGCACGCGGTCGGCGAGATCATTCCGTTCCGTACTCTGTTCAGCGCCGTGTTCTTTGTCTCCGTCGGGATGTTTCTCGACGTTCGCGTCGCGCTCGCCGAGCCGGTGTTGTTGGTCGGCGCGGTGCTCGGTGTCTTTATCATCAAGAGCGCTTTGACCGCCATCAGCGTGCGGTCTCTGCGCTACCCGGGCTGGCTGGCCGCCATCGTCGGGCTTGGACTGGCGCAGATCGGCGAGTTCTCGCTCATCCTCAACGATACCGGCCGCGAGTACGGACTTTCGCCGGCGGGGCTCGGCGAGCCCGGGGAGCAGGTGTTCCTCGCGGTGGTCGTCGTCCTCATGATCGCCACCCCCTTCCTCTCCCAGCTCGAGCCGGCGGCGCGACGGCTCCTGCGGGCGCACGGACCGGGCGCGCACCTCGACCCCGACGAGAGTCCGGCAGGCGCAGGACCGACCGCGCGGCGTGACCACGTGATCATTGGCGGCTACGGTCTCACCGGCCGCTATCTGGAGCGTGTGTGTCGCGCCTTCGACCTGCCCTATCAGATCGTGGACCTGAACCCGGTGACGGCGTTCGAGGCCGAGGCGAGGGGCGTTCCATACCTGTACGGAGACCTCGGGCAGTCGGAGGTGCAGCAACGGGCCGGAGTCCGCCACGCGAAGCTGCTCGTCGTCGCGATCAACGACCCCGACGCGTCGCTGCGGATCGTCCAGCAGGCCAGGCTCGCGGACCCCTCGCTTCCGGTCATCGCGAGGGCGCGCTACTCCATCGAGGCGGAACAGCTCGAGGATGCCGGTGCCGATGTGGTTATCTCGGAAGAGGTCGAGACCGCCCTGGTGATCATGAGACGCGTCGCGCGGCAGTGCGGAATCCCGGAAGAGGAGGTAGCCCGACAGGTCGAGCGGCTACGGGTGCTGGGGACCGACCTGATCGAGTAGCCCGAGCTCCCGGCGCCGCTCAGCGCCGGGGCGAATCGGCCGTCCACTGGCCGATCCGGAAGATGACGAACTCCGCCGGTCTCAGGGGCGCGACTCCGATCTGGCAGATCAGGCGTCCGTTGTCGATGTCGTTCTGGGTCATCGTCGAGCGGTCGCAGCGGACGAAGAACGCTTCCTCGTCTGTGGCTCCCTGGAATGCGCCGGAGCGCCATGCTTCGTGCAGGAAGGCCGAGATCGCGCTCCGCAGCCGGGCCCAGGTCTCCTCACCGTTCGGCTCGAACACGACCCACTGCGTGCCACGCTCGATCGAGTGCTCGAGGAAGACCAGGAGCCGCCGCACACTGACGTACTTCCACTCGGGATCCGAGCTGATCGTGCGGGCGCCCCAGACTCGGTATCCGCGGCCGGTGAAGAAGCGGAGACAGTTGATGCTTTCGGGGCTGAGGATGTCCTGCTCCGCGGTCGTGATATCCCGCTCGAGAGAAACCGCGAGCTCGATTCGCTCGTCGGCCGGTGCCTTGTGGACACCTCCCATGGCATCAGTGCGCCCGTAGATCCCGGCCACGAAACCGCTTGGCGGAAGAGCGATCTCCGAATTGGACAACGGGTCGATGACGTGGATCCACGGGTAGTAGAGTGCCGCGTGTTTCGAGTCGAGGCTCGCCCGGTACGCGCGGATTTCTTCCAAGCTGTGGCCCTCGGGCGAGTCCAGAACGGCGACGCGGTACTGCATCGTCTCGCAATGCTCGATCAGGTGCGCCGCGATCGCGCGGGCACGTGCGCCCGACCCGTGGCCGCTGGCCGTCGATCCCGGTGCCGCCACGATCGAGATCTCGTTGATGTCCTCGAAGGCGCGAAGGCCCGTCCTGACTGCGGAATCCGGATCCCCGCCTCCTGCGTA
>JBFILW010000097.1:0-9772 GCA_041612005.1 Gemmatimonadota bacterium
CAGGTCCTCGCGAGCCACGAACATTGTCGGTCTAACCGGGTAAACGGGGTGGAAGAGGCGATCGGTAGTGCCGGAGGGCGGCCCGCGGCGCGGGCCCGCCAGGCCGGCGTCTTGGTATCACTGAAGTGAGGACGTCAGGCATGAAAAGAAAAAGCTGGTCGGGCCGGCTGTTACGAGCCACAGGCCTCGCGCTCACGGCGGTGCTGGTCGGGAGTGGCGTGGCATGGGCGCAGAGCGATCGCGCTCGCGTCCTGGTGGTTCCGCTCGTCGCTCAGCCGGGAGCCCCGCCGTCATTCGGCGAGAAGATCGCGAAGCAAGTGCAGGACGAGCTGAAAGAGTTTCCAACCCTTACCTCGGTCGAGGAAGGGGAAGTGAAGTCAGCTCTCAAGCAGTACAAGCTGAACAAGGACGAGCTTTCGCTCATCCAGTGGCGGCAACTCGCGTCGCGTCTTGACGCCTCCCTGATCATGTACGGAACCTTGCGGCCCGCGGGTGGCGCAAAGACGTACAACGTCGATGTCGCGTTCGTGGATACACGAACCGGCGACTCCCTTCCGGTACCTCAGTTCACGGTAGCGGGGGATGGTCGGAATGAGGTGAAGGAAGCTTCGGGCCAGATCGTCCAGGCGCTCGGCAGCCAGGTCGACTTCCGTCGCGCCGTTCTCTTCTGTCAGGAGTATCTGGCGGCGACCCAGTATGACGATGCCGAACGTAACTGTTCGCAGGCGCTCGAAATCAACCCGACCAGCATTCAGGCGCGCTACCTGATGGGCCGGGTCATGATCGGCCGTGAAGACTGGGCATCGGCGTGTGACTACTTGGCCCAGGTGGTGGAGCAGAGCCCGTCCAACACGGAAGCGCTGCAGGCGCTGGCATTCTGTAACGTGAAGCTGGGCAACACCGAAGTGGCGATGACCCAGTACCGGGAGTTTTTGAATTTCAACCCGGGGGCTGAGGATGTGCGCCTAACGGTCGCCTACAATCTCGGGCAGGCGGAAGCGTACGGTGAAGCGATCGCACTGCTCCAGGAGGGCATTGCGGCAGATTCAGCGAGCGTCGCTTTGTGGAAGTACCTCGGCGACATGGCGCTCAAGAAGGCCACTGCGACCGGGGATGCGGGAACGGCAGCAACTTCCACGGGCGCTGTCGTGGATGAAGAGGCCGCGCGGGTCGCGGTCGATGCGTACGAGCACCTGTTGGTACTCGTCGGCGACAGCATCGAAGTGGGGACGCTGAAGAACACGATCGCTGCGTACATGGCGCTCGACGAGATCGATGCCGCGATCGATTTCAGCGACCGGGCGCTGGAACAGATTCCCGATAGCGCATCGCTTTGGTCCGTTCGCGCCGACGCGCTCGCGCGCGCGGAGCGATTTGCAGAGGCCATTCAGGCGATGGACAGAGTCATTGCCCTCGATCAGGCCTATCCGAACGCGCGGCTTCGACGAGGTATGTTCAAGCTTCGCGAAGGCGACGAGAGCGGCGCGGTTTCCGACTTCCGGGAAGCGATTGCGGCTGGGTCCGATTCGGACCAGATCGCCAACCAACTGCTGGCTCGGGGCTATCAGGACTACTTCCAAAAGGGCCAATATGTCGGCGCGATCGACCTGTTCACGACCGGCCTCGAGTTCGCGACTTCCACGGAGATGAGGCAGCAGCTCAACTTTTTCGTGGGAGCGGCTCACTTCCAGCGAGGAGTTGCGCTCGACGAGTCGAACTCCGGGGAAGGCTGTGCGCCGGCTCAACGAGCCTTGAGCTCGTTCCAGAGTGTCGTCCCCTCCATGCAGCGGGCCGGAAGCTACCAGTCCGCCAACAAGGCCCAGATCGTCGAGAGCACCGACGTCTACATTTACCGGCAGCAGCAGATTATCAGGAAAGCCTGCGGCTGACCTGGCGCGACCGGCCAACGCCGGTTTCCACTCTTGATCTCGGCCCGACGGGACTTCCCGTCGGGCCGTTTCGTCTTCCGGTGCGCAACAGGTCAGTTTTCGCCGACCCACGGTATCCGCTCCGCGAGCTGCCGATTTAGCCCAAGGGGCTTGTTTCGCAAACATCCTTGCGCCCGGCGAGGAGTCCGACTGCCATTCTCCCCAAGACAACACGCCTCCCAATCTGCGCCAGTCAAAGGCGACCCAGCTGATCGAAGGGGAGCATCGGTCGCCCCTGTAGAGCATCGGGGTGGGGCAGGGGGGTTGACGGATTGGGATGAGGTCAAATAGAATGGGGCTCGGCGGTATGAAGTGGGGCAAAGTGGGGAACCTTTCCTAAATGCAAGTGCTGCGGGGTGAACAGATTCATCGGGAGATTCGTCCACCAGTTGGACGAAAAGGGGCGTGTCAGCCTGCCCGCGCAGTTCAGGCGCGGGTTGGAGGCGGATTCCTTCGTCCTGATGCAGGTTCAGACCGACGCACTCACTCTATATCCTCCCGAGACCTGGCAGACCGTCCAGGAAAAGCTGGTCGAGATGCGTCAGCGGCTCCCGAAGACGCGACACTACCTCCTCGGAAGGATCTCCAACGCACACGACGTGACGCCCGACAAGCAGGGCCGAATCCTGATTCCGGAGCACTTGAGGAACCTTGCGGGATTGGAGTCGGAGGTGCTGATCCTTGGGGCCATCGACCGGATCGAAGTTTGGGACCCGGTTCGTTTCCGAGACAGCATCGAAGCAGGATCCGACGATGAGGGGCTCGACCAGATAGCCGCGTCCGTGTTTGGCTAAAGCGGCTACGGGCAGCCGGCGACGTGACCTCGACTTACGAGCACCAGCCGGTAATGGTCGCCGAAGTGGTGGATTTGCTTCGACCGGAGAGCGGTGGGGTCTTCCTGGACGCCACGGTCGGAGGAGGCGGTCACGCGCAAGCGCTGCTGGCCGCGGCGGGCTCGGTTCGGCTCGTTGGACTGGACGTTGATCCGGACGGGCTAAAAGCCGCGGCGAAAAGGCTGTACGAGTATGGCGACCGGGTGCGCCTGAGGCGTGTCAACTTCCGTCACGCGACTGCGGAGCTCGACGACGCTTGGGTGGCAGAGGGGCTAGCTGGGGCATTGATGGACCTGGGGGTGTCTTCTAAGCAGATAGATGAGACGGCAAGCGGGTTCTCCTTTCGGCCGGGCACACCGTTGATAATGCGGATGGGCGGGACAACGGAAGGAAGGAGACCCGCGGCCGACCTCTTGAACTCGGCTTCCGAAGCCGAGCTGGGTCAGATCTTTCGGGAATATGGCGAAGAACGCCGCTGGAAGAAGTTGGCACGCGAAGTCGTGCGGTTGCGGGGCCTGCGTCCCTTTGGGGAAAGTGATGAGTTGGTGGGGGCGGTGCAGGCGACGTTAGGTCCCCGCGCCGCGCCAAAAGACTTCGCGAGGATCTTCCAGGCGCTTCGTATCGCGGTGAACGACGAGTTGGCTGCTCTGGAGGAGGGTTTGTCGGGAATCCGGGACATGCTCCGGACGGGGGGACGCTTGGCCGTCATCTCCTATCACTCGCTCGAGGACCGGATCGTCAAGCGGGAGTTCAGGGAGTGGAGTCGGAGTTGCGTCTGTCCCCCTGAATTGCCCGTCTGCAGATGTCGGGGCGCGGCGCTGGGCACAACGCTCACGCGACGACCACTTCGACCCACACACGCCGAAGTCACCAGCAACCCACGAGCCCGCAGCGCCAAGCTGCGAGTCTGGGAGCGAGCCTGAATGGGTGCCGCTCGTTTCGGCCGTTCGGCTCGGCGCCGTATGCTCTTCCTCCTTGCCGTGGCGGCGCTCGCGGCCTCCATGCTGGTTGCCGTGCGGCGGAGCTCGGAAGCCCGGCAACTGTCTCAGGAGCTCGAGGCGCTGGAGCAGGCCGAGGACGTGGTGCGCTCGGCGCTCGCATCCGCCATGGTCCGGGCTGACTCGCTCGCCTCCAGGTCGCGCATGTTATCGGCCGGCGCCGCGATCGGACTGAGGCCGGTGACCGAAGCCGAGTTCGAGTGGCTGCGCCAGCGGCTACGCCCCCAACGATTGGCCCGCGCCACAGACGCTGCTGCCGACGGGATCGACGAGAGGGCCCAGTGAACGGGGGAGTATTGTGAAGGGCCGGGCAGCGATCCGGGCGAGAACGCACCGTCTGCGCACGCGTTTCCTGGCCCTACTCATCGCCGCTGTAGCGCTGGCCTGTGTCGCCCGCCTCGTCAGCCTGCAGTTGCGCCAAGGCTCCGAATGGCTAGCCGTAGCGGTTGGACAGAATTCGGTGAGCGTGACATTGCCGGCACCGCGCGGAACCATCTACGACCGTGATCTCCGTCCTCTCGCCGTGCACTCCGAGGAGTACCGTCCTTACCTGGCTCCGAGCGAGACGACTGATCTGACAGAGGCGATCGCATCGGTCGATCGCGCTCTCGGATTGACGAGAGCGGAGAAGCGAGACCTCAGGGAGTCCGATCGATACTGGGTTCCGATCCGGTCCCGCGTCTCTAGCGCGGACCGGGAGCGGCTGCTCACGATCACGCAGGGGGGAATCCACTTTGATACGCTGGTGGGACGCGTGTATCCGGATGGTGAGCTCGCCCGGGTGCTGCTCGGGCAGGTGAACCAACACGGTGCCGGCGTCTCCGGCATCGAGCTCATGCTCGACTCGATCTTGCGCGGAACTGCGGGAGAGGCACTGAGACGGCGTGATGCTGTCCGCGGGTTGCACCGGGTACCGGATCAAGTCGTGCAGGCGCCACAGCCCGGTTACGACGTCGTGTTGACGATCGACGCCAGCCTCCAGGCCATTGCCTCAGCGGCGCTCGACCGAGCACTCGAGGAGACAGGTGCCGCCGGCGGGGACATCCTCATTGCGGATCCTCGTACGGGCGAACTTCTGGCGGTGGTCAGCCGCAGAGGCGACACGGGCATCGGCATTCCGGCTTTCACGGATCCGTACGAGCCGGGCTCCATCATGAAACCCTTCCTGCTCGCCGCTCTATTGGGCGAGGAGACGGTGGGGCTGGATGACCTGGTCGATACGGAGGGAGGGACATACCGCACTGGCGGTCGCACGATCGAAGACGTGCACGAGTACGACACGCTCACCGTAGCGGAAGTTGTTCGCTACTCGAGCAACATCGGCGCCGCCAAGCTGGCCGACCGTCTCGAACGGGGAGTCCAGTACCGCTACCTGCGGGACTTCGGGTTTGGTATGGCGACTGGTATCGAGTACCCGGTCGAGTCACCGGGACTGCTGCGGCGGCCATCCAAATGGTCCGGCTTCAGTCAGGCCTCACTGGCGATCGGCTACGAGATGTCGGCGACCTCCCTGCAGTTGGTGGCCGCGTATGGGGCCCTGGCCAACGACGGTGTTCTCATGCGGCCGTATCTGGTGAAGGCAATCAGACGTGCCGACGGCACCGTGGTCAAGCGTCAGGATCCAGAGGAGCTCAGGCGCGTAGTAACAGCTGACGTCGCCACTCAGATTACGGATGTCTTGAATTCAGTGGTACAGGAGGGAACGGGCTACCGCGCGGCTCTCAGCCAGCTCGCGATTGCCGGGAAAACCGGCACCGCACGCCTCGCGTCGGCGGGAGGATACGCCAACGGCCGTTATTCTGCTTCGTTCGTAGGCTACTGCCCTTCCGACGACCCCAGTCTGGTAATCCTGGCCAAGCTCGAGGATCCGCAGGGGTCAGTGTTCTACGGGGGCTCGGTGGCGGCGCCGATCAGCGCGACAACGCTACAGGCGGCCCTGGCAACCCGCGGCATCGAGCTCGAGCGCCGCGTCTCGTCTCCTGTTCGTCCACTTCAGTTCGACTGGGGTCCGTCAGGGACGGACGCCGAAACCAGTCCATATATTTTCGCGGTCGACACTCGCCCCGAGCCGTGGCCGGCTGAGGCGAGCGCTCGCCCCCGACGAGTTCTGCCCGACTTGAGGGGATTGCCGGTGCGCGCAGCCGTGGTGAGGCTGCAGGACATGGGTGGTGTGGATGTGGAGCTGCGCGCAACCGGCAACATTCAATCGCAATACCCGCCGCCTGGAACTGAGGTGCAGTCCGGGATCACGGTCAGACTGAACTGACGATGGTCTCCACTCGCGAGATCGCCGAACGTCTGCGCGAATGCGGACTGCCACTACACTGGCGCGGCGAGCCGTCGGGGCATCTCACAGGACTCGCGATCGACTCCCGTCAGGTGAAGGCCGGTGATCTATTCTGCGCCATCTCCGGCACCGCAGAGGACGGCCATGCCTACGTCACTCATGCAGAAGCGGCCGGAGCATACGCGGTGCTCGTGGAGCGCCTCGTACCTGATATCAGGATCGCCCAGTTTGTCGTCTCCAACAGCAGAGTAGCGGTGTCGCACCTGGCCTCCCTGTTCCAGGGCGATCCGGGAGCCGACCTCCACATGGTCGGAGTCACCGGGACAAACGGGAAGACGACGACTGTCTGGATTGCCCATCACCTGCTCAGGGCTTTGGGTCCGGCCGCCGGTATCGGAACACTAGGGGTCATCAACCACGAGGGGCGGGCGACGTGGGGCAGAATCACGACCCCCGGCCCGGTCGAGCTCATGGCGACGCTCCGCGGTCTCTCGGACGATGGGGTCGAGTATGTGGCCATGGAGGTCTCCTCGCACGCACTCGACCAGCGACGGGTGGACGCGCTTCGCTACGACGTCGCGGTGTTCACGAACGTGGACCGCGAGCATCTGGACTACCATCCGGACATGGAGCGCTACCGCGGTGCCAAGCTGCGGCTGGCCGATCTGGTCGCCGCTGAAGGTGCCTGTGTGGTCAACGCAGACGACGAAGCGTGGAAGGGTCAGTTTACGGATCGGGTGCGCATCGTGCGCTTCGGCCTTGGCCGGCGCGCCGACGTGCGCGCGGTGAAGCGCGCCTACGATCTCGCCGGGAGTCGATGGACGCTCAAGTCACCGCAGGGTGAGGCGCCGGTCGAGCTTCCTCTCATCGGCGAATTTAACATTATGAACGCCCTTGGAGCCGCTGCCGCGGCCCTGGAGCTCGGTCTCTCACCCGAGGATGTCGCCGGTCGCCTTGCCACCGTTCCCCAAGTCCCCGGTCGCATGGAGGTGTTGCACCGCGAGCCTACGCTGGTGCTGCGCGACTACGCTCACACCCCCGATGCGATCAGTCGCGTCCTGCAATCACTTCGCGCGGTCTCGGACGGCAAGCTTCTGGTCGTGTTCGGGTGTGGCGGCGATCGCGACCGAGGCAAGCGGCCGCTCATGGGACGCGCCGTCAGCGCCGCCGCCGACCTGGCGATCGTGACCACCGACAACCCCCGCTCCGAAGATCCCGCCGATATCTGCAACGAGATCGTGGCGGACCTCGACACGGAATCGTACGAGATCGTGCTCGATCGGGCCGCCGCGATCGGACGCGCCCTAGAGCTGGCGGGCGCAGGTGACATTGTCCTGCTGGCCGGAAAAGGACACGAGCGTGAGCAGGAGGTCGGCGACGAAGTCATCCCGTTCGATGAAGCTGACGTGGTCTCGTCGGTTCTCGAGGGAGTCGGCTGATGGGCGCCGCCTTCGCCTCTTCGGAGGTCGCCGGAGTACTCGGTTTGCCGGCGCCAGAAGCGGATCAGACTTATGACTCCGTTTCGACCGACACGCGGACGCTTCAGCCGGGTGCCTTGTTCGTCGCTCTCAGGGGCGAGCGCAGCGACGGAGTCGAGTACCTGCAGGAAGCGGTACGAGTCGGCGCGGCCGGCGCCGTCGTACCCGCGGGAGTCCAACTTCCGTCGCTGGCGCTCGAGTACTTCCGTGTGGCGGACACGAAGCATGCCCTCGGCGAGCTGGCCGCCTGCCATCGGCGCCGATGTGGTGCGCGTGTGGTCGCGATCACCGGTAGTTCCGGCAAGACGACCGTCAAGGAGATGGTCCGGCATGCCATCGGCACCTCGCGTCAGGTGCATGCGACCCGAGGCAACGAGAACAACCAGATCGGACTTCCGATCTCGATCCTCGCGGCACCATTGGAGGCCGAGTTCTGGGTCCTCGAGCTTGGCAGCAACGCGCCCGGAGAGATCGCGCGCCTGACGGAGATCGCCGCCCCTGACGACGCGGTGATCACTACGATCGGTCCCGCCCACCTCGAGGGTTTCGGCGACGAGGGTGGTGTACTGCGCGAAAAGCTGGCGCTGATCGAGGGTACCGACCCGGCCGGTACGGTCGTGGTCGGCGAACGCCCTCCCTCTCTGCCCCAAGCCGCGCGCCGCATCCGACCCGATACAGTGGTGGCCGGCCTCGAGGCAGGGGCCGATTATCGGCCCGAGCGCTACGAGAGCCATGCGACCCACGTGTGGTTCGACCGCGGCCGCGTCCGGTACCGAATCGAGGCGGGCGGCGAGCACCACCTGCGGGATGCTCTGATCGCCGCGGCCCTCGCAGAAGCGGTCGGGGTCGATCCAACAGAGGTGGCCCGGGGTCTCGCCAAGTTCCGCCCGCTCGGAATGCGCGGCGCCGTTCGGCAGCTCGGCACCCTCACCGTGATCGCCGATTGCTACAACGCGAACCCGGAGTCGTTCGAGGCGGCGATCGACTACTGCACGAATTCGTTTCCGGGGCGCCCACTCGCCGCCGTCGTTGGCAGCATGCTCGAGCTCGGAACGCACTCAGGGTTGGCGCACCTCGCGGTGGCGCGATCCCTCACGGATGCTGGTTTCAAGACAGTGGCGGCCAGTGGAGAGTTTTCTCCAGCCTTCGAGAAGCTGGGGCGGGCGGCGAACGGGACCCGTGTCATCTACGCCGAGGATCCGGAGGATAGCTGGGACGCGCTCCGCCAGGCGCTGAGCGGCGACGAAGTCGTGCTGGTGAAGGGCTCCCGCGGTGTGCAGCTGGAGCGCATAGTCGAGAAACTGGCGGGACACTTCGGAGTGGAAGACTAGTGCTCTATCACTTCCTCTTCCCGCTCGCCGACCGGCACATCCTTTTCAACGTGTTTCAGTACATCTCCTTCAGGGCGGCGGGTGCGATGGTCACCGCGCTGCTCACCACCTTCCTCGTCGGTCCGGTGATCATCCGCGCGCTGCATAACCGCAACTGGGGACAGGTCGTCCGGCTGGATGGCCCCAAATCCCACCTCCGAAAAGCCGGCACACCGACTATGGGTGGGCTCATTATCTTGGCCGCCACTCTGCTGCCCGCCGTCCTGTGGACGCGGCTCGACGTCGCTTATGTGCAGGTCGCGCTTCTCGTCACCGCATGGATGGGTGGGATCGGCTTTCTCGACGACTACCTGAAGATCGTGCGTCACGAATCACGCGGGCTGATCGCGCGTCAGAAGCTGATGTGGCAGCTTCTGTTCGGCGTCGCCCTCGGCGTCTACCTGCTGATGAATCCGATGTCCGCCCATCCAGCTACCGAGACATCACTGCCGTTCTTCAAAGAGTTCCGACTCGAGTTCTGGGCGCCCGCGTTTCCGGTCTTTGTCGCTCTTGTCCTCACCGGGAGCTCCAACGCCGTGAACCTCACTGACGGACTCGATGGCCTCGCGGCCGGACTCAGCGCCATCGCTGCGGTCACCTTCGGATTCCTCGCCTACGTGATGGGGCGTGTCGATACGTCGCAGTACCTGGATCTCTACTACTTGCCCGGCTCCGGCGAACTGGCCGTTTTCTGCGCCGCGCTTGCTGGCGCCGCGATCGGCTTCTTGTGGCTCGGTACCGTACCGTTGACCAACAGTCTCGTGGCCCAGGTGTTTGGCCTGAAGTTCCTGTCCACCCTTGCCGGCATCGTCTTCATGAGCCACCAGATCGGCAGCTTCATCGGCGCCTGGCTCGGCGGATGGGTTTACGATTCGACG
>JBFILW010000098.1:0-9598 GCA_041612005.1 Gemmatimonadota bacterium
CGTCGGTGGCGCTTATGCACTCCGAGCACCGGTCCATACACCCCGGACGGGTCCGCGGCGGGATTCGGGTGGGAGAACATCTACGTGATCGCGATCGGTCTTCAGTACCCGGGCCGGTTCTAAACCCCGCCGCACCACCTCAGTTCACGTTCGGAACCCGCGGAGAGATTCAGTAGAGAGGGAGAGATCCAGCAGAAGTGAGGACCTGAAGCTCCGGCCGGGCCTCAAAAGGGCCCGGCCGGGTGCGTCTACTCGGCTTCCAGGAACGCCTGGAAGTCGCCCCCGCCGTTCGACCGGCTCGCCTCTGCCAGCCGAGCCAGGCTGGCCATCATGACCTCCAGCTCCCTCGCCTGCTCTTCGACGCGCTCCATGGCCTCAAGCACCTTCCGTTCCATCCGCAGGCGGTCTTCGGGAGAGTCCGACCGGAGCTCCAGAAGCTCCGCGATCTCGGCCAGCTTGAAGCCGAGCTTTTTGGCGCGTCGAATGAACCGCACCCGGCGCACCGCGTCGGGCGAATACTGCCGATAACCGGATGCCGTGCGCGGCGGCTCGGGCAACAGCCCGATCCGGTGGTAGAATCTCAGCGTCTCGATCGACACGCCTGTCTTTGCGGCGAGCCGACCCGTAGTCAGTATTTCCATGTACATACCCCTCAGTTCTTGGTCTCGCGAGAAGGGTACGGGCTTGACTCGGGTACAGGGTCAACCCCCCCCCACCGGTGGCGCGCCCTGAGAGTGGCCAGCATCTTCAAGAGCATGAAGGAGATCATCCGACTGAGGGTGAACGGAGCTGACGTCGAGATCGGCGTTCCGACCCACTACACGCTGCTCGAGACGCTTCGTTACGCGCTTGGCCTCACCGGCTCCAAGCAGGGATGCGACAAGGGCGATTGCGGCGCCTGCACCGTGCTGCTGGACGGCGAAGCCTACCTGTCGTGCATCATGCCGGTGTACGAGGCAATCGGGAGGGACGTCCGCACGGTGGAGGGACTGGCGCCGGACGCGGAGCCACACCCCTTGCAGGACGCCTTCGACCTCACCGGTGCCGCCCAGTGCGGTTTCTGCACGCCCGGCATTCTGTGCAGCGCCTATGGCCTGCTCGAGCAGAACTCGGAACCGACCCGCGAGGAAATCGCCCACGCCCTCTCCGGCAACCTCTGCCGCTGCACGGGCTACACGAAGATCTTCGAGGCGATCGAGCTGGCGGGGCAGGCACTCAGGGAAGAGCGATCGCCGGTCGAGATCCTGACGGAGACGTACGGTCCGGCGAACATCGGCTAGGGACGCGGCGGTCGGCGCCGCGGAAAGCACGCGAAGGAGTCACAGTGGCGGGGATGCTGTTCGTAATCATCGCGCTCATCGTTCTGTTCACGGGCATGGGCAGCATCATGCTGATCGGGACGAAGATGAAGCAGGACAACGATGCGCGGACCATGCTTGGCGGAACCGACCCGGACACGCTCAAGCGTCTGGCTGACGCAGTCGAGTCGCTTCAGGGCCAGGTGACAGATCTCAGCGAGCGGATGGACTTCACGGAGCGGCTACTGCAAGCTCCAAAGGACACTCCGGACACACGGGGCGGGGGGAGCAGGGGATAGCGGGCCGGACTCTGGAGTCCGGCCCGATCGCAGGGGTTCCCGGAAGAGAATCAGCTCCCGAGCGGGATCATGATGTGCGCGTACGGCGTCCCCTTCCACATCACCCACGGACCGCCGCTCGACGGGTCATCGGTCATGCCCTCCAGGTCGGCAGCATCTGGGACGATGATCATCATGTGCGGGCCCGCGGACACCCAGTCGTCGACCGCCTCGGGGTCTGTCGCGTACGGGTCGGTGTTGCTCGCACCGCCATCGCCGGCCAGCATGTAACCGACTCCTACCGCACTGATCGTGAGCGGTTTCTTGTTCTGCCACGCGTCCGCCCACGCCACCCACTGGGCGTCCAGGCACATGGGCGCCGGGCCCTCGATGTCCGGTGGGGTCGGCATGCAAGTCCAGCCGTTCGTGCCTTCCTTCATGACGGCGCCGTCCCAGCCCATGATCGAGGCGTGGGCCGAGAGAGCGGCGGGCGCGGCGCTCATCGCATCCTTCATCTTCGCATGCTTCTTCGCCTTCATATCCGCGTCCTGGGCGGCGAGCGAAGATGGAAGGGCGATGAAGAGCGCTACGGCAAGGGGGAGAAGGTTCCGCGGTCGCATGGCTGCCTCCTGCTAGTGGAGAGTGGGGTCGAGCAGAGGCAATATCGGGCCAAATGTAACAGGATCGCAAATGGCCCCCGAGGAGCCGATCGAGGCCGGGGCCTCAGGCAGAGCGGTTACCCGGCTTCTGCGAGCGGGCGTCGAGTTCGAGGAACATCGTCTGCAACGCCTCCAACGGCATCGGTCGGCCGAAGCGGAAGCCCTGCACGTGGTGCACGCCGGCCCGGCGCAACAGAGCCTCCTCCTTGGCCGTCTCGACCCCCTCGGCCACGACCCGGAGCGACAGGTTGCCGCACAGGCGGGCCAGCGACTCGACCACGTGCACGAGCGCTGGCTGGGTGTCGAGTCCCGCGATCAGGCCCCGGTCCAGCTTCACCACGTCGATCGGTAGCTCGGTCATGCGGAGGATCGGAATGCGGTCATCTCCGACGTCGTCCAGGGCGACGGCGAGGCCCGCTTCTCGGAGCGCGCGGAGTTTCTGAATCGCCGGCGCGAGGTCCGGCCGGAGCACCGGCTCGGTGAGCTCGATGCCCAGCCGGTCCAGTGGCGCCGCGGTGCCACCCAGAATCGCCAGCAGCTCCTCGGTAGTGGCGTCCATCAAGTCACAGGCGGCGAAATTGATCCACAGACGGCCCTCGAACGAATTTCCGACCGTTTGCCATGCTTCCTCGACATCCTGCATCGCCATGCGCAGCCAGCGTTGCGACTGCCCGAGCCAGACGATCGCCTCGATCAGCTTCAGAGCGTCCAGGTCCTGGCGGTCGTCCCGTCTCCAGCGAAGAAGCGCTTCGACGCCGACGACTTTGTTGGAGCGAACATCGAACTGGGGCTGGAAGGCACACCTGAGCTCACGGTTCGACATTGCGGTCTCGAGCTCGCGGAACAACGTACGCCGCTGGCCGGGATTGAAGAGCTGTGACTGACGGCCCCGCTCCTTGGCGCCGAGCAGCTCCAGGTCCGCCTCGACCAGCAGATCCTCCAGCTTGGCCGGTTCGCGGGCGATCGCGAACCCGGCGCTGGCCGGGAGCACGAGCTTGTGTCCCTGAAGGACCGTTGGCAGCTCCAGCCGCTTTCGAATACGGTCGATCACGTCGCGCGCCTCCGCTTCGGGATCATCGAGCTCCACAAGCAGCACGACGAATTCATCTCCGCCGAGGCGCGCTACGATATCTCCTTCGCGCCGCACGCAGGCCCGGCACGCATCGGCAAACGCGACCAGGGCTGCGTCGCCCACATGGTGACCGTAGGCGTCGTTGATCGACTTGAAGTCGTCCATGTCCAGGTGGATGACCGCGACCGGTCTGAAGGCCGGGTTCGCGAGCAGAGCCGGCGCCTCGGCGAAGAGGGCGTACCGGTTCTTGAGCCCGGTCAGCACGTCGCGCTCAGCCACGTGGCGGAGCTCGCGCTCCATCTTCCACCTGCGGCGGATATGCGCCGCCCACAAGAAGAGAGCCAGCAGGATGGCCAGGATGAACGCCACGAAGATCTTCACCCGCCGCTCCGCCGAGGCAAGCACGGCCTCGTCGAGGCGATCGGTCGCGTTGAGGCGAACGACCTCGACCAGCGTTCCGATCTCGTCGATGAAAGGGTGGATCTGCGGCCACAGCTCCTCGACAGTTCGAAAGGATCGCGTGTTCGAGATTCCGAGCAGGTACGGCATGTCCGCTTCGATCTGCACCACGGCGGGATGCGCCTTGAGGGCCTGGATGAGCACCACCAGCTCCTGTCCGGCATCCTCTGCGGCATCGAGCTCCAGGTACTCCTCGAAAGGCGTGAAGGAGATGGCCCTCTCGCCGTGTGACTGCGCGATGTGCCTCAGTTGGGCGAGAGTGAACTGAAACTCGTCCACCAGCGCGGGGTCGGCCGGCCTGCGTCCGGTTCGCTTCCAGACGCGCGCCATGGCGTAGTCCAGATAGTCTCGCGGGACGAAGGCCGACTCCGGAGCCCAAGTGGCGATTTCGAGCAGCGCCGTCCACTCACCGAGATTGTCGGTTGGGACGACCCGCTTGAAGTCGAACAGGAACTCGTCCGTCCACGAGACCAGCTCGGCGTGGCTGCGAGTCTCGTTGAATCGCTCTAGCGCGCCGCTGACGGCAGTCGACATGTCGCCGTGAATCGGCCGCCATGCCTCCGAGGGCGGCTGAGCCTCGAGCGCCACCGCCGCCGCCATCAGACTGGTCCGGAATTCCCCCCGCCCCTCGGCGACTTTGGTCTCAAGCCCGCCGGCGTACCGGTGCATGGTCACGGTGGTGATGAAGCGGGCCGCCACCTCCGAAACATCCCACTCGATTCGCAGCAGCTCGAGCCCCTCGTGCATAGACGCGAGCTGACGCCGTCGGTTCTGCTCGTGTCCGATGGCCACGGCCGCCAGCGCGGACGCGACAGTAGCCAGCAACGCCAGGGCCAGCCCGAACCACAATGCATGCGGAGAAGAGCGGGGAGGGCTGATACCCGGCAGCAGGACTCGCCCCGAGCGGGTGAGCCTGACGCGGTCCGTTGGATTGTGCTTGTCCTTCGACATTCTGCAAGGTTCCCGATTGTCAGACATGTACGGACACCTGCCAGCGCACGGCGGCATGTCTGTAGGACTCAGTACCGACATCCGGGGTCACTGCGCGACGCAGGCAGAAACTGCGTCAATCGTCGCGAAACGCATGCCGCCGCGAGTGGTCCTGCCGGGAGTGAATCCAGCCGAGCGCGGTGGTAGATTCCGACATGATTATCCGCCAGCTGGCGATCGCGATCGGACTCGGGCTCCTGGTGGGCCTGCAACGGGAGTGGGCAACCACCCGCATCGCGGGGATCCGCACGTTCCCGCTCATTACCGTGTTTGGCCTCCTGAGCGGCGTCCTGGCGGGATCGCTCGGCGGCTGGGTGGTGGCGGCCGCGCTGCTGGCGCTGGCGATCACGATCATGGTCGGCAACGTCGGCCACTACATGCAGGGCGACCAGGATGGAGGCATCACCACCGAGGTGGCCGGCCTGGTGATGTTCACGGTCGGCGCCATCCTGGCGTACGGCCACACCGAGGTGGCGATCGTGGTCACCGGAGCGGTCGCGACGCTCCTGTACTGGAAGCGGCCCATGCACGCGTTCGTCGAGCGGATCGGGGAGCCGGACTTCCGGGCCCTCATCCAGTTGGTCGTGATCGCGCTGGTCATCCTGCCAGTGCTGCCCGACCAGGCGTACGGTCCGTACGGGGTCCTCAATCCGTTCCGCATCTGGCGCATGGTGGTGCTGATCTTCGGGATCAGCATGGCCGCGTACGTGGCGTACAAGCTCCTCGGGCCGAAGGCCGGCACCCTGGCCGCCGGGGCGCTCGGGGGTCTCATCTCCAGTACCGCGGCGACGATCAGCTTCGCGCGCATGGGACGAGGCGGGCCGGCTGCATCGGCGGCGGCGGCGATCGCCGTCATGATCGCATCGACCGTCGTGTTCGGGCGCGTGCTGTTCGAGATCGCGGTCGTCGCGCCGGGCACCCTCAGCCTCATGGGTCCTCCGCTGGCGGTGATGATGGGCGTCATGATCGTCATCGTGGCCGGCATGTGGGTCGCCAACCGGAGCTCTCCGGATGTGGACCTGGAGGAGGACGAGCCACCCTCGAGCATCCGTTCCGCGATCGGCTTCGCACTCCTCTACGCCGTCGTGCTGTTCGGGATCGCGTTCGCGAACGAGCAATTCGGCCAGCAGGGGCTGTTCGGGGTCGCGGCGATCTCCGGACTCACAGACATGGACGCGATCACTCTGTCCACCGCGGAACTGGTCGGCTCGGGCGACGTGGAGGCGGCGACCGGATGGCGGCTGATTCTGATCGGCGGGCTTGCGAACCTGGTGTTCAAGGGCGGTATCGTCGCGGTGCTCGGGAGCCGGAGGATGCTCGGGCTGGTCGCCCTCGCGTTCGGGCTCTCGATCGTGGCCGGCGCGGCGATCCTGTGGCTGTGGCCGGGATGAGCCCGAACAACGGAGCGACCCGGGGCGTGCGGCCGTGAAGGTCTGGCAGGCGTTTCTGACGGTTCAGGCGATCGTGTTGGCGATCGCGCTCGTGATGCCGATCACCCCGACCAAGACCGGCGGTCGGGCCAACATGGCCGCCTACTTCGTCGAGAACCCCGGCTACCTGCACGAGGCGGTGTTCTGGTTCCTGGCCGGCAATGTGCTCGTGGCGATCCTGGCGGTTATCGTGGTGATCCTGGTGCGGCGCGACAAGCGGAAGAAGCCGGCGGAGTAGTGCAGCCAGTAGGCGGATCCTCCGGCCGGTCGCGCGCTTCCTCGGTCGATGCGGGAGGAGGGTCTCAGTCGATGCGGAAGTAGACGGGCACCGGCGCCTCCGCCTCCGAGATCAGGGCGGACATCCCGAGCCGCAGGTTCTGCAGCTCGCTGCGCGGCAGGGACTGCGTCTCTTCTCCCGAGAGCAGCGGACGGATGCTCACCCGAAGCGGCCACTCGCTCTCGACCAGCACGCCCCCGCGTCCGCTTAGCACCTCGCTCCGATAGCGTTCGCGCACCGTCCTCATGTCGATCGGGACGAGCACCGTGGTGTCGCCGCGGGCCAGCGTCAGGCGGCGCTCGCCGACCAGCAGCGGAGTGTCGTGCAGCGTCTCCCTCAGCTCCCAGGCGACCCCGTAGTCACCGGCGCGCTCTCCTGACAGCGAGATCGCCGCCTGCGACGGCCGCCGAATTCCCGTCTCGGCAACGGCCTCCGCGCTTCGAGCCAGGACGATGTCGATGCCGGCGATCGCGTGCCTCTGCTCGACCAGCCTGTCGAAGTTCGCGCGAAGCTCCGCGGCGCGCTCGCGCTCGGCCTGCTGGCCGCGCTCGAGAGCGGAGACGGCGCCCACTTCGATGAGGCCGACCAGCACGGCGAGCCCGATCAGCCATACGGCCCGGCGCCTGAGGGTGGCCTCGGTGGGCGCTCCGTCGGTCTCCCCCTGCTCATTGGTGCGGCGCATCCTGAGCCGTGCCTCCCGACGCGCGCCGTAGCGATAGCCGATTCCTGCCGCGACTACGAAAATCGCCACCCCGAGCATGAGTGCCGGAAGGAGAACCAGCCCGGAACCCACGGGCCACGGGTCGTCGCCGAACGCGAAAAGCCAGGCGGCCCCGAGCAGAAAGCCGCCGACGAGGATGGTGGCCGGGGCGCCGATCACGGCTCCCCAGGTAGCCCCGACCAGTGAGTAGAGGGCCCGGAGGCTCATGCCGAGTGTGGTTACTCGCCGCCGAAGCGGGCGCGCCAGCTCTCCCGCCACGCGTCGCCTGCGCGGGTCTCTTCGAGCCAGCCGGCGAAGCCATCCGTCCCGCTCAGGATCTGGATCCGGCTCGAACCGGGAGCTCCGTCCACCAGCTGTATGAACAAGAGCTCCTCGGCATCCTCCTGGCTGAAGTAGATGCGGGCCGGGGTGTCGACCTCCGAATCGAGAACCAGCAGCTCGTAGCGGCCCGCGTAGCCGTTCCAGGTGACTTGAGCGAACAGCTCCTTGCCGGCACGTCCCTGCCCCCAGCGGAGGAAAACGATCACGGCGCAGCCATCTAGGATGCGGTAGCCGGTCAGGGTCGCGGCCCCGAGCGAGTTCCAGTCGCCGTCGCGGGACTCGACACTGCCCTGGCGTTCCCCGGCCAGGAACTCGTAGCGGCGGAACTCCTCGTCCCCGCAGCGATCGCCATCATCGAACGTCGGCGCCGTGCCGCCGCCGGGCGGCAGCTCTGCGATGACTCCCCGCCGCGAGAATTCCATGATCCAGGAGTTGGACCAGGTCTTCCCACCGTCGGAGGAGTAGGCGTCGTCCCAGCGCAAAGATGTCGGCGTGATGTCGGAAAACGTATAACGGTTGATGGACTGCACACCGTCCGGCCGTGCCCTGGCCGAGTAGAACTCGCCGCGTCCGTGCCGGAATTCGCCGACCAGCTTCGACGAGCCGGACCGGTTCACTCCCGGCCAGTTGAGCCACAGCACCCAGCGTCCCCGCTCCGTGTCGAAATAGCGGACGCTGAAGCCCTTGATCCGCTCCTCGTCCCATAGCTCGAGCACCGCTTTGCCGTTCAGGATCGGATAGATCCGGGCCACCGCGTCGTGTGAGTCCTTCCAGGAAATGTCCTCCTGGCGCACGCGCAGGTTGACGTCCCACTCACCGATCCAGAAGTCGAACTGGCGAGATTCCTCCGGGAGGTCACGATTGACAGGGAAGGATGCCGGGGCCGGTTGCTGCGTGATACCGGTCGGCGGAACCGCGGCGACGGCACCCAGCCCGACGCCGAGGAGGGCCCCGATCCGAGTGGCGGCACAAATTCGAGCATCTCTCATGGCCTCACCAATATGCCGTCGCCGGGGTCGATGCGCGACGCGATGCGGTCGCACGCCCGCGACGTGAAGGGACGCCCGCCTCGCGATAGATTATTCGGTTCGGCAGAATCATCCGTGACGATGACACGAGAGGAGGCAGACCATGGGCAAGGGAGTGGTCCACTGGGAGATGTGGTCGAAAGACCCCGACAAGGTGTCCGACTTCTACGCCAGGGTCTTCGATTGGAAGATCAGCGCCATCCCGGAGATGAACTACCATCTGGTCGATACCGACAGTGAGTCCGGCATCGGTGGCGGCATCATGACACCTCAGGAGGGTGAGTGGCCGTCCAACATGACCTTCTACATCGACGTGGACGACCTGGCCACGTACCGGCAGCGAATCATCGACGCCGGCGGCCAGATCGTGGTCGAGGAGATGGAGGTGCCGAACGTCGGCTGGTTCAGCCTGTTCGCCGACCCTGACGGCCGTGTGCTGGGGATGTGGAAACAGGGCGAACAGCACGGTCAGAACGCCGAGGCGTAGCGACACGCTGGATCGCGTCGGTTCGGAAGCGATACCCCATCCCACGAACCGTCTCGACCATGAAAGATGAGGATCCGAGCTTCGAGCGCAGGCGTGCGATGTGCATGTCCACCGTCCGCGTCTCGATCTCGGCCTCGGTGTCCCATACGTACTTCAGAAGGTCACGCCGGCTGAGAGACTCGCCCCGGCGCTCCATCAGCACCTCGAGCAGCCGGTACTCGAGCGGCGACAGCCGCACTTCGTCATCGCCCGCAAAAACGCGCCGCCCAGTATAATCCAAGGTGACCGGCCCGACGCTCAGGCGTCGAGTTGGCACCGTTCCGGCGATCTCTCCAATCACTTCAGCATGACTGCTCATCAGGCTCTCCAAAGGGTTCGAGGTGCGTTTGTTCCCAGGATACTCGCGTAGATACGCCCTGAATCTTCGGTCGTGTAGACCATGAACAACGCCTCATCGAAAATGAGGGCGTCCATATCAAAAGAAGTGTGTAGACCGTGCTCGCCGAATCTCGCCGAGACTGCGTAGTCGAGCGGCGTCAGAGCGACGCGATCGGGTGGCTCCGGCGCCCGGGTGATGC
>JBFILW010000099.1:0-9536 GCA_041612005.1 Gemmatimonadota bacterium
CGACCAGGTCAAGAAGCGGACGCGCGCCCGAGTATGGTGGCGTCGGCTTTCCGCCACGCACGCGCTCGCCATGGTCGCGGAGCCAATGGATCTGCCCCTGATCGAGAGGCTGGTGCACGACAAGAACTCCGTGGTGCGACTGGCGACGATCGCGACGCTCAAGCGCGTCCAGAACTCAATGCTGCTGGACGCGACGCTGAAGCTCGCGGACACGACCCAGACCGTAGTACGTCGATATTTGCTCGAAACGCTCACGCAAAGTCCCGGACTCGATCTCGGCGTGATCGCGAAGCGGATCGACAATCCAGCGAGTGCTCGGCAGCTCCGAATCCTGCTGGACCTCGTAGCCGAGCTTGGCACCCCCGGCTTCCTCGACCACGTATTGCCTCACGCAACAAGCGACGATCTCGAAGTTCGGATCGCCGTCGCCCGAACTCTCGGCGAATTCCCACATCCTCGTAGCGAGGCGGCGCTCATTGGCCTACTCGGGGATGCCGCCTGGCAGGTGAGAGCCCAGTCGGCGGCCGGACTTGGCGCGACCGGAGCTGTGCGGGCCGCCGAATCGCTACGCAGCGCGCTGAATGACAAGAGCTGGTGGGTGCGGCTGCGTGCGGCTCTGAGCCTGCGTCGACTGGGGCCGGTGGGCGCGGAGATCCTGCGGAGAGTCACACCCGAAGAAGATCGGTATGCGTACGAGATGGCTCGCTACATTCTCGGACTGGACGACGCGGCGGTCGCCGAGTACGGCGGGACGAGCGTTGTCGACTATACCGAGGTCGCTTACGCCCACCAGGCGGCCTGAGAGAGCGCCATGTCCGAGCTCATCGCCTTCATTCTGAACTCCGGAGACCGGCTCATCATCTGGTATTTCCTGGTGCTCAACTCCTTCTACGCACTCCTGATCCTTCTCTCGGTGCCGGAGCTCTGGAAGCACTGGAAGATCACGCACAGCGACAATCTCACCCGCTACCTGTCCTCCGAAGCGCTGCCACCCATTTCCGTTCTCATGCCGGCCTACAACATGGAGGCGGGGATCGTGCACAGCGCCAAGGCCCAGCTCTCTCTCCAGTATCCGCAGCACGAAGTAATCGTTGTGAACGACGGCTCAACGGACGGCACCATGGAGGAGCTGCACACGGCGTTCGATCTGTTCGAGATACCGCCAGCGATCCCGCGCCGTATTCCGACTGAACCCGTACGTGCATACTACCGGTCGCGGCGCCAGCCCGGGCTGCTGGTGATAGACAAAGACAACGGCGGGAAGTCGGACGCCCTAAACGCGGCGATCAGCGCCGCTCGCTACCCGCTCGTGGTGGCGGTCGATGCCGACACGATGATGCAGCCGGACGCTCTCATTCGCCTGGCCCGGACGTTCCTTGTCGGCTCGCCGGTGGCAGCCGCCGGAGGGACGATTCGGGTCGCCAACGGATGTGACATCAACCGGGCGCGGGTCACGAAGCCGGCTCTCTCGAAGAACTATTTGGCGGCGATCCAGGTGCCCGAGTACTTGCGCGCCTTTCTGTTCGGCCGCCTCGGATGGAACCGCCTCGGCGGCAACCTGATCGTGTCCGGCGCCTTCGGTCTTTTCCAGCGCCAGCACCTGCTGGAAATCGGGGGCTACAAGACCGGGAACGTGGTCGAGGACCTCGACCTCGTCGTACGCCTGCACAAGAACCTCCGCGATCGGGGGATCGAATACAGGGTCGCCTTCATTCCCGATCCGGTTGCCTGGACCGAGGTTCCCTCAGACCTGCGAACGCTGGCCCGGCAGCGGGAGCGCTGGCACCGGGGGCTGGTGAAGACGATGCTGGACCATCGTCGGATGCTGTTCAATCCGCGCTACGGCATCATCGGCATGATCACGTTCCCGTTCTTCTTCTTCGGCGAGATGCTGGCGCCCGTGGTCGAGCTGGTCGGCTACCTGCTCACCTTCGTCGGTCTGTACGCGGGGTTCGTAGATGTCGACTTCGCGCTGCTGTTCCTCGCGGTCGCCCTCGGATACCAGATGCTGCTCAGCACGTGGGCCGTGATCCTCGAGGAAGCGACGTTCCGTGTCTACGAACGTCCGAGGGACTTTGTGCGACTCATTCTCTACGCCTTCCTCGAACCCTTCGGCTATCGCCAGCTCACGGTGGTCTGGCGTCTCCAGGGGTTCTGGAACGCCATGCGCGGCCTGACCCATTGGGGCGAGATGCAGCGCAAGGGTTTCGCGACCCCCGAAGACTCTATCACCCCGGAGGTTCGAGATGTGGCCGCCTGAGCGCCGATCGGACCCCGGAAGGAGGCACCCGATGACGACAAATCCGAGCATCCGATACATCCTTGCGGCGATGCTGCTCGCCTTCACTTCTATTCCAGCGACGGCCGATGCCCAGGAGGTTGCCGACCCGTCGGAGGTGGCCAACGTCGCGTGGCGGATGGGGGACACGGCGACGGCTCGAACTCTATACTCGGAGCGGCTGGCGGCGGATTCCACGGATGAGGTGGCCCTGCACCGCATGGCCCTCCTGGTGGCCTGGGACGGTCGGTACGACGACGCGATCGCCCTGTTCGACAGACTGTTGGTCGACTCGCCGGACCACGTCGGAGCTAGAATCGACCGGGCGCGCGTCGTGGCTTGGAGAGGAGACTACGAACAGGCTCTGGCCGAGATCGACGATGCCGAGGCGATCGCTCCGGGAAACCGGGATGTCCTCCTGGCCCGGGCCTATGTGCTCGCTCTGTCCGGCCGCCTCGACGAGTCCGTGGCGCTCTACGACAGCCTCGCGCAGAGTGATCCGTCCGATACCCGCGCGCTCGTCGGTCTCAGCCGTACGCTGCGGTGGCAGGGTCGGGAAGGAGCGGCGACTCAAACCCTCTCGAGGGCAGCGACACTGGCGCCCTACGATCCCGAGGTGCAGTCCGAATCTCAGATACTGAGTGCCGGCTACCGACCGACTCTCGCACCATCGGTTTCCTATCAGACCGACACCGACGGAAATCGCATCCTGACCGGGGAAGCGCGTGGAGGCTGGCGGCCCTCGAGCACGATCGGGGTACGCGCCTCGGCATACGTCCGAGGTGCTCGCCAGGTCGGTGCAGTCGAGTTCAGCGAGTCGTCCGGCGGCCTCATGGCCGAGGTCAGCATGCGCTTCGACCCGGGCTGGGTCGTCACGGGCGGCGCCGGAGCCAGCGGGTCGGGCGCCACCGGATCGAACGCGATCGGGGCCGCCAGGGCGCGGGTGGCGTCCCCGGCGCGTAACCCCCTGTCGGGCTCGTTCGGCTTCCTCACACATGCGCTCGATGAGACCGCGACCCTCATTCGCAACGGCGTGAAGTTCGACATGCTCGATGGCAACTTCCGTTACACACCCGCGCCGCGCTGGCGCGTCGGCGGCGGGGCCGGTGTCTCGCGCTTCAGCGGATCGGAATCCAACCGTCGGGTCAACGGCTGGCTGGAGGTTACCCGTCGAATCTCATCTGCTTGGAGCGCCGGTGTCTCGGCTCGCTCGTTCGGGTTCGAGAAGAACCTGAATGATGGGTACTTCGATCCGAGCTTCTACCTGCTGGCCCAGGTGCCGGTCGCGTGGAGCCGTCCGCTCGGCGACTGGCATGTTTCGGTGCAGGCCGCCCCCGGGCTGCAGAAAGTCGCTGGAGAGGGTGGACCTCGCGGTGCGCTCGGCGCCGCGGGAGAGGTCAGCTACGCCTTCTCGCCTGGCCGTCAGATCGGCGCCTGGGCCGGATACTCGAGTACCGGCATGGCCAGCTTCTCTACGGGCAGTGCGAATTACCGTTACGGCACGTTCGGAATGAGGGGATCCTGGGCGTTCTGAGGGAGGCGGTCCGCTCACGGAACGGCGCGTGCGCGAACGAAAGAGGGGCTGCCCGGACGGGACAGCCCCTCTTCAAATGCTTACCCCCTATTTGAGTTCAGAAAGCCTTCGTCCTCGGCCCAAGAGGTGCACTATCAAGCGATGCCTGCGCGTCCTTGTGGCAGTCGGCGCAGTCGAGGTAGATCGCATCCACGGCTGACGGATCATCGTAGCGAACCGTCCTGTGCGGATCGTGACACGTCATGCACTCGAGCACAGCGTGCCCGGCCGACGCCATCTCGTTGGGGGGATCTCCCGACAGTCAGCGTCGTGGGGTTTCCGGGTGCCGTGCGAGCCTGTAGCTTCGCTCTCCCCCGCGACCGACCGTCGTTTTCGACGATGCGCCGGCGCGCGCAAAAAGCGCCCGTAGCTCAGCCTGGATAGAGCGTCGGCCTCCGGAGCCGAAGGTCACAGGTTCGAATCCTGTCGGGCGCATTCTCTCCACTCGAGCTCGTTCGCGCGTTTGGATCGGTCGCCTCATGTGCCCGCGCGAACAGGTTCCGCGGCAAGCTTCTCGAGGCCGGTGCAGAATTCCGACAGGTCCGCGACGAGCCGGGCTTCGGCGTCGGCGATCCCCGCCGCGTACGATTGTGCGCACCTCCCGCCCAGAAGTAGCTCGGTCTCGGATGGGAGTGAACGCCGTAATTCACGCAGCTCATCTGCAACGTTAGGGTCACCGGCCGGATAGACGAGGCTGAGTGCCACGGCGCGCGCACCAGTCGCGGCGACGGTCTCGGCGATGTCGGAAGCTGGGAGGTCCGAACCCAGGTAGGTGACGCGCCACCCACGCGACGCAGCGACAGCGGCGATCAGCAACGCCCCGAATTCGTGTGACTGCCCGGCCGGCGTCGCAACGACGATGCCGGGAGCATCGGGAGCGATCTCGCCGACGCCAGCCAGTCTCGTGAGTACGCCGCGCAAGGCAGCCGACGCGAGGTGCTCGTGTCGGGGCGAGAGCGAGCCGCGGTGCCACCCATCTCCGACCTCCTGGAGCAGGGGACCGGCAACCCCTGTCGCGAACCCTTCAGTGCCCAGGGCCGCTGCCGCTCGCTCCAGCAGGGTCCTGAGCCGGGACGAGTCGAGATTCTCAATCGCCGCGAGCCCCGCCGCCACGTAATGGGCCTCGGCGCTGGCGACGGCCGGCTCCGGCTGGGTGCGCGACGCTCTGCGTGCCGTTTCATCCTCGCGGACGAGACTTGCCAGCTGCTCCGGTTCAAGGTGGACGACGCTCCTGATCTGGCGTCCGGCCCCCGTCGCCCGGCGAAGAAGCAACAGGCGCTCGACATCGCCGTCTGAGTACAACCGGCGGCCCCCGCTGGAGCGGTCGGGTCGCACGGCGCCATAGCGGCGTTCCCAGGCACGGAGCAGGTCCTTCGACAACCCCGTCCTGCGGGAAACGACTTCGATCGGGTGACGCTTTTCCTCAGTCATTCGGCCGCGGAGCCTCCCTCGCTAAGTGATTGGTCCGAACCGAAGTATGAGCATTTGTCCATGGTGTGTCAAGGTAACTGTTTGGACACAGCCTTGACAGCATGGCGGGTACGCCATATAATCCTCGACAATACATGAACAGAGGCTCGCACGACTCAGCCATTTTTGAACCGCGAACAGACAGGGAGAAGATTCATGAAAAGCTTCCGATTCCTCATGATCGGCCTGGTGGCATTCTTCGGAGCGGCTACCTCGGCGGTAGCCCAGGACTACGCTGCGGACGACATGGCGCCCGACAAGGACATCGTCGAGACTGCCGTCGCCGCTGGCACCTTCGAGACCCTCGTCGCCGCCGTGAGCGCCGCGGAGCTCGTCGAGACGCTCCAGTCGGATGGGCCGTTCACGGTCTTCGCTCCGACGGACGAGGCGTTCGCCGCCCTCCCCGAGGGAACGGTGGAGACCCTACTCCTTCCTGAAAACCGTGAGATGCTGGTGGCCGTCCTGACGTATCACGTCGTTCCCGGTAAAGTGATGGCGTCTGACGTGGTGAAGCTGGATTCGGCCGAGACGGTCGAGGGCCAAAGCGTCAAGATCAAGGTCGCCGATGGCGTCGTCATGGTGAACGACGCAACCGTGATCGCGGCGGACGTAGAGACCAGCAACGGCGTAATCCACGTGATCGATGCGGTACTGATTCCGGCAGAGCATTAGGACGCGACTGGCGCCGGTCAGCAACGAACAGCAAGGCACACTCACAGAGTGTACTCGAGCAGGCCCCGAAAGGGGATCGCTACACACGAGGCCCGGGCGGTGAACGCTCGGGCCTCGTGTTCTTGTCGGCGCCAACTGTGCACGATTTTCAGCACCGACCCGTGACTATCGAACGCGAGGATCTGTCCAAAAGCATGTCGAGCGCCTGGGAGGCCCGTAAGTCCGCCTCAGCAAGGGCCAGACAAGTGCTGCGACCGCTTGTCTGGGGTGGGCTCGGAACTTGCTCGCTTGCGCGGGTTCAACTCATCATGGATCAACTCGGTAGAAGCGCCCCGCTGGAGACACGGATGAAAACCGCGCGACGAAGCTCGGCTCTTGGCCGCACCGCCACGCTATTGACCCTGCTGGCTGCTCCATTGGCCACGGCGGGATGCTCCACGAATCCGGCGACCGGAGCAACCCAGCTCACCCTGATCAGCGAGAGTCAGGAAATCGCCATGGGCCGAGACGCGGCCGCCGCCGTCGACGCCTCGATGGGCCTGTACGATGATGACGCCATGCAGGCTTACGTGGACAGCGTCGGACAGGCCCTCGCTGCCGCATCCGAGCGCCCGAACCTGCCGTGGCGCTTCCGCGTGGTGGACGATCCGGTGATCAACGCGTTCGCGCTTCCGGGCGGATACATCTATCTGGCGCGCGGGATCATGACCCACTTCAACTCGGAGGCGGAGCTGGCATCGGTGCTTGGGCACGAGATCGGCCACGTGACCGGTCGTCACTCGGTGGAACAGATCAGCCGCGCCCAGCTGGCCGGTATCGGGCTGGCCGCGGGCTCGATCTTCGTCCCCGAGATCGCGCAGTACTCCGGGATCCTCGGCCAGGGTCTCGGTCTCCTCTTCCTCAAGTACGGGCGCGATGACGAAAGGGAGTCGGACGGACTCGGCTTTCGCTACATGACGCGGCTGGACTATGACCCGGAGGGCGCCGTGTCGATGTTCGAGACGCTGCGGCGCCAGCGGGACTCGAGCGGTCAGGATCCGATTCCGGAATGGGCCTCGACACATCCGGATCCCGGGAACCGGGTCGAGCACGCCCAGGCACGCATCGACTCCGCCGGCATCAGTGGCGGAACCGTCGGTCGCGACCGATACATGAGCCATATCGATGGCATGGTGTTCGGCGTGAACCCGCGCCAGGGTTTCTTCCGCGGCGCCGTCTTTCTTCATCCCGACCTCGCGTTCCGGATCGACTTTCCGCAAGGGTGGCGGGTCCAAAACCTGCCCCGGGCCGTAATGGCGTTGAGCCCGGACGAAGACGCGGTGATCCAGCTCACGATCTCGGAAGAGAGCTCGCCGGACGTGGCGGCCAACATTTTCTTCGCCCAGGACGGCATCCAGCGCACCGGATATGCGAGCCGCCAGGTCAACGGGCTGCAGGCGGTCGTGGGTTCGTTCACCGCGCGCACCAGCAACGCGGTGCTTGCCGGCCAGGTCATGTTCATCCAGCACAATGGCCTCACGTACGAGATGCTCGGTTACAGCACGGAAGCGCGGGTTCGGCGGTACCAGGGTGATTTTGCGGCCACGCTCGACAGCTTCAAGCAGCTCCGAGATCGCCGCGTGCTGGCTGTCCAGCCGAAGCGGGTCGAGATCGTTACGCTCAGTAACGGAATGACGATCGAGCGTTTCGACCAGCGCTATCCGTCGACCGTCCCGCTCGAGGAGTTGCTGCTCATCAACGGACTCGAACCCGGTGCCGTGCTGACCGCCGGATCCCGAGTCAAACGCGTCGTCGGCGAAGGGGTGCCCGAGGAATGATCCTCCGACGAGTACTCAGACTCTCGTTCCTCATCTTTCTCCTGATTCCCGCCTCCCAGGCACAAGCCCAGTTCGGCGCCATCGGCATCAAGGGCGGCGTGAACTGGACGAGCCTCAAGGGCGGCCCGCCGAGCGATGGGGGAAGTGGGTTCATCGGTGGCGTGTACGCGGCGGGTCAGTCTGGCTCGACCGTGGCCCAGTTCGAGATTCTGTTTTCGAAGCGCAACTTCGTCGATCCGACCGGTGGCGCGGTTGGTGGACCGCTCAGCGTCACCGAGAACTTCATACAGATCCCGGCCCTGTTCGGGTTCCGTGGTGGATCCGGTACGGTCAACGCGATGCTGTATGCGGGTCCAAGCCTGTCGATCAAGACCGGGTGCAGCGCGGACAACGGAGTCCTCTCGGTGAGCTGCGGAACCGTGGTTCTCGAAGACAAGGGCTCGCTGTGGTCGCTGATCGCCGGGCTGGCGATCGACTTCCGGATGGAGCGTACTGTCCTGTTCTTCGACGGGCGCTACGACAACGGCCTCACAAACGCGTTCGAGAACCGGGACGGGAAGTGGCGAAGCTGGATCTTCATGGCGGGCGTCGGCTACCTGATGCCGACGTAGAGCACGACGAAGTCAACCCACCCACAGTTTGATCGCGAACGCAATCACCGTCACCAGCACCACGCGTTTGATCCACCGGTGGCCCTTGAGGACGCTGAGGTGCACTCCGACCTGACCGCCGACGAAGTTGCCGGCCGCCAGCGCCAGCCCCAAGCCCCAGTTCACCTTCCCGTTGAGGGCGAATAGCGCCAGGGCGATCGGCGTGAAGATGAGCACGATGAGCACCTTCAGCGCGTTGCCCTTCACGAGATCGAGCCCGATCATCGTCGTGACCGCCAGAATCAGGAAGCCTACCCCCGCCTGCACGAAGCCACCGTATACGCCCACCAGGAAGAAGGCGAGCGCGTAGGCGATTCGGTGTGATGGCGGCACATCCCCCTCCGCAGGCTCGCGCTTGCCGAGCGGGTCCCAGACAGTCCAAACCACGACGGCCACCATGATTCCGGCCAGCACTCTCTGGAAGGCGGCATCGCCGATCCGAATCGCCGCCCAGGTTCCGACGACCGCGCCGAGCGTGGCTGGAATCGCCGCCAGCGGCACCCAACGCCAGTCGATCACCCGGTGGCGGTTAAAGCTCCATACCGCACCGACGTTTTGCGCCAGGATCGCGACGCGGTTCGTACCATTCGCTATCGTGGCGGGGAGGCCGAGGAAGATGAGGATGGGAAGAGTGAGCAACGACCCGCCGCCGGCAATGACGTTCAGGGTGCCGGCCACGAGCCCGGCACCGAACAGGATTAGATACGCGGCCCAGTCTGGCATGCCGAAGACGATACACACCCCCTCGCCCTCGGCAAAGGTCGGCGCCCGCTCCGGAAACCCCAGCCCGCGCCATGGGTTATAGCATTAGCCGCAGCCTGATAGAGGCCCACGTGTTCCTCGCAGCACTGGGCGCCGCCGGGCTGTTGTACAGGCACGCGTCACTCGCGGCGATGGATTTCCCGGGGACGACTCGGAGCGGCCGGATGGCCATAAAGGAGGCTCGCGGTTTTGCTGCCCGCTGAAGCACGGACGGCCCGACGACCAGGCGAGAGCGCGTAGTGCGCTCGGCGCGGACGTGGGCCATGCCGGCCGCGGCGATTCTCGGGGCGACCGCAGCCGCGTTCGCGCTGCCG
>JBFILW010000100.1:0-9509 GCA_041612005.1 Gemmatimonadota bacterium
CCTGTGCAGCGAGAGCAAGGCCGCGGCGGTGCGCGCCGTGGGGCCGACGGCGGTGCTGCCCCGCGACCCCTCCGATCTCCGCGCCGCGCTGCGCGCCGCCGTCGGCCGCGATACGGTCACCGTGCTCGCCGACGTGGTGGGCGGCGCGTCCTGGCCCGCGCACATCGACGCCCTGGCCCGGGGCGGACGCTACACCGTGTCCGGCGCCATCGCGGGCCCCATGGTCAGCCTGGATCTGCGCACCCTGTACCTGCGCGATCTCACCTTCACCGGCGCCACCGTGGTGCCGCCGGGCACCTTCGCGGATCTGGTGGGCTACATCGAGCGCGGCGAGGTGCGCCCGCTGCTGGCCGGCACCTGGCCGCTGGCGAAGCTGCGCGACGCGCAGCGGGCCTTCATCGACAAGCGCCACGTGGGCAACTTCGTGGTGGAGATGAGCGGGTGAGGATCGCCCGCGTCACCGTGTGGGCGCGTGCGCTGGCTCTGGCGAAGCCCTACCGCCTCTCCGGCGGGCGCCTCCTGTTCGAGTCCCTGGACAGCACCTTCGTGCGGGTGGATACCCACGAGGGCGTCTCCGGCTGGGGCGAGGCCTGCCCCTGGGGCGCGAGCTACCTGCCAGCCCACGGCCCGGGCGTGCGCGCTGCCCTGGAGACGCTGGCGCCGGCGCTCCTGGGTCGCGATCCCTGCGCCCTGGACGCGATCAACCGCGCCATGGACACGGCACTGCCCGGTCACCCGTATGCCAAGTCCGCCCTGGACATGGCGTGCTGGGACATCCTGGGCCGGGCCACCGGCATGCCCCTGTGGCGGCTGCTGGGCGGGGACGCCGCGCAGCCCGTGGCGCTCAGCTCCTCCATCCCCACCGGCACGCCGCAGGAGATGCTGGCCGCCATCGCCGAGGCCCGCACGCGGGGCTACCGCACCCATTCGGCCAAGGTCGGCGGCAGCGACCCGGGCGTGGACGTGGCGCGCATCGAGGCCATCGAGTCGGGCGTCGCGCCGGGCGACACCGTCACCTACGACGTGAACCGCGCCTGGACCCCCGGCGTGGCGGTGCAGGTGATGAACGCCGTGTCCGCACAGGGTTGGTTCGAGCAGCCCTGCGAGACCCTCGAGCAGTGCGCCCACGTGGCGGCGCGCACGACCCAGCCCGTCGTCCTGGACGAGTGCCTGCACACCTTCGACGATCACCTGCGGGCGTGGCGCGCACGCGCCTGCGAGGGGGTGAAGGTGAAGCCGAACCGTCTGGGCGGGCTGACCCGGGCGCGGCAGGTGCGCGACTTCGGGATCGCCGTGGGCTGGCGCATGCACGTGGAGGACGTGGGCGGCACGGTGCTGGCGGACACCGCGGCCCTCCACCTGGCGGCCACCACGCCGGCGGAGCACCGTCTGGCCAGCTGGCTGTGCCACCCGCATCTCGCCGAGGACGTGTTCCCCGGCCAGGGCGCCCGCAACGTGGACGGTTGCGCGGCGCCGCCGTCGTTGCCGGGGCTCGGGGTGACGCCTGACGGCGACCGGCTCGGCGAGCCCGTCGCCGTGCACGAGGCGCGCGCGCGTTGAAGATCTCGGCAATCCGCGTCTACACGGTGCCGCTCACCAGCACCGTCACCTAACACATGACCGACGGCAAGACCTGCGACACGGTGGACACCGTGCTCGTCGAGCTGCGCACCGACACGGGCGTGAGCGGCTACGGCGAGGTGTGCCCCATCCCCCACTACCTGCCCGCCGAAGCTGCTGCTCAACGCTTGCGATCTGTCCGGCTACGTGACGCCCCACGTGGTGCCGGACGGGCCGCGGCGTGAGAACGCCACCCTGCGGCCATCGGAGCGGCCCGGCCTCGGCGTGACGCCGGCGCCCGAGGTGCTCGGCGAACCGGTCGCAATACTTGACTGAAATTCGCAGCGCCGCCCATTCCTCGTGGCCGTGCTCGGCATCCGCCAGTTCGAACGCCCGGATGTCGATGGCCTCGACTCCGCAGCCGCGTTGCGACCCCCGCGCACGCCCGGGTTCAGGTCACAGCTCGTACACGCAGGTTCCGCGCGCGTCGCCACCTGGAAGGCGCGCCGCGAGCGCCCCGGCTCGCTCAAGATGCCTGCGTGTTCGACATCCGGTTAGCGGGGCGGCATCTCGATGACGACGGTCGTCACCGCGTCGTCCGTCACCGTCACGTCCCTCCTGACCTTGCCGAGGGCTTCCTGCCAGATCTCCAACGTGTACTCACCCGCAGGAACGTCGGTCAGGACAAACCGTCCGGCATCGTCGGTGACCGAAAAGAACGGATGACCGGTCACCACCACCCATGACCGCATCCAGGGGTGCAAGTCGCATCCGATCTGGACGATCTCGGGCTTCGCGAAGGTAATCGGTACGGTGCGACCACGCGGCTGAGTCCGGTTGAACGCGCTATTGTGCTTGATGTCCTTGCTTCGTATGTTGTGTAGCAGGCGGTCGCTGTTCAAGAACTCGACCGTGCCGCCGACCGGCACCAGGACGATTCGCGGGATGAAGACACACTTCTCCTGGTCGATCTGGGGCGACACTCCGAGATTCTCATGCCCGGCATCCGGCGGCGGGGTCTGCAAGCTGACCACCGCATTTCGTATTCCACCTTCGGGCGACACCAACAGGTCCTCCGCAGGTGCCGAGTCTCCGCATACATATTGATTCGACGTCACGGCGACCGTTGTCGGTCCATCGACTATCCCCGTGTAACGAACCTGCCCCTGGATCGTCGCGGCTTCGACAGCCGTCGCGACAAGCGATGCGAGTGCAGACCAGAGAGTGAGCACGTGTGAGATCCTGAGCTTCCTCGAGAGCATGTACACCGCGTTCGCTCCCCGTCGTCTGCGTTACGCTGTCAGCGGGATCGTGGCCGACTGCCCATGCCGACATTTTCTACGCGTCCGGTCGTGGGTCCGGCACGTACCCGTCCCGGTTCGGCATCTCTATCTTCAACAGACGTTCTGCATCGAGAACTTCATCTTCCGCGATGATGTCGTTCATGTGGAGCAGATAGGCAGTGACGGCATAGACCTGGTTGGAGTCGAAAGTGCCGGGCTCGTCGAGCGGCTTCGTGCGCCTGATGTAGCTCCACAAGGTCGTGGCGTATTGCCAGAAGCTGCCGACGGTCGGCACCGGCTTGGCGGTAGCGAGCGTTCCGCGACCGCCGACCAGAACGTAGTACTTCGGATCCTTGCCGTCATCACCGTGGCAGGAGGCGCATCGCTCGAGAAAGATCGTCTTGCCATCGGCAACGTTGCCGCTTCCGGCCGGCAGGCCTTCGCCATCCGGTGGAATAGTCAGATCCCAGGCCGCGATCTCCGCCTGGGTCGGAGCGCGCCCGACACCATAGGTGGGAAGCTCTCCCGCGGCGAACACTTCGAGGGCAATCGACATGATGCCGAGCAGCGCGAGTCCGCTACTTGCTCGATTGGGAGGTGCTGCGCGACGCTGCCGGCAGAGAACCGTTGTCATCGAGAGCATTCGCACACCCTCTTTCGTGGGCTCTGGAGAGCTCGAACTGCTCGTGGGATGCATCTAGGCGTGGACATTGTGAACGACTCCGTCCTTCGCCACCTTCCAGCTCTGGATCGAGTTGTTGAACCAGCGGGCAGCCGGCCCGCGGACCGCGAGCAGATCGACGCGACGTGGCTGGACGTAGCCAGTCTCGTCCGTGCAGCGAGATTGCAGCACCGTCTCGCGGCCGCCCCACTGCCATTCATGTCGGAAGCGGGTGTGCGCGTAGGGCAGCACGGGCTCCTGGAGCACGGCGTCCGCCCACGATTCGCCGCCATCTGTCGATACCTCGACGCGACGGACGACGCCGCGCCCGGACCAGGCCAGGCCCCGGATCTCGACGTAACCTGGCCCCGCCAGGCGTTGCCCGGCGGATGGTGAGGTGATCACGGACTTCGCCTCCATGACGGAGCTGTGCTGCCAGGCTTTCCCGTCGGGACCAATCGCCGGCTGGCCGGTGCCGTCCATGCGTGTCTGGTACGGCCGATCAACGACCTTAATTCGACGCAGCCACTTGACGTTGATGTTCCCGGTCCAGCCGGGAACGATGAGTCGCAGCGGATACCCGTTTTCCGGTCTCGGCGCCTCTCCATTCTGCCCGTAAGCGACCAGCACGTCGTCCATTGCCTTCTCCATCGGGATGCTGCGCTCGTTGCCGCTGGCGTCAGCGCCTTCGGCAACGAGCCACGTGGCGGCGCTTTGCACCCCGACCTCCCGCAGCAGAACCGACAAGGGCACACCTGTCCACTCGCTGCAACTGGTCCATCCGTGAGAAACCTGGACGTTCTTCGAGACGGGCTTGTGGAACTCCATGAACGTATTGCCCTGGCACTCGAGAAAATGGATGCGGGACACCGACGGGAGTCGTCGAATCTCGTCCATGTCGAGAACGACCGGCCGATCGACCAGGCCGTGGATCAGGAGCCGATGCTTCGCGGGGTCGATGTCCGGCACACCTCCCCGATGAACCTCGTAGTGCAGAGCCGACGGTGTGATGATGCCGTGCAGATCCTGAAGCGGCGTCCAGCCGCCCACCGCCACCTCGTCGGTCTTGCCCTTGTGAATTCGTACTGCCTTTTCGAACGGCGACCGTTCGCCGTACGGCCGAACCGGGTTGCCCAGGATCTTCGAAGGATCGACAGGCGCGGTTTGAGCGCGCGCGGAAGAGAGCTGTCCGGCTGCGAGCGCGGCACCGAGCATGGTGCCCTGCTTCAGGAATCGTCGGCGATCGGCCGAGGTGTCGTTCGAGGAATCGTCGGAAGAGCTCATGATGTCCTCGCTGCCGCACCTTGGGTGCGGTGTTGTCGACAGCGTAGCAACTGAGCCCGACTGAGCGAGAAGCAGAACCGAAGCGTCACTCGTCGCCTGGTTCGAGCCTATCGCCGAGCACTCAACGGGCCGCCATGCCTGCGCGCCGTGCGTCAAATGCCGTTTCGTTCAATCCACAGTCGCAGACGACCGCCATCGCCCGATCGAAATGCAGTCAGGTCTAGTGAAAGCGGAACGTCTGGCACGAGAAAGTATTTCGGCACGACCAGCGGGAGTCAAATTCGGCATACATGCTACGCTTATCAACGAGTTCGGGGCAGTGAAGTTGCAGTGCAGCATGCACGACGATTGGCCTGTCGCGGTCCCATCGGGAACACTCCACCACAGTCGCCGCTCGCGGGCCTAGCCGTTGAGAAGGGCGCGAAGGTGTGAAACCCAGCAGCCGCAGGCCCGCTCTGAGCGGCATTTCGGTGCCGCACGTCGGTCTGCGCCTCGGCCTCCTCCTGTTGCGCACGCCCCTCGGCCGACTCGCGCGGTGGGTGGCGGGCATCCGCGCCTCCCTTCACACGAAGTTCCTGTTCGCGTTTCTCGCCGTTGCGCTCCTCTTCGTCGTCACGGCGGCCGTCGGCCTGCAAACCGTCCGCGGCGTCGCTCAACAGAGTCGACTGCTCGATGCGCTGCACGGACGCGTCGACCTGTCGCGCCAGATCGAGCAGGCACTCGCCATGCAGATGAACTTCACGGCGATGGCGCTCAATCTCAGGAACGAGAACGCGATCAAAAAAATCCTGCATGAGAACAACCGCTTCAACAACAAGCTCGCGCAGATCGAGAAGGACGCGCCGCCTCGGGAGCGTGAGCTCATCACGCGGATTCATGCTGCCCAGGACGACTTGCTGGTTGCGGTCGCCGACATCGCCAATCTGCTCCGCGATGGCAGAGGCGAAGCTGCGATGCAGCTCCATCTGAAAACCGGTCAGCCACTTTACGACCAGATCGAGATGCTGGTGCAGCAGATCGTTCAGATAGAGAGGGATCAGATGGCCAGGCTGCGCAACAGCGTTGGCGAAGCTCATCGGCGCGCAATGCTTCTGATCGGTGTGTTTGCGGGCGCGGCCGTGCTGCTCGCGCTTGCGCTGGGTTTCGTCATCTCATGGTCAGTGATCCTGCCGATGCGGGAGGCTGACGTCTTTCTCTCCAGAGTCGCGAAAGGCAAGTTCGATGCGAGCGTGAGAATCCAGAATCGTGATGAGTTCGGTGCGCTGGCGGCTGCGATGAACCGGATGAGCCAGGATCTGAATCGGCTCTACCAGGAGCAGGAAAGCGCGGCGCTAAAGCTGCGATCGCTGAACAGGGAGCTGGAGCTGGCCAACAAGGCAAAGTCGGAGTTCCTGGCCACTATGAGCCATGAGCTTCGGACCCCTCTCAACGCCGTGATCGGGTTCTCCGAGGTGCTGAAGGAGCGGATGTTTGGAGATCTCAACGACAAGCAGGCCGAGTACGTGCAGGACATCCACGCTTCGGGGCATCACTTGCTGTCTCTCATCAACGATATCCTGGATCTGTCGAAGATCGAGGCGGGACGGATGGAGCTCGAGCTGTCCCGGTTCGATATTGGTGCGGCAATCGACGCCGCGTTCACCCTGGTGAAGGAGCGGGCAGCACGTCGGGAAGTCACGCTGGAGCAGGTCGTCGAGCCGGCGATCGGAGCGATGATCGGTGACGAAAGGAAATTCAAGCAGATCCTGCTGAACCTGCTGACCAACGCCATCAAGTTCACGCCAGAGGGGGGGGTGGTGCGGCTCTCGGCGCTGTCGAACGAGGGGCGGATCGTCGTGTCCGTGAGCGACACCGGTATCGGCATCGCCGAAGAGGATCTGGAGCGAATCTTCGACGAGTTCCAGCAGGCCCGCGGCGGACACGCGCGTGATGTGGAAGGCACGGGTCTCGGGCTCTCGCTGACGCGGCGCTTCGTCGAAATGCACGGCGGTGGAATCGAAGTCTCGAGCGAGCTCGGAGAAGGCTCGGTATTCACGTTCTCGCTGCCGCGGGAGCCAGACGAAGGCCGGGCCGCGGTCGTGAACGATTTGCCAGGAGAGACCGGCTGCAAGCGGTCGGGGGAGGCGGGATGGCCGGCGCGCTGATACTGATCATCGAGGACGACGAGATGAACCGCAAGCTCACTCGCGACGTCCTCGAGGTTCGCGGGTATCGGACCATCGAGAGCGGGACCGGGGAAGAGGGGATCGTGCTCGCTCGCGAGCACGCGCCGTCGCTCGTGTTGCTCGACATTCATTTGCCCGGAATCGACGGCCTGGAGACCTTCAGTCGCCTGCGAGAATACCCGGCGACGGCGTCCATACCGGTGGTAGTGGTGACGGCGTCGGCGATGGCGGACGACAGGGTGCGTGTCAGGGCGGCGGGCTTTGACGGCTTCCTTGCGAAGCCGATCGAAGTTCGGCAGTTGCTCGATACCGTGTCCGGGCTCGTACGGGTCAAGGATCAGGACCGATGAGCGCGGCGGGCAAGATCCTCGTGGTCGATGACACACCGCTCAACTTGAAGCTGCTCGCGGATCTGCTGAGCGCCAGGGAGTACGACGTGGCAACCGCGGCTTCCGGCGCTGAAGCGCTCGAGCGGATTGCGCGATGGAAGCCCGACCTGGTGCTGCTCGATGTGGTCATGCCTGGCATGAGCGGTTACGAGGTCTGCCGTCGAATCCGGGAGAATCCGGACAATGGCGTGCTGCCGATTGTCATGGTGACGGCCCTCGACCCGAACGAGGAGCGAATCAAGGGACTTGAGGCAGGAGCGGACGAGTTTCTGACCAAGCCCGTCAACCAGCCAGAGCTGCTGGCCCGAGTGCGTTCGCTGCTTCGCATCAAGTCTCTCTACGACAAGGTCGAGGCTCAGGCGGAGCAGCTCGCCGCACTCAACCGCGAGCTCGAGAGCCGCGTCGAGGAGCAGGTCTCCGAGATCGAGCGGCTGGGTCGGCTGCGCCGGTTTCTGTCGCCGCAGGTGGCCGATCTGGTCGTGCAGCGTGGCGACGACTCTCTGCTCGACAGCCACCGGCGACAGATAGCGACGCTGTTCTGCGATCTTCGTGGATTCACCGCGTTCTCCGAGACCGGGGAGCCGGAGGACGTGATGAACGTGCTGCAGGTCTATCACGAGACGATGGGCAAGCTGATCTACGAGCACGAAGGTACGATCGACCACCGGGCTGGGGACGGAATCATGGTGATCTTCAACGATCCGTTGCCCTGCGAGGATCCGGCCGGACGCGCCGTGAATCTCGCGGTACGTATGCGCGAGGAGATGCGCGCGCTCGCCGCCGATTGGCGACAGCTTGGGCACGAGCTGGGCTTCGGGATCGGCATCTCGCTCGGCTACGCCACGCTCGGCATGGTGGGCTACGAAGGCAGATTCGACTACACCGCGAATGGAAGCGCGGTGAACCTCTCCGCGCGGTTGTGCGACGAGGCCGAGGACGGACAGATACTGATCAGCGAGCGCACCCAGGCGGCGCTCGACACGCGCGCTGAACTGGAACCGGTGGGTAGGTTCGATCTGAAGGGGTTCCACCGTAGTCTTGCGGTCTACAACGTCGTTCGGCTGGTCGACCACGGCTGAGATTCTTTTGGCGGTCGCGGTGCACGCGTGGGAGGTGATACCTGCCGCGGGCCGCCTCGAGCGCGCGGTCCCGGGCCCGCCACGCTCACCGCCGATGTCGTGCTCTGATTGGTACGCATCGTCGTCCAAACGGTTCCCCGTGCGTAGCTCCTGACGGCACTCTTGTATCTTCTGAATCCTGGGTCCCGCATCTATTTCGTGTAGCTGATAGCGTCGCTCCTGCTTGCGATCGGCATATTCGCAGCCGCCCGGCGCCGCCGACGTGCTCGATGATCCCCCGCGCCACGCGCTCGCGGCCCGCGCCGGTGCCGAACAGGGAGAACTTGACGCTGGAGGAGCCCGCGTTCACGACCAGGATGTCGGCGCTCACGCCATGACCGCCGGGCGGCGCCGCGCCAGCAGCAGCGCCAGCGCACAGGAGGCCATGCGGGTGATGGCATCGTCGGCGCGGCTGGTGAGCACGATGGGCACCCGGGCGCCGAGCACGATCCCGGCGCCTTCGGAGTCCGCCAGGTACTCGAGCTGCTTGGCCAGCATGTTGCCGGACTCGAGATCCGGCACCACCAGGATGTCCGCCTCGCCGGCTACCCGGGAGACGATTCCCTTGGTGTGTGCCGCCGCCACGGACACGGCGTTGTCGAAGGCGAGCGGTCCGTCCAGCAGGCCGCCCGTGATCTGGCCGCGGTCGGCCATCTTGCACAGCGCGGCGGCGTGCAGGGTGGACTCGATCTCCGGCGTGACGGTCTCCACGGCGGACAGGATCGCCACCTTCGGCGACCCGATGCCGAGGACGTGGGCGAGGTCGATGGCGTTCTGCACGATGTGGCGCTTGTGCTCCAGCGTCGGGTAGATGTTCACCGCCGCGTCGGTGATGAACAGGGGCCGCGGGTAGGTGGGAACGTCGAAGGCGAACACGTGACTCATGCGCCGTGCGGTGCGCAGCCCCACGTCCCGGGCCATCACCGCCCGCATGAGCTCGTCGGTGTGCAGGCTGCCCTTCATCAACAGATCGGCACGTCCCTCACGGACCAGCTCGACCGCTCTGGCCGCAGCGGCATGGCTGTGCAGCGCGTCGACCAGCTCGAACG
>JBFILW010000101.1:0-9483 GCA_041612005.1 Gemmatimonadota bacterium
GAACAACGACTCCCCACCCTTCTTTAGCGTCCAAGGCTTCATGAACTTCTGATCATCGGTGGACTCGATGATCTTCCTCGCCTTTTTCGCATTTTCGTCGAACGTCTCGAGGAGCTTCGCGACGGTCTCGGTCTCCGCGGGAGTGAACCCCTCGGACCCGGGCGGAGCGATGTCCAGGTCGTCCTGTTTGAGTGTCTGCTCCGTCCAACCTGGGATCTCGGCGACATGCGCCGCGAGACGGCTGAGCGTCATCGACTTGTCGTGCGGCTGCCAGGTCAGCTTCTTCTCCGGGACGTTGGCCAAGACCTTTCGTGTCGCGTCCATCTCCACATCGAATTCGGGCAACAAGCCCTGCGCAATCATGTTCGTTGCAGTCTGCGTAACCATCGCACACCTCTCGAAGGAATTGGAAGGAGAGTAGCCTAACCGCTTGGCCGGGGCGATGGAAGCCTCGTGGTCACAGTCGCCTTTCAGAGGCGGGTCACTACGGACGGAGCGGGCGACCGTCACGCGGTGGTCTCCCCGGCGGGCGAACGCGTCGTCCGCTGCCATTGGGGCCGAAACCTGGCTGTCTACGAAAACGCGGTCGCTGCCGCTCGAGGCGTTCCCGTTGCTCCGGTGTGAGCACCGAGTGGATCTCTCGGCGGACGGAATCCGTGACGGCCCGCAGCCGCGGCATTGTCTCCTCGAGAATCGAATCGGTGACCGGCCGGCTGGCTTCCAGAATGCTCCGGATCCGCGCTCGCTGCTCGTCCGTCAGGTCGAGTCGCTCGAGGAACGGAGGCGTCATGCCAGGCCGTCCCCACTGTTCGAAAGAGGGCTCCGGTGCGGCGCGGCGCGTAAGCAACCGATCGCCGGCCGCGCCAGCCAGCGCGCCGGTCACGAATGCCAGCGCCAACAAGGCGAAGCCTTGCAGCTTGATCCGTCCGAGGGATTCAATGCCGTCTTTCATTGGTCGATCTCGGGGAGCGCAAAGAGTAATTGCTCAGGCGACGGCAGCGCATCGTCACGGACCCACGTGGCCAATTGCGTCGGCACGCCGAGGGCTTCCGCCACGCCTGTCTCGGTTTGGAGCGATCGTGGGCGGGTCTGCCAGAGCACAGCTCCGGACACGAGGACCATCACCGCGGCCGCGGCCAGCATGGGCCGTCGCCAGCGATCTAGCTGCCCCATGGCCGTCCATCCGAGCCGTCGCCGACGTAGCTCGAGCGCGGCGTCACGCATGACGGCAGCCACGGTCGCGTCGAACCGCGCGGCGTCCGCCGTCGGATCCAACGGGCCGAGATCGATTGGCTCTTCAGTCATGCAGGTACTCCTTCAGTAGTTCTGATCCCAACAGCTCCCGTAGCTTCCTACGGGCTTGAAACAGGTGCTGACGTGATCGCCCCTCCGAAATATCGAGCGATTCGGCGATCGCTCGGTGCCGCCAACCCTCGAGGTCGTGGAGTAGCACCACCTCCCGCTCTCTCGGGGGTAGCTCGGCGATGGCGGCCTGAAGCTTCGCTCGAAGCTCAGATCGGATCACGTCGCGTCCAGCATCGGAGGGGCTGGACACATTGACGTCGTCCAGCGGCACGCCGGCTCGAATCCGCCGGTAGTCGCGAAAGTTATGCGCCCGGTTCCGGACGATCCTGAGCAGCCAGGCTGCGAAGCGCTCGGGATTCCGGCAATCGTCGAGGCGCCGCAGCGCTTTCACGAACGCATCCTGGCAGACGTCCTCGGCGTCCATGCCGTTGCCCGAGACGCCCAGGGCGACGGCGTAGGCCGCACGATAGTGCCGGCGCACGAGCATCTCGAAGGCGGCGGCATCTCCGTGTCGTGCCTGTTGGACCAGGGACGCGTCCGTTACGGGTTCGCCCGGCGCCATGGCTCCCTATGTAGAGACAACCAGGTCCCCGGAATCGTTCGGTGTCCGGAGATAGCCCTGGCCCGGCAGATCGGTGTCAGGGTTCTTCGCTCTTCTTTCGCGTGGCCATGAAGGATCGTTGTCCAACGTAACGCGTTTAGGGTCGCGTGTAACTCGGAGACGTCGCTCGCCGACTGAAGTGTAATCCAGCCGGCTACCGGTGGCATTCAACAACAACCGGAAGGGAGCGGGAGGCGCCGAGTTCGTCACCTCACGTCACTCCCTTCCGGAGCCTCTCAGCTCACTCCTGACTCACCGCCCCCGCTTGTGTCCACCACGCAAGTGTCGCGGTCCGAATCGACGTTGGCTCAAGTCGATCGTGAACGTCTCGCCGTCCACTGTCACCGGAACCGTCTGCGTTCCATTGAATTCGATCGAGACGACCCGCTCACGGCTCTCCGTGCCGTCCGCCGAGGTTCGCGTGATCGTCATCGACCGTGTGATCGTGCCGGAAACCGGCCAGCCGTCGTCGGTGCGCGGGTAGGGGATCACCACATCGACGATCTGACCGCTCGAGACGACCATATAGGTGCGTTCTTCACCGCCGTCGAAATGGCGGCTGCGTTCTATGTCGCCGGAGCCGGTTCCGTTCCAGGTGACCACTCCGGCGCCGTCAAGCAGTCCCGTGACTGTGAGGTCGCGACTGCGACTGATGCTTGCCACCCAACCGTCGCGACCGCGCTCTCCCTGTACCGAGATGTCATAGTGGATCGAGGCCGTGGTGGCTGCGTCGAATTCGCTTTGCGGATTGCCGGACGCGTCCAAGTACGTGATCGTGCGGGTGTAGGTGATCCCCTCCCGCTCGATCGGATCACACATGAAGACGTCCTGGGTCATCGGGCAATCGGGTCGGTTACCGATCAGGCCGGGGAACACCACGTGGCTCAGGCCGAGTCTAGGCCCGTGCATCATCTCCAGGTCCTCCAACGCACCGTCGGCGGCCACCACTGCGGCATCGAAGTCCAGCCTATCGTTGGCACTGGGATCGTTGGCGACGTCACAGCCGGCCAGCATGATGACGACCGCTGACAGCGCGACCGTGCCCTTCGAGGTTTTCATAGCGCGCTCCATATAAGGGTTGAAGGAACACATCTCGGACACGGTCCTACCTGCGCGGTCGCCGAGCACGGCCAGGCCGTCCACGTGCAGACCCTGCTCTCAACTCCCGCACAGTGAGCTGCTGTTCTTCAGTCAGCACCGCTCGCGCTTGGAGCGCTGTACCGATCCCCGCCCACTGGAGGTTGCTCATTGCGGCTTGCGCCGAGTCGAAGTGTGCTCGGGCGGCCCGCATATCCGGCTCCGAGGATGCCAGTGCTTCGGCCAACTGTGCGCGTTGGCTCTCGAATGCGATCCTGCCTTGCTCCCGCGACGTCACAGCTTCCGTGTTGAGACGCGTGAGCTGTTCGACCTGTGCTTCCGAGAGGCTCAACTCGGCCTGATGCCGCAAGACGATCCCAGGATTGTAACGCTGGAGATCGCCAAGGCCACGACCCATAAAGGCCGGACCTCTCGAGCCAGGGCCACGTGGCGCATCTCGGTCAGGCGCCTGCCCCACCGCCCCGCTCACGCCAACGAACAGGAGGGCGAGAGTTAGAGTCAATGCACGTTTCATGATTCACTTTCCTCTACCTTTAATTGTCCAATTCCTCATGACGCGCCTGAACCGGGTCGCGTCAGTCTCCAACGAATAGGACAGCCGGGGGGTAGGAAGTGTTCGCGATCGAAGAACCATCTACGAGGACGAGGGCGGAAACTCCGCGAGAATCCTCGCCACAGTTTCGTTCAGATATTGCTGCGTCTCCTCGGTCCGCGGGAGATCCATCAACGCCCCTTCTGCCCAACCCCTCCAAATGAGCTCACCATTCGCGGCATTGAAGACGTCGAGCACCAGGGTCCCGGGCAGCCGTCCGCTCGGCCGCTCGTAGAGCGGCAGCCAGGTGTAACCGAACCCAATACGATACGCGTGTGCGTAACCCCACGGGTACATTCGATACGGATACCCGAACCCATACCACGGGTAGCGGAGTCCGTAGCCGTAGGGGTAGCCGAATCCGAGCTGCAAGGAAACCGCAGGGGCGCCACAGGCAACCCCCCGGCCCCGACAGCGTGCTACCTCCGAGCCCTCCGGCGCGACCACGAAAGCGGTGATCAGGAAGTCGACGTCACCGCCGGACTGGTTGAGAAAGCCCCGCTCTTCCAGGGTCAGGTCCACGGCCCGCCGTATGCGGCGCTCGAGAAACGGGCTGATCGCCGCAAGCTCTTCCGTGATTTCCGCCGAATCGAGCCAGCCGTATGCTCGAAGGGCGGTGAAGGATGCTTGAGGATCGTAGTCGGTGTCCACTCTCATGCCGGCGCAGGCCACGGTACTCAGCACCGTGGCGCTGACGAGAATGGCTCGGAGGGACCATTGCCTTGCACACGTCATCTCGTCCCATCTCCGGTTTGTCGTATGTCAGTACCTCATCTTGATGATTCCGCACACGAGGAAGGGTGAAGGCCGCGTGAAGATCCGGTGTGCCGAGCAGACCCGCTGGGCATTCCGGTTTCCCACCCCACTCTAGAAAGAGGACAGGCGGTGGAGGCCCGGCGTTTCGATCCGCGTCACACCCCACCGATCGCCGGCTAGACCTTCCCGCTCGACGGGGCGGCAGATGGGACACATCCTCATCTCCGGCTCTCGATTGTAGAAGAGGGTGACGGGACCCAGAGACAGCGCGGTATCGGTGAGCACCGGAATGATCCCTCGTCGCGGGAACCTCGCGCACGTGATCCCGCGACGCGTAGCGAGCGGGCTCCCATGAGCGACTAGAGAGCGGGAGAGCTAGGGAGTGCCGGCGCCCTGTGCGTCATCGGAGAATTCGCCGAGCTGCCTGAGCAGGATGCGCAGCGAATCCGCCGACATGGCGGTCTGAGCGGTGACGAGCAATCGCCCAAAGCTGGCCGTGCCCGTTGTGATGGGGTACGCCTCGGACGGAGGCATGATGCGCAGCGCCGTCACCCGTGCCGGACCGCCGCGGACGAAGGCGCCCGATCGCGACTGGATCAACACGATCCGCTCGCCCGACGCCGAGATGTGAGCGACGCGAACCTTGGGCCGGGACGACTCGACCGGCTTGGCGATACTCTCGATCCAGAGGCCTGGGATCACGGCGATCGGCTGACCGAGGATGATCGCCGCTTCTGCACGGTCGGACGCGAGCCACTGACCGGCGAGTGCGGTGTCCGGTTCCAGGGCCACCGCCGACCATCGGAGGGCCACATCCAGCTCCACGGCGGCGCCCGCAATGACCACGGCCTCGACACTCCCGGGACGGTACCCGTCGACCTCCGCCTCCACGGTTGTGGGCCCGGCCGCTACCTCACGGAACTCGTAGACTCCAACGGCATTCGTCCGCGTGGCGGCGCCTCCACCAGGGATCACCACCCTCGCGCCAGCGAGGGGTAGCCCTGTTCGAGCATCACGTACCACGCCCCGAATGGTCGCCACCGTCGGCGCAGGGTCTGGACGTGACGGAGCGACGACCATTGGTGGCGGAGCGGCAGCCGATGTTCTCGCGACGGCGCCCGATTCCCGAGATCGAGGAGCCGGTGAGCCCACCGCACTGCGAGCAGACCGCGGCGCGGACATTTCGATCTCAGCCGGTGCGCTCGTCTCGGGCTCCACTCGAGCAGCAGGCGGATCGGATTCAGAGGTCGCAACGCCAACGGGACTCTTCTCGCTGGGGAGAGGACCGGGAACATCATTGACCACCGGCCGTGCCGCGGGTGCGCGAGCACCCGAGTCTGAAACCACGGCGGTCGCAGGCCCAAACGGCGCTTCGGGGGAGCCCACGACGACAGCTGCCATCGGCGCCGCCTCCGATCCCGCTTCGGTTCCACGTCCCACGAAGAACCCGGTGAACCATCCGAGACCAGCGGCAGCTACCAATGCGGCGGCAACCAGGAGCAACGGCGGGCGAGTGGGAACACCCGAAGCTCGAGCCGGCGGCACCATTGCGCCAGGCGGTACGGTGACTGGCTTCACCGACACGACCGTGTCACCCACGATCTTGTCGGGCGGCTTCTTCTTCGGTTCCGCAACGTCCTCGACGAGCACCTTGGGTCGCTGACCGCTCTCTCCTCGAGCCGGCTTGGGTCCGGGCACCGGCGCCCGCTTCGCTCGGTTCGCGCGCTTCGCCGTGGTCGAGCCAGCGGTCGGCGTCGACGGCCCGCTCGCCTTCGGCTTGTCCGTCGGCTCGCTTGCCGCGGCGGAGCGTTCCGGACGCTTCGCCGGGGATGCCTCTACGGGCTCGCGCGCCGGCGCCGGTGGTGTTTTGGGAAGCCGCTGGCGCAGCAACTCGAGCGCAGCGTCAGGAGTGACGAGCCACTCGATGTTCGAGCTGCGGCGCCCCGATCGATGGCCCGCAGGACGGCCGAACCCCTTCGCCGCGGGCGGGGCGGCCTTTGGTCCCACCTTCGGCGTTGCGGTCGCATCCGGCGACGGCCGTCGGGTCGCGACGCGCCGGGGTCGCTCCCTGTCGGCGGAACGCCGTGCGAACATGCGGCGATCTCCCGTCCGTCGGTCTTCTCCACCGCGTTGCTCCGAGGGCCAAGCGGCTGACAGTCCCGGCCGCGCCGCCAGTCGGCGATCGCCCCATCGGCGTTCCCCGTGTCGACGGTCCGAACCAGAGCGCCGCTCTCCCGACAGTCTCCCTTCGGATGCGATGCGCGGCGTAGCCGAGGACCCGCGGGCCCGTCTCCTATCCTTCACGACCTGAACAGCCGGTCCCTCCTTCTCAACCAGTCGCACCTCCCCCGTCTGCCGGTGAATCCTCTTGAGACGCGTCGAGCAGAGCGAGCACTCTGCGAGGTGACGCGCGGCCTTTCGCCGCAAACGGGAGTCCGCGAACTCAGCTTCGCGAACGAGGTAGGCTAGGAACTCCCGATGGCTGAGGTGCCGCATCACGGCGCGACGCTCCACCAAGTGGGCAAATCCGGCCGTGATTAATCCGTAGAGAGCCTTCGCGACCTCGAACTCGACCAGCCCAGTCGTCTCGACCACCGCCGCCACGTCCCGGGAACCGTCGAGCAGGGGGAGGATCCGCTTCTGCTGTTCGGTGAGACTGACGTCGGCGCCGATCCGGGCCTCGTCGATTCGGAAGACCATGTCGAACGAGGGGATCTTCCTTTTCAGGATGCTCCATTCATCCACGCGCCTGGCCGCTTCGAGAAGGAGCGCACCGGCATCGAGCGAGACGAGAAAGTCTCCGTCCTGTGGCCGCACGCGGCTCTCGTATTTGAACGAGCCTCGATTCCAGGTGAACATGAACGCCACGGCTTCCTGGACTTGGGCACGCACGAACCGATCGAGATCCGCACGGGCGACGCTGCCCGATCCTACGAGGATCTCTCCCAACTTCTTCTTGCGGTCCTGGGTCTGACGCTCGGTCGCATCCTCCAGCTGACGTCGCGTGATCTTCCCGGCCTTGACGAGAATGTCGCCCAGCTGGTCACGCCGATTGACGACACTCGCGTAGCAAATGCGACCGGCATTCAGGTAGATGTGCCCCTGCATCAGACCGTCGTCGAGGGATAGGCGCCCACTCTTTCTCCCCAGCGACAGCAATTGAAGCACGTCGGCCAGTGAGACTTCGTCCAGACTTCCCTGGATGGGCACGCCGTCAGCTCCTCGGTAACCGCATGAGCGAGCGCTCTCCGATCACGGCCCGTGCACGTGGGTGAAGCCCGACCCTCGAGAGCATCGCCTATGACCCTCGGGGCTCGAGTTGCAGGATCAGTTCGTCCACCTGCTTTCCCGCGCTTCCGGGCGGCACGAAGATGTGAAGCGGAGGCACCGTGACGTCCAAGCGTTGCAGCACGGCATCCGGAAGCGTCACTTCGTATTCTCCCGGCAGCACGCCGATCTTGTAGAACCCGCCATCGCCGTAGGTCAAGAACAGGATCTCGCGTCCCGTGGAGAGCTCACGAAGGACCACCGGCACGCCGGGCAGTCCCTCACCGCGCAACACCACATAGCCGCTGATCTCCGCACCCATGATCACCGGCACGTCGATCGACAAGAAACTGTTGGGAGTCGGTCTGACACGGATCCTCGCCGCGGGGAGCACGAGGCGCGGATCCTCGAGCGCGAGCGAATCCACTTCGATCGACACCGCCTCGAAGGGAAACAGATCCCACGCCGCGAACTTCCCGTCCGCGTCGGTGATGTCGTACCACCCCCCCACGTACACCGGGACGCCCGCCAACCCGGGCTCATCCATGTCCCGCACGCCGTTGGCGTTCTCATCCAGAAAGAGCACGCCGTTGATGCCGGCGCGTCCCAGATCGCCACCATCGCTCCAGCGCAGCAACCGAGAGTCGGGATCCCAGATCACCGATCCATTCGCGAACATGAGACCGCGCGCACCCGTCTCCGAGCTGAACCTGTTCCGCGTTCCGATGCGTGGCCCCGGGAGAACCGTGCTGAAACCGATGTCGAGGCTGTAGCCCCCGAAGCGAAACCATCCTAGTCCGACATCGGCACGGACCCAGCTGCGGATTTGCCGTCCAAGCGTGGCGCTCACCGCGTCGAACCCGCCGGTAGGCTGGACGCTCACGGCCCCCCGCGCGGTCACGCTCTGCAGCCATGGAACCGGTCCGGACAACACTGCGTCGGCACTCAAGTCGACCGCGAACCGATCGCGGCCGGCGATGGTGTCGCTGCCGATGACGTCACGCCGCAGGCCCATCGAATACCGCGCCGCGCCGAGCCGCGCGGTCGCGGCGACCTGCGCCCGGCTCCGTCGAATACCAGGCCCGGTCGCTCGCAACCCCGCAAACTGAAAAAACAGCGATCCTCCCAGAGCACCCGGCCGCCAGAAGAGGGACGCCTCGGTTCGCTGGTCCTCGCCAAGGATTCCGCCATACTCGCGCGCCGTTTCGGCGATTCGCGTGTGACGCATATCGAGCCGCAGGTCCGGCGTGGGCTCCAGAGCCAGCGAGCCCCCGAGCTGGCCGTTGAGCACCGCCTCGCCCGTGAGACTCAGCGACGGAAGCACGGCGGCGGACACGATGGCGTACGGTTGCCACAACCCGCCCCGGGCGTCGCGAAACATCGCGTCGTATCCGCCCTGCACCGTCACACGGCTGGACACGCCATAGCGGAGGTCGAGGCTGAGCAAGCCATCGCAGGGATCGAGTCGGCACCGTCCCCCGGCGACCGCGTACTCGAACTGTCCACGGGGGAGGCGGCTGAACGGGACGCGGATCGTGCGCTTCTGGCGCACCACTTCGCCGCCCGGGCCATAGAGGACGAGCTCGAACGGATTTTGCCCGTAGCGGAGCTGGAACGGCACGCCGAAGGTGCCGAGGCCGTCCGCCTCGCCGTACCCTGCGAGCCGGCTCCGGTGGTAGAGCTCCACCTCCCAGCCCGGCGGGATTCGGCCGACGAGCTGTTCGACCTCGAACTCGGACGAGCGGACGAAGGGCGCATTGGTCACGACCGCCCCTTGGAGCAGTCTGGCCCGCCGACCGTTGGACTGCACATCGCCGAGGCGAACCTGGCGGAGCCAGTCGCGGTGCGGCCCAGCCCGGCCCCC
>JBFILW010000102.1:0-9467 GCA_041612005.1 Gemmatimonadota bacterium
CCATGACACCGGCCCGGCAGGGTACCCGTGGGGCGTGGTCGAGCGTGGCTGGTCAGGGCCTCAATTTGCGCTCGACCAGAGCGCCGACGCCCAGCTGGCCGACGTCGAGGGCTGGATCTCGACCGACGTGGCGCGCGCGATATTCGAGCGAGCCGGACTCGACTTCGACGAGCTGGCGGCGAGTGCTTCCGCGCCCGGCTTCAGCCCGGTGCCGCTCGGCCTCACTGCCGCGGTGTCGATCGAGAACACGATCGAGCGCTCCGTGTCCAGCAACATCTTGGCCATGCTGCCGGGGAGCGAGGCACCCGATGAATACGTGATGTACGTGGCGCACTGGGACCACCTGGGCCGCGATCCGTCGATCGAGGGCGACCAGATCTACAACGGCGCGTACGACAACGCGACCGGTACGGCCGGCCTGCTGGAGATCGCGAAGGCGTTCACCGCCGCGCCCGAGCCCCCGAAGCGATCGATCCTCCTGATGGGTGTGACGGCCGAGGAGCAGGGGCTGCTCGGCTCCAAGTTCTACGCGGCCAACCCCGTGCACTCGCTCGCACGGACCGTGGCGGTCATCAACATGGACGGGCTCAACATCTACGGCCCGACGAATGACATTACCGTGGTCGGTTATGGCAACTCGGAGCTCGACGACTACGTCGTCGCCGCGGCCGAGCGCCAGGACCGGGTCGTGCAGCCCGACGCCGAGCCCGAGAAGGGCTTTTTCTACCGCTCGGATCAGTTCTCCTTCGCCAAGAAGGGCGTGCCGTCGTTGTACACGGACCCGGGTCTCGACAACATCGAGCACGGCCCCGAGTGGGGCATGGCCCAGCGTGAGGAGTACACGGCTGAGCGCTATCACCAGCCAAGCGATGAGTACGATCCAGAGTGGGACCTCGGCGGTGCCGTGCAGGACCTGCAGCTCTTTTTCATGATCGGCCACCGGATCGCCAACGAGGGCACCTACCCGAACTGGCGCGAGGGCAACGAGTTCCGCGCCCGGCGCGATTCGATGATGGCTGCGGAGGGCCGCTGACCCGGTAGCCCTGCCCTTGATCAGCAGCGGCGTCGGGCCTCCAACTCCGGACTTCGCTACATGCCGGGCCGACAGGGCCGCAGTATCTTGTCGGGTCGTCGTCCCGCAGAACCGTTCGCACCAGGAGGCAGGCATGAAGATCCGTCCCACCCTGAGCGCTTTCATCACCTTCGGTGTCGTTTTGCTCTTCGCGGCCACCCCGGCCGAGGCCCAGCTGGGCAAGTTGAAGAAGGCGGCCCAGCGAGGTGCCGAAAACGAGGCGGAGCGACAGGTCGAACGGATGGCCGCCGAGGCCGTCGCCTGTGCCTTCGAGGATTTGGAGTGCATCGAGGAGGCCGAGGACGAGGGCGATACGGTCGTATTCACCGACTCTGAGGGCCGGGTGATCACGGACGACGACGGCAAGCCGGTCACGGATCGCGAGGAGGCCGCCAGGGCCGCGGGGGGGCAGCCTGAAGAGCCCGCGGAACCCGCCGAACCCGGACCGGGCTCGGGCGTCTGGGCCAATTACGATTTCGTTCCGGGTGACCGCGTCCTGTTCGCCGAGGACTTCATTGACGTAAAGATAGGCGATTTTCCCGCGCGCCTGGAGTTCCTGAACGGCAACATGGAGATCGTGGAGTGGGAGGATATACGCTGGCTTCGAGCCACATCCGGTTCCGCCTTCGCCGTTGAGCTGTCCGAGATGCTGCCCGATCGCTTCACGCTCGAGTTCCCGGTCCACTGGAAACACGGTAATCAATGGATGCGGGTGCTGTTCCTTGACGAAGGTAAACAGGTGCGGCCACGAGCCGTGGGCTGGTACAAGACCCCCCACGTGCTGATCGATGAGCGATACACGGGCATCGAGGACCTCGACAAGGACGAGCCGACCTCGATGACCAGAGTCCAGGGCGTGATCACGGAAGGGACGCCGACACTTCGGGTCATGGCGGATGGCGAGCACGTCAAGGTCTACCTGGACGAAAAGCGAGTCGCCAACATCCCGCGGGTCGATTTGGGTCGCTCCACCAAGGTGTTCTTCGTGATCGCCGATGCGACGGACAAGAACCCGATGTTCGTCGGTCCCATACGGATCGCGGCGGGTGGCGCGGATCTTTACGACAAGCTGGTCGAGGAGGGCCGTGTCGCCACGCAGGGCATCTATTTCGATGTGGACAGCGACGTGATCCGGCCCGAGTCCACCCCTACGCTCACTGAGATCGGCGAGATGCTCCGGAAGCACGAGGATCTCCGCATCGCCATCGAAGGGCACACGGATAGCCAGGGCGCCGACGATTACAACATGGAGCTCTCAGACCGCCGGGCCGCTGCCGTGATGGGCTTCCTGGTCGAGGAGTACGACATCGACGGGAGCCGGCTCGAGTCGGCCGGCTTTGGCGAGTCGAAGCCAGTAGCGGACAATGGGACCAATGAAGGGCGGGCTCAGAACCGGCGCGTCGAGTTGGTCCTGCTGGACTGATGGCGCAGGCATTCAGCTAGAACCCGCCGGAGAAGCGGCCTCTGCCGCTTCTCCCCTTGACGGCACGGGCATTGCCCGCATGTTGGGAGCGCGATGCCCAGACGAGATGATATCCAGTCCATTCTGCTGATCGGCTCCGGGCCGATCATCATCGGCCAGGCCTGCGAGTTCGACTATTCGGGCACGCAGGCCTGTCGTGCGCTGCGGGAGGAGGGCTACCGGGTGATCCTGGTGAACTCCAACCCGGCGACCATAATGACCGACCCGGACATCGCCGACGCCACCTATATCGAACCCCTCACGCCGGCCTGGGTGGAGCGGGTAATCGAGAAGGAGCGCCCGGACGCACTCCTCCCCACCATGGGCGGCCAGACGGCGCTCAACACGGCGATGTCGCTCCACGAGAACGGCGTCCTCGACAAATACGACGTCGAGCTCATCGGAGCTGACATCCGGGCGATCCGGACGGCCGAAGATCGGGAAGAGTTCGCCGCGGCCATGGACCGGATCGGGCTCGCCGTGCCGCACGGCGGCTTCGCCAAGAATCTCGAGGAGGCAAAGACGATCGTCGAGGATGTCGGGTTCCCCGCCATCATCCGTCCCTCCTTCACGCTCGGCGGCACGGGCGGTTCGATCGCCTACAACGCGCAGGAGTTCGATGCCCTCGTTCAGAACGGTATCGCCCAGTCACCGATCGGCGAGGTTCTGATCGACCGGAGCGTCATCGGTTGGAAGGAGTTCGAGCTCGAGGTCATGCGGGATGGCGCCGACAACGTCGTGATCGTTTGCTCGATCGAGAACTTCGATCCGATGGGCGTTCACACGGGCGATTCGATCACGGTGGCCCCGGCCATGACACTCTCGGATGTCGAGTACCAGGAGATGCGGGACGCCTCGATCGCCATCATCCGCGAGATCGGCGTCGAGGCGGGAGGCTGCAACATCCAGTTCGCTCTCGACCCGGAGAGCAGCGAGATGCTGGTGATCGAGATGAACCCGCGTGTCTCGCGCAGCTCGGCGCTGGCTTCCAAGGCGACGGGCTTCCCGATCGCCCGGATCGGCGCCAAGCTCGCCGTCGGCTACCGCCTGGATGAGATCGAGAACGCGATCACGCGCGTGACCCCGTCCTGCTTCGAGCCGGTGTTGGATTACGTCGTAGTCAAGGTGCCTCGCTTCGCGTTCGAGAAGTTCCCCAAGGTGGATCCCACCCTAGGCGTGCAGATGAAGGCCGTCGGCGAGGTGATGGCAATCGGCCGCACGTTCGGCCAGGCGTGGCTCAAGGGCTTCCGGGCGCTCGAGAACGGCAGGGCCGGGTGGCAGCCGGGCGACCAGCCGAGCGATGACCTCCTGGGTGACGAGTCCATGGAAACGGTGCGGTCGGCGCTACGGACTCCGACTCCCGAGCGGCCGTTCCAGATCTATCGCGCGTTCGATGCCGGCATGACCTGGGCGGACATCAATGCGGTGACCGCCATCGACCCCTGGTTCCTGGACCAGCTCGAACGCCTGCACGGGGCCGCGGCCGAGTTCGCGCGGCTGGACGTGGTGGACGAGTCGTCCCTGCGCGCCATGAAGCGGCTTGGCTTCGGTGACGCCGAACTGGCGAGCCTGCGCGGGTGCGACGAATCAGAAATTCGCGTCCAGCGGCACAATTTCGGCATCCGACCCGTGTTCAAGACGGTGGACACGTGCGCGGGCGAGTTCCCGGCCGCGACGCCGTATCTCTACTCGACGTACGAGGACGAAAACGAGTCGGAACGCTCCGACCGACGGACCGTGATGATCCTGGGCAGCGGGCCGAACCGGATCGGGCAGGGGATCGAGTTCGATTACTGCTGTGTGTCGGCCGCTCTCGCGCTCCGCGAAGACGGCTTCGAGACGATCATGGTCAACTCGAATCCGGAGACCGTCTCCACCGACTTCGACATCTCCGACAAGCTCTACTTCGAGCCGCTGACTCTCGAGGATGTGCTGGAGATCGTGGAGCACGAACGGCCGGAGGGCGTGATCGTGCAGTTCGGCGGCCAGACTCCGCTCGGCCTGGCTCGTCGTCTAGAGCGACTGGGCGTGCCGATTCTGGGAACCGGCGTGGACGCGATCGACGAAGCCGAGGATCGGCGGCGCTTCGAGGCGCTCTGCCAGTCGTTGGAGATCGCCACTCCGGAGGCGGGCTCGGCGACCAGCCTCGAAGAGGCGGTGGAGGTGGCGACCGGAATCGGCTACCCGATCCTCGTGCGGCCAAGCTATGTGCTCGGAGGGCGGGCGATGGAGATCGTGTACGACGAGGCGACGCTACGCGAGTACTTCGCCAAGGCCGTGCGCGCCTCCCCCGGCCACCCGGTGCTCCTCGACCGCTTCCTCGAGGATGCGTTCGAGGCGGACGTGGACGCGGTAGCGGACGGCCACGATGTCTACATCGGCGGTGTGATGCAGCACATCGAAGAGGCCGGCATTCATTCCGGGGACTCGGCCTGCGTACTGCCGCCGTACCTGCTGCGCGACGAAGACGTCGCGGCGATGAAGGACCACACCCGCGCCTTTGCCCGTGCGCTGGATGTCCGGGGCCTCATCAACGTCCAATACGCGGTGCATGCCGGGCGCGTGTACGTGCTGGAGGTCAACCCGCGCGGCTCGAGGACCGTCCCCTTTGTCGGCAAGGCAACCGGAGTCCCGCTGGCGCGGGTCGCGGCACGGGTGCTGGGCGGCACGCCTCTGGCCGAGATGGATCTGCCGGACGAGAGCGTGCACCACGAGATGGCGGTCAAGGAGGCCGTCTTTCCGTTCAACAAGTTCCCGGAGGCGGACCCCCAGCTCGGACCCGAGATGCGTTCGACAGGCGAGGTGATGGGCCGGTCCGACAGTTTCGGTCTCGCTTTCGCCAAGGCACAGGAAGCAGCCGGCGAGAAGCTGCCGCTGGAGGGTACGCTGGTTGTCACAGTGCACGATCGAGACAAGCCGAACGTGACGCCGATCGCGCGACGCTTCCACGAGCTTGGGTTCGAGATCCGCGCCACCGAGGGAACGACACGGTACCTGCGGGCGCGTGGCATCCCCTGCGAGCTCGTGCTCAAGGTGCACGAGGGACGGCCCAATATCATCGACCTCCTCGTGTCGGGCGAGCTCCAGCTGCTCATCAACACTCCGCTCGGCAAGCACGCCCAATACGACGACTACATGATCCGGCGCGCGGCCATCGCGCAGCGTATCCCCTACACCACCACTCTCTCGGCGGCGTCCGCAGCTGCCGACGCGATCATCGCCTTGCGTAGCCGGCAGCTCTCCGTGCGCTCGCTGCAGGACCGGGAAGCGGAGTCCCCTGGATCGGCCGCCGAGCTTCGGTCTTCCGGGGCTCTCACCGGCGCCTGAGGGGTAGACAGGCCGACATCGAAGCAGAGGCCGGACGGGACCGGCCTGATACCGTACTCACTCACTCGAGGCTTACATGAGACGAAGTAATACGCTCGGGCTGGCGATTGTGGCGGGTCTCACCACTATCGTGGCCATTGCTCCGGCGGCGAACGCCCAGCAAGTGGAGCTGCGCCTGAAGGGCTCGGAGGGAGAGACGGCCAGCTACTCGGTCGACCTCAGCCAGAGTCTTCTCCTGCCGGACCAGTATGGTGGCGAAACAACCATGCACAGCACCATGACGCTGCAGTCGCGTGTCGCGGAGGTGAGAGCCGATACGCTGTATCTCGCGCTCAGTGTCATCGAGCCGGCCTTCGAGATTATCGGGGCAAACGGCGCGCAGAGTCCAAATCTGAGCATGTTGGAGGGCAAGGAGTTCACCCAGATCATCACGATGAGGGGCGAGGCGGTGGATTTTGTGGCGCCGGAGGGGTTGGGCGAGGCCGGCGCGGGCATTGCGTCCAGCCTCTCGCAGTTCGGGTCTTTGCCCCTGCCGGCCGGCCCGGTCAGTGTGGGCGATACGTGGACAGACACGCTGCGCTCGGATGGAGTGCCGCTCGGCCTTCCGGTCGCAGGTGAGATGGTGACCGTGAACACGATTACGCTGGAGAGACTCTCGGAGGAGGGCGGTTCGACGATCGCTCACCTCATGGTCGAGGGACTCGTCGTCTTCGAGCCCGCCGGCGGCGCCGATGGTCAGATGGAGCTCGAACTGACCAGCGACGTCGTTTCGAACCTGCGCTTCGACGTCACCAGAGGCGTGCTTCTCGGCACCTCGAGCGCCTCCGACTTCGAGGCCGTCGTCAGCGGCGCAGTCCTGCCGGAGCCAATCTCTTTCTACGGCACCGCGGAGACCCTCGTCACGCGCAACTAGCGCAGATCCACGTTGCTGAGCTCGAGGAGCTCCTCAGCGCGCGCGTAGCTGGCCTCCGCGCTTTCCACGTTGCCGCGCAGCCGCTCCGCCTCGGCGAGCGCGAAGTACGCCAGGTAGTACTGAGTGGGGATGCTCGAGCGCGTCGACGGCTCGCGCCAGAAGTCCCATTCGGTCAGGTAGTCGATCTGGTACACATCCCACAGCAGCTGCTGCGAGCGCAGCCGGTCGATCCAGACTACATCGAACTCCTCCCGGAGCGGCACGGTATCGGCGGTCGACTCGATGAGTTGTTCGGCCAGTTTGTGCGCGAGTCCCTGCCGAATCATGTGTGGCTGGAGGTTCCAGATCTGGTACACCGGCGGCGCGGTGCTGGCAAAGTAGACCGGCCGGTCACCGAGCGAGTTCCGAATGATGTACAGCGTCAGGATGTCCGGGTGCGTGATCACTGTGCGCGCGGGCAGGAATCCCTCGATCGCACCACCGAATCCGACCGTCGTGTCGGCGTCCACGATCGCGTACATGGGCAATCGGTCTATCTGCTCGTTGTCGAGAGGCAGGATGCTCCTCTGCGGCGGCACGCCGTTCCAATCCCGGTAGGGGAGGACGGCGTTCTCGGCATCGAAGGGCCGCTGGCACGTGATCACCGTCGGATCCGCCAGTGGATCGACACCGGGCAGGCATGGCGTGCTCAGGTCGCGCAGCTGCTTCGGGTACCATTTGGTCCCGAGGTACGAATGCACGATCACCGTCACATCGCGCCGAATCCCTTCGACCTCCTGCAAGTACCAGAGCGGGAAGGTATCGTTGTCGCCGTTGGTGAATATGATCCCGTACGGCTCAACCGACTGGAGCATGTTGTACGCCCAGTCTCGCGCGGAGTAGTCGCCGCGACGGTCGGCCAGCTGCCAATTAAACACGAGCGGCAGAAAAGCGATCGCCAGGAGCGGCGCGGCACGACGGTACGCGGCCGGCGTTCCGCCGGAACGCTGCGAGACGGTCTGCCACAGGGTCGCGATCCCCATCCCCGCGTACAGCCCCCACACGTTGAAACTCAGCAGGTAAAAGTAGTCGCGCTCGCGAACTTCGTGACGGTTTAGCGGCAGCACCTCGGGGTAGAGCGAGTATCCGTACTTGAAGTTCAGGTAGTAGACGAGTGCCACCGTCATCGTGAGCAGCAGCACTCCGAAGTAGACGAAGCTGTCCCGGTCACCTTTCCAGTGACGGTAGAGTCCGAGCAGCGCGAGGGCGGAGAAAAGCAGCGTGATCATGATCCGCGGACCGGGGCGGAGCGTCCGGGCCCATTGCCAGTCGAAGTACTGGAAGTACATGCGAAACTGCGCACCGAGCGGCGACTGGCGCTGCGAGAGCGCGGGCTTCTTGTACTGCTCGCGGTTCATCGATTGGGCCAGTGCCAGGCATTTCACACCGCGGACCGGGTTCCCGTCGTCATCCAGGTACGCGTTCAGCGTCGGGGTGACAGCATCGAGGATGCTCTCGCACTGAGGATCCGCCTCATCGATCACCGGGTTCTGCGCCGAGCGAATCGGTACGAAGAGCAGCTGAACCGAGAAACCGATAATCGCGAAGGCCAACCCACCCGCCAGCAGCTTCCAGTTGAGGAGAGCCCTCCAACGGTGCCAGAGGATGAACACCCCAAGGGCAGGAAGCGGCAGCAGCGACATCTGATGGTTGGTGGCCCCGAGCCCGAGAAGGAACGCGATCAGGATGAGAAGGCGATCGCCGGTCTTCGTGTCCGAGAAGTCCTCCCATACCATCGTGAGGTAAGTGACCACGGCGACGAAGAGGAGCGAGAGAGTGTAGACCTTCTCGTTCACGTTCGACTGGCTCCACACGGTGAACGCGGTGGCCGAGACCAGGACGCTGACCGCCGCGGCGATTACGAGCTGTCTGCGATTCTCGGTGAAGTGCGCCCAGATGCGGGCCACGGCCAGGAACCAGAAGCCGGCCGTGGCGGCGGACGTGACTGCGGCCAGCAGATTGATCCGCACCGCGACGCTGAGGCCCGTCCAGCCTAGAAGTATCGCCCAGGCTCGACCCACCATCACGAAAAGGGCGTTTCCCGGCGGGTGTGGGATTCCGACGATCCACGCGGTGGCGATGTACTCGGACGTGTCCCAGAACGAGGTCGACGGCCCCAGGGTGATCACGTAGAGCGCAAGCACGAAGCCGGACGCCACCAGAGCCCAACCCCAGATGGGCAGAGGTCCGACTTTCTCGCGTTCGATGTTTGTCATCCAGCCCGGCGCTGAGTGGGAGACTGTCAGGTTTCGGCCTATACCCGGCCCTCCGTCCCCGGTTCGAGGGATCGGACGAAGCAGCAAAACCTAAAGGGTCAGTTCCAGACGCGACAGGAGAGGATGGGGGTGCGGCCGGCTTCCACCCGGACGGCGCCGAGGTCACAGCCGCGGACGAGGCCGGAATTGTCGGGTTCGATGACGATCGCGTGCTCACCGACCGGGAGGCGCAGGCGGGCGATCCCCAGGGAAGCGGGGAGCAGGCTCCAGGAGCGCGTGTCGGCGCGTTCCATCGCGTCGCCGGCCACCCCCGCCAGAAAGCCCAGCACGCCGGCCAGCACGTCCCCCTCATCACCGGCGGCACTCAACCCGCGGGCGATGGCTTGCCGCGATGCGGCACGGGCGATCGTTTTGGCGAGCACAAACGGCACATCGGTA
>JBFILW010000103.1:0-9466 GCA_041612005.1 Gemmatimonadota bacterium
GATCTGCGGCTCTTCCTCGCTCGGCATCGTGGCGACGCTGTACAGCCCGATGCCGAGCGCCCCCGCTAGGATGAGCGGCGTCAGCTTTGAGGTCAGAAACGCGTCGGCCAGACGTCCGGCGACTCCGGTTTTCACGGTCACCCTCCCGCCGGTGTCCAGTCCGTGGTGGTGACGGCCGAGACCGGCTGGCCGTCAAGCAGCTCCGGACCCGGGCTCCGAACCACGGCCTCGTCCGCACGCAGCCCGGTCAACACCTCGACAGCGTCCAGTCGCTGCTCACCCAGTCGAATCCAGCGCAGGCGGAGCGAGTCGGACTCGAGTGTGAAAACTCCCCGCAGCTGGCCGCGATGTACCACGGCGTCGGCGGGGATCCACACCATAGGGTCGCCCGGAAGCGGGAACTCCATCCGTACGAGTGTGCCCGGAAGGGGCAGGAGGGCCGGTGCCGTATCCGGGAATCGGGCCTCGACCCGGAAGCGCTGGCTTCCCACCTCGAGGGCGGGGACGACCTTCGTGATGGTGACGGTCGATCGCAATCCACCATCGGGCGATACGACCTCTACCACATCTCCCGGTTTGATCTCGCCGCTGAGTTGTGCCGGAAGATCCGCCTCGATCTCCAACCCTTGCAGGCTGGAGAGCCGGAGCAGCGGCGTCCCGGGTGCGGCCAGGTCGCCGGGATCGACCATTCGAGCCACCACCACCCCCGCGAACGGCGCACGCAGAATAACGTAGCGCCGCTGAGCTTCGGCCTCGGCGACCGCCGCTTCCGCCTGTTGCACGCCTCGCGTCGCCTCGTCGAGCTCCTGGCCCGTTGCGGCGCCATCCCGCTCCAGCGAGACGATTCGCTGGTAGTACTGACGCGCCAGCGTCGCCGACGCCTCGGCGCTCGCGACCCGGGCCTCCACATCCGCGCCATCCAGCCGAACCAGGGGCGTGCCCGTCGGCACGACGCTCCCCACATCGACCGGTACGGCGCCCACGCTGCCCGCCGTCCTGGTGGACACGACGGCCGATCGCTCGGACACGACCGTAGCCGGGTAGCTGCCGATCGCCGGGCCTTCCGCTGAGGCCGACACCTCGACTTCGACCGGCGCGAGCGCGATATGGTCCTGCTCCGCATCCCCGCAGGCCGCCACCGCGAAGGCAGCGACTCCCATCGATATGCTGAAGGCTCTCCTCATCAGGAGCTCTCCTGGTGTGATCGTGATCTCGCGAAGCGAAGGAATGCTACGGTTCGGTCGTATTCGAGCAACGCATCGATCGCTTGGCTTTTGGTTGCCACGGCCTGCGCTTCGGCGAGAAGAACATCGGAGGGAGTAGCGAGACCCTCTTCAAATCGACGCTGCATCAGCTGGCGCGCCCGTTCTGCGGCACGCAGGGAGGCGCGAGTGGCTTCGAGCGCCTGAGCGGCACTGCTCACTCCCCGCTCTGCGCGGTCGATCTCCGCCCTCGCTTCGCGAAGCGCCTGCTGGAAACGCGTCTCGGCGATTGTCTCAGCAGCGCTGGCCGCCTGTTGGCGTGCGCGACGTCCGAACCCATCAAACAGCGTCCAGCGCAGTGCGATGCCTGCTGTCCAGTTGTTGGCCTCGAATTCCGCAAACCGGGCGCTGTGGGTCCTGAATCCGGCGAAAGCACCAAGTGACGGCAGATACGAGAGCGACGCTCCTCTACGCTCCTCCCTCGCCGCCGAGGCTTGCTCGGCAAGGGCAATGAGATCCGCCCGATCGGCTGGATCCGACTCGCGTGACGCGGGCAGGGGTACCGCCTCCAGCACGTCGGCCGGGACTGGGAGCTCGGAAGCGGCCCAGCCGAGGTGCAATGCAAGCCGCTGCCGGGCGTCCACCGAGCGACGCTCGGCGTCGATGCGTCGCGCTCGCGCCGACTCCAGCTGCGCCTCGGCCTGCAACACGTCCGCCTGGGTGAGGAGGCCCTCCGCGCTGCGGCGAGCGAAACGATCGCGCACCGAGCGCGCCGCGGTTTCGGCGGCGACGGCCGCGTCCAACTGGGCGGCGCTTCCCTGTGCCCCGTAGTAGAGGATCTCCGTCCGCAGAATGGTCGCCTCTCTGCTTCGCTCGGTCGACCACGACGCGGCCCCGGCCCGATGCCGAGCGGCACTCCGTGTTGCCCACCGAGTCGGGTCGACCACGTCCCAGCGCACCTCCAGACCGGTGCTCCAATCGTTGATCGGAGCCGGATCGTTGAGCTCACCGAGGGAAAAATCGGAGTCGGAGAACGTGCCCTGCCGCAGCTTGGTGCCGAACACGAAGACGGGATCGTTGGAGCGTGTGTAGCCGGCATCCACGGCCAGCGAGGGCCACAGCGGCGAGGCTGCTCCACGCGCCTCGGCATCAGCGATCTCCTGGTTGGCGCGTGCGACCCGGAGTGTGGCGTTGCCACTCAAGGCCTCATCGATCGCTTCTCTCATCGTGATCAGCCGTCCCGGATTCTCCTGGGCCACCGCCGCGGTCGGGAGCGCGAGCGACAGGACGACCCCCCACAGGAGTCCCCACGGCGACCGGACGACGACCCGGTTAGCGATCACAGCGCCGCAGACACTCGATGACTTGTGGTACTTTCTCATCGGCAATCCCGTAGTGGACGTTGACGCCATCGCGCCGGCTGGTGAGGATCCCGCGGTCCCGCATCAGGGTGAGGTGCTGAGACGCGACAGCCTGTTCGAGGTCCAGCGCCCCGCAGATCGCGCCGACGTTCAACTCGCCCTTCTCATCCAGCAGTTCGATGATGCGGAGCCGCACCGGATGGCCGATGCACTTCAAGACTCGCGCGGCGTCCTGGATGATGTCGAGACTCAGATTCGCTCTACTGCGCGCCAAAAAACCTCCTCCTTCGGTCTCTCACGGATCTCCCACAGACACCTCGTATAATCATTAATAATAATATATATATAATAAACTATGTATCATGTCAATCCTCTTTCCAATGGAACCCGGGATTACAATTTCGGCCTATCGCCCGAGGACCTATGTTGCTGGAGCGCAACCGATCACGACCCAGTCCCGCCTTGGATGGAGGAGGATCATGCCGAACATAGCCCGCGGTCGATTCGTCTGGCATGAGCTGATGGCTGCTGATACGGAGGCGGCCAAGCCGTTCTACGCCGCGCTCACCGGTTGGGGGGCAGCCCCGATGCCGGAGGCCACGATGCCCTATGAGCTGTGGATGAACGGAGAGTCACCCGTCGGCGGCCTCATGACCCTGCCGCCAGAAGCGGCGGCAGCCGGGGCGCCGCCCCACTGGATGCCATACGTCGCGACGCCGGACGTCTTCGCGACGGCAGAGCAGGCGACCGAGCTCGGTGCCACCGTGCTCGCCGGTCCCGAGAACGCCCCTGGCATCGGTGGCTGGGTCGTGATCCAGGATCCGCAAGGCGCCGTATTTGCCGCCTACACCCCCGAACAGGACATGGGGCCGTACCGGGAGGCGCACTTGGGCGAGTTCTCCTGGCACGAGCTCATGACGTCCGACTGGCAGGCCGCCTGGGACTTCTACAGTGCGCTGTTCGGGTGGCAGAAGACCGAGGCGATGGATATGGGCGAGATGGGCACCTACCAGATGTACGGCCAAGGCGACGCAACTTACGGCGGCATGTACAACAAACCGGCCGAGGTCCCGGCGCCGCCCCACTGGCTCCTCTACATCACGGTGGACGATGTGGAGAAGCGAGCCGAAGACGTGAAGGCGAACGGCGGTCAGATCGTCAACGGGCCGATGGAAGTTCCGGGAGGCGACAAGGTCGTCATGTGTATGGATCCACAGGGAGCAGCCTTCGCGTTGCATTCCAAGGCTTCGTAGACGCGACAGAGGGGCGGAGAGCCGCCACCGCACCGCCGGACTCAAGGACGACCGGCCCCAAATTTTCCAACCGGGGCCGGTCACGCCATCATGTGCCTGCGTTTCGCGTAGTCCGTGCCGTTCAGGTAGCGCCCAACCTGTAGCCGGAGATCCAGACGATGGCCGAATTCGCCTCACCTCAGGAACGCTTCCAAAAGACATTCCTCATCCTCCTCGTCATCCTCATCTCGCTCGTCTTCCTGACGATGATCTGGCGTTTCTTGATCTCCGTGCTGCTGGCGGCCGTGTTCAGTGCGCTGGCCGGCCCGCTATACCGTCGACTCCGCCGTCGCTTCAAGGACAAGGCGGTACCGGCTGCCGTCGCCACGATCCTCATCGTCCTTCTGGTGATCGTCGTGCCGCTCATCGGGTTTTTCGGAATCGTCGCGTCCGAGGCCATCCAGGTCAGCTCGAACGTGTCTCCGTGGATCGAGCGTCAGGTGAGCCAGCCGGACGAGCTCGACAAGCTGCTGCAGCGCATTCCGCTTCTTGACAGGCTCCAACCGTATCAGGACCAAATCACCGCCAGAGTCGGCCAGCTGGCCGGAACCCTGGGTACTTTCATCGTGAACAGCGTGGCGCAAATGACGCGGGGCACGGTGAACTTCCTGCTGCAGCTCTTCATCATGCTGTACGCGATGTTCTTTTTCCTGATTGGCGGCCGACAGATACTGGACCGAATCCTCTACTACATGCCGCTCTCGCCGAAGGACGAGACCCTCCTGGTCGAGCGTTTCGTCTCCGTGACCCGCGCGACGATCAAAGGGACGCTCGTGATCGGGATCGTACAGGGAGGGCTTGCCGGGCTCGCGTTCTGGGTGGCCGGCATCCAGTCACCCGCCTTCTGGGGAACGGTCATGGCCGTCCTCTCGATCATACCTGGAATCGGGACAGGCCTGGTTTGGGTCCCCGCGGTGATCTACCTGTTTGCGATTGGCCGGGGCGGGGCAGCGATCGGACTGTTCCTCTGGTGCGCGGTCGTTGTGGGTCTGGCGGACAACTTCCTGCGGCCCTGGTTGGTCGGCCGGGACACGAAGATGTCCGACCTGCTCGTGCTCCTGAGCACACTCGGCGGGCTATTCATGTTCGGGGCGGTCGGCATCATCATTGGGCCCATCATTGCCGCTCTTTTCGTCACCGTGTGGGACATCTATGGAGAAGCGTTCAAGAATTTCCTGCCACCCGTGACGCCGATTGCGATACCAGTCCCGCCGCCTCCTCCGGAGGAGGCGCCCCCCGAGACCGGGAGTTGACCAATGTCCGTTCGGTTCGACAACAATTTGCCGAAGTTCTTCCGTGACCTGTCGAAGAACAACAACAAAGACTGGTTCACCACCAACAAGGATCGCTTCGAGCGCGAGGTGCAGACTCCGATGCTAGAGTTCGTCACCGCGATGCAGCCGCGCCTCGGCAAGATCTCGAAACACATTCAGGCCGTGCCAAAGAAGTCCGGTGGGTCGCTGAGCCGCATTTACCGGGATACGCGTTTCTCCAAGGACAAGAAGCCGTACAACACGTACATGGCGATGCGATTCTTCCACGAAACGGGCCCGAAAGAGTCGGCGCCCCGTTTCTACATCCACGTGGACGGCGACCGCGCCGGAATCGCGGCAGGCTGCTGGCATCCGGATTCAGCAGCGCTGACCGGCATCCGGACGGCGATCATCGAAGACCCCGGCGCCTGGACTCGCGCCAGAGACGACAAGAAGCAGGCCGCGGCCTGGGACGGCCTGAGCGGAGACAGCCTCAAGCGACCGCCGCGCGGCTTCGACCCCGAGCATCCGCACATCGAGGACATCAAGCGAAAAGACTTCATCCTCTACTCGCCTCTGACCCTGAAAGAGTTCACGGCGCCCGATTTCATCGATCGGGCCGAGGTCATGTTCAAGGCGGCACGGCCCCTGATGCGCTTCGTCGCCGGCGCACTCGATGTTGCATACTGATCCAAGGACCGGGGAAGAGGAGACACGAATGAAAGGGCGGCGACTGGGAGAGAACGGTCCCGACGTGTCCGTTATCGGGCTGGGCGGGATGCCCCTCTCGATCCAGGGCCGCCCTGACGAGGAGCAAGCGATTCGCGTCATCCATGCGGCGCTCGACTCGGGCATGACACTCATCGATACGGCGGACGTCTACTGCCTCGATCACGACGACATCGGACACAACGAACGACTGATCGCCAAAGCGCTGGCTGCCTGGCCTGGTGACTCGGACCGGATTGTCGTCGCCACGAAGGGTGGTCTCGAGAGGCCGGACGGAAATTGGACGCGGAACGGCCGGCCCGAACATCTGCGAGCCGCCGCCGATGCGTCGCTGACCGCGCTCAGCGTGGAGAGGATTGACCTGTACCAGCTCCACGCGCCGGACCCCGATGTCCCGTTCGAGGACAGCGTCGGCGCCATCGCGGAGCTCCGTGAGGCGGGAAAGATCGACAGGGTCGGGCTCTCGAACGTGTCTGTGGCGCAGATTCGTGCGGCCGAAGGGATCGTTCCCGTCGCGAGCGTACAGAACCGACTCAGCCCCTTCTTCCGCGAGGCAGTGGACGGTGGCGTCGTTGAATACTGCGGCGAGAACGGCATCGCGTTCATCGCCTACAGCCCGGTCGGCGGCGGCCGGCTCAACAAGAAACTGCCGGACCACCCGGCGGCCACCGCGGTCGCACACCGCCACCGGGTCTCGGCGCATAACGCCGTGCTTGCCTGGGTTTTGGCCCAGGGGCCGAGCGTGTTCATAATTCCGGGCGCACGCAGCGTGGAGCACGTTCTCGACTCGGCCAAGGTGGCGGACATCATGCTCAGCGCGGACGATTTGCTCGAGATCGACACCGCCGAGTTCTCGACGGCCTAGTGGGTCCGGCAGCGAAAGAACGAGGGCCGATGAGGAAGATCTCGAGAATCCTGGATCGTGAGCTGAAGCGCGAGCCGCGTTTCGGGCTACTGTTTCTGATGCTCATCCTGGCGCTGGCCGTCCCCAACTTTCTGCCTCCGGGGACGGCTGTCCATCTGGCGGTGCAGCTCCTGATCACGGGCATCCTGCTGGCGGGGCTCACTTCGGTCAGTGGTGGAAGGCGCCTCCTGGTGCTCGGGATCGTGGTCGTTATCCCGGCCATCGCGTTGAGCTGGCTGGCCCGCCTGATCGATCACAAGTTGATCATCGCGTCGAACATCCTCGCGATCGCCTTTCTCCTCTACCTGTCGATCCTCATCATCAATTACCTGCTCCAGGCGAAGCGGGCGGACGCAAACACGATCTACGGGGCGATCTGCGTGTTCATGCTGCTCGGCTTCATCTGGGGCCTCGCCTTTTTCGTGTTCGAGGTGATCGATCCCAGCGCTTTGAGCGGCGGTGTGACGGAGTACGAAGATGTCGGCGGCCTGCTGGAGGCGACCTCGGCGGCGCTGTACCTGAGCTTCGTGACCCTGACCACTCTCGGGTACGGGGACATCACGCCGACGAGCAATCCGACGCGGACACTGGCCGTGATCGAGGCGATCATCGGCCAACTCTTCCTGATCGTGATGATCTCGCGCTTCGTGGGGCTGAACGTCGCTCACTCCATGGCCGAAGGGGAAAGGCGGACTGCCCGGGCCGCGGCCAAACAGGCGGTGGAGAACGCCGCAGCGCACGCGGAGGCGGCTGGCCGGGACGAATCCGATCACGGCACCAAATAACGAGGGGCGACCCCGTGGCCGCCCCTCGTACTTCCTCGCAGTGCGCGGATGCCGCGCGTGCGTTATTGGGTTACGACTGCGCTTTTAGCAGGTCGCGAATCTCGCCCAGAAGAACTTCCTCGCCCGTCGGCGCCGGCGCCGCGGCGGGTGCCTCCTCTTCCTGCTTTTTCATCTTGTTGAAACTGCGGATCACCATGAACAGCACGAAGGCGATGATGATGAAGCTGATCAAGGCGTTGATGAAGATCCCGTAGTTGATCGTCACCGCGCCTGCTTCCTGCGCCGCGGCGAGCGACGCGTACGGCCCCGCTGGAGTGCCGTCCTGGAGGAGCCTGTACATCTCCGCGAAGTCGACGCCTCCGAGCGCCAAGCCGATCGGGGGCATGATAATGTCGTTGACCAGCGAGCTGATGATGGTGGCGAACGCGGCGCCGATCACGATGCCGACCGCCATGTCCAGCATGTTGCCCTTAGCAGCGAACTCCTTGAATTCCTTCAGCACGATCGATCCTCCTGTGAGAGTGGTTCTCTCGACCTGCCGCTGTTACATAGTAGCAGAATCGGCGGTGATTTTGACCCCTTCATTGGATCACCGGAGACTCGGGAAGTCACATTCGGGCCCTGCGCCCGTTCGGGCGGATGGCTTGTCAACCGAATTCACCGCCTCTATTTACCCAAAATGCCTCCCCAGCTCCGCGACCCGGCCAGGCGCTCCGCGGCGTTTCCAGGACGCGTGGGTTCTGCGTGTGACCCACGGCGCGTTTGCCTGTCCAAGGGACCATACCGGTGAACGAAGATCAGATGCTGACAGACGAGGAACTGGTCGCTCGCGTGCAGCGGGTGCAACAGTCGGGTAGCGACGACCTGCGGGCGTTCGCGACCCTTGTGGAGCGGCATCAGGAGAAGATCCTGGCCAATTGCCACTATCTGTCACGGGCCCCCGATGAGGCGGAGGACCTCGCGCAGGAAGTATTCACACGCGCCTACTTTGGGCTCCGCCGGTTCCGCGGGGAGTCGAAGTTCCGGACCTGGCTGACGCGCATCAAGATCAACCACTGCATCAACTTCGTGAAGAAGAAAAGACTCGTGCTCGTCGACATGGACGATCCGGGCGTGCAGGGGCAAGAGGAGATGAGCGTGGACCCGGTGGGAGTGCGGACGATGCGGCGAGCAGAGCTGCGTGATCGGATCGGAGCAACGCTGGACCTGATGTCGGAGACGCTTCGCGTGCCGCTGATCCTGCGAGACATGGATGACCTGAGCTACCAGGAGATCGCCGATCAGTTGGGGATTGGTCTCTCGGCCGCGAAAATGAGGATCAAGCGAGGTCGTGAGGAGTTCCGGCTTCTCTACGCAGAACTCGAGTCCGAGGGTGAAGGGGGGACTGTTTGAACGATCGTCGGGATTCGGACCGTCGAGATGACGAGACCTTGAACGGGGCGCCGGCACCCGTCATCGATACCGGCGAGCCGATCGAGCTCCTTCGCGCAGTCGCTGTCGCGCCCCGTCCCGGTTTCATGGGGCGAATCAGAGGCTCGATTCAGCGGCGGACCTTGGGCTCGCAGCTGGCTGATCTTTCCTGGAAGGCCATCACAACCGTGATCATGGAGTATCTGTCGCTCGCGTTTGGCCTCCTGGCATCCAGCGAGCGCAATCAGAGAGGATCCGAGTAATGGGGAACGTCAAGCAGCAGCTGGTCGCAGTGTTCGATCGCTTCGTGGAGTCGATTATCGCGGCCACTCCGAGTGTGATCCTCGCGATCGTCCTCGTGGTCGTCGCTCTGGTGGTCGCCAAACTCACCGAACGCATTCTGCGCACCGTCCTGGTGCGACTGCGCTTCGATACTCTGTTGGGGAAGGTAGGGATCGACCAGTCCCTCGGGCAGGTCGGTCTCCGCCAGGAGATGAGCCGCTTCCTGCCCCGGGTCGTGTACTGGCTGC
>JBFILW010000104.1:0-9405 GCA_041612005.1 Gemmatimonadota bacterium
CTCGCCGGCCCGCTCTTCGAAACGGCGGATCAACACCATCTGACGAAGCAGGCGCCGGTAGAAGTCGGCACGTTCTGCATCGAGTTCCGAGTACGTCGCGGGTTGAGCCATCGCTTGTCGGAGTCGGGTTAGACCGCCGCTGCGCGTTGCACCTGCTCCCAGGCATGATACGAGGAACGGACGAGGGGCCCTGCTTCCACGTGGCGGAACCCCAATTGACGTCCATGCTCGCGCAGCAGCGCGAACTCCTCAGGGGTGTAGTAGCGGCTGATCGGAAGGTGAGCGTGAGAGGGACGGAGGTACTGCCCCAGGGTCAGAATGTCGACGCCCCGATCCCTGAGGTCGCGCATCGCCACCAGAAGTTCATCCCACTCCTCGCCCAATCCGCAGATGATACCCGACTTGGTCAGCAGGTCGGGTTGCATGTCTTTGGCTCGTCGCAGGAGACGGAGCGCCCGAGCGTAGCGGCCCCCCGGTCGCGCCATGCGGTAGAGCCGCTCGATAGTCTCCAGATTGTGGTTCAGGATGTCGGGACGGGCGTCCACGACCAGCCGGAGCGCGTCGTCGCAGCCCTGGAAATCTGGGATCAGCAGCTCGACGGAGGTGTCGGGCATCCGAGCGCGGATCTCTTCGACACAGCTCGCGAAGATCTCGGCTCCCCCATGGGGCAAGTCGTCCCTGTCCACGCTGGTAATGACCACATGCTGGAGACCCATGACCGCCACGGCTTCTGCGAGTCGCTGCGGCTCCTCCGGATCGTAGATCGCGGGCGTGCCGTGGGCGACGGCGCAATACGCGCAGTTCCGCGTGCACACATCGCCCAGGACCATGAAGGTCGCGGCCCGGTGCTCCCAGCACTCTCCGACGTTGGGACAGTGGGCCTCTTCGCAGACGGTGTGGAGACGCAGCTCCCGCATCAGCCGCTTGAGTTCCACGTAGTTCGGACCGCCCGGAGCCTTCACCTTGAGCCAGGACGGCTTTCGGTTGGGCGTCGCGGCGGACGACGAGCGGGTCGATGTGAGTTGGACTAGCTCCATGGGTGGTCGAAACATAGCCAACGGCAGTAGGCGATACCAGCGGCAGCCGTCGAATTTTCATCCGTCTGGTTGAAAAGACGACCGGGCGTCGTGCGTCTGCCGCCGCCCATGGAGCTGCGCGTTGTGGGTGACCAATCACCGCGCCGTTGTCACCCTGTCCAGAAACGACCGGGATCCAAGGGTTGCAAGTCGTATTCGATCTCGTCACCCATGAAGAGCTGGGCCAGGACCTCACCCGTGATGCCCGCCAGCAGGATCCCGTTTCTGCCGTGGCCCGTGGCATACCAGAGGTTGGGGACCTCAGGATCCGGCCCCAGCATCGGTCGCCCATCCGGGGTTCCCGGACGAAGACCAGCCCATGTCCGACGCACTGCTGACTCGCTGAGTCCAGGAAAGAGCCCTCGTGCGACGTCGAGGATCCCGTTCACTCCCTCGCTCGTGACCGAGGGGTCGAATCCCACATGTTCCATCGTCGAGCCCGCGAGCGCCTCGCCGCCGCGGAACACGACGTAACCCCCGCCGCCGTACGCGATGATGCGCGGCGCTCCTGGGGGCCAGTCGAGTGCGGCCATCTGCCCGCGGATTGGTTCCACCGAGACGGGGCGGGGAAGTCCCTGGATGCGTCCGGACCAACAGCCTGCGGCCAGCACGAGCGCTCCGCATTCGAGACGAGTGGCGGTCGTGCGAACGCCCGAGACAACGCCGTCCTCAATGAGAATCTCCTCGACGCGCTCCCCTCTGACCAGCTCGGCACCCCGGGACTCGGCGCTGTCCAGGAGCGCGTCGCGCAACGGGACGGGCTCGAGGGCTCCGTCCTCCTGTGCCAGCTCGGCGCCCAGTGCTCCAGGGGCGATCCCGGGCGCGCGCTCGCGAAGATCGTCGGGCGTGAGCCAATCGGCCATGAAGCCGCTCTGCCGTTGCCAGGCGATTCTGCCTTTTGCCGCCGTGACCTCCTCTTCGGAGAACGCCACCTGGAGAATGCCCTCGGTCCACAAGCCGATGTCGATCCCGGTCTCGTCCTTGAGCTGCGGCGCGAGCTCGCGGTAGAAGTCGCGGGCACGAACGCTGAAGCTCAGAAGGGGATCCTCGGGGAGCGCCTCCGCGAAGGGCGCCAGCATGCCGGCGGCCGCCTGTGTTGCGGCCCCGGCTTTGGGACCGGCCTCGACAATTGTCACCGTGACACCACGATGCGCCAACGCCCGACCACATGCCGCACCGACGATTCCTCCCCCAACGACGAGGGCTTCAGGCGCCGGCATCGGTGACGCTCGGGATGAAACTCGTTGGCCCGCCGGGTCGTACGAGTCGGTAGCGGTCTATCCCCAGGAGGAAACGAATGCTACGCAGGCTCCTCGGCTTCGCGATCCTCGCGCTTGTCGGTATCGTAGCGGTCAAGCTGGTCTTCGGCGTGCTGGGGTTCGCTGTCTCGCTGCTCGTAACCCTCTTGTGGTTGGCGGCGATCGGGTTCGTGTTCTACTTGGTGCTCAGGCTGATCAGCCCGCGAACGGCGCGCCGCCTGCGGGAGACCCTACGGGGACCCGCGAATGCAGCATAAGGAACCGGCGCCGGGGCTTGCATGCAAGCGGGGCGCCCTCGGGGCGCCCCGCTCAGTTCTCCGCATTGAGCAGCTCAGGAGGCGGTGCCTCGGTGATCTCCGTGAGCCGTAGTGTGATGGGTCCGAATGGGAACTTGGACTTGAGCTGCACCACGAGCCGACGGGCGTCATCGCTGAGCCACATCCGCGGCTCACGGCTCTCGGCGAGGATTCCCCGGCCTTGGATGATGGGCTGCACAACGACACTCGGAAATCGACCGGCCGGGACATCGAGGGTGTCCCGTTCGAGGACGTTCAGGATGACCGGATTGCGGTCGGGGCGAAAGTAGCGCTCGAACTCGTAGCGCTCCCCCACCATCAGCTCGCTGGCTCGGACGAAGTAGAAGAACGCGAGATCGTCCAGCGGATTCGAAGACGTTTCAGCGCGCTCCAGGGCGCCCTCCAAGCTATCGGCCACCGATCGCGCGGTGTAGAAGCCCGAGTCGGGATAGATCTCGTAGGCCGCATAGCGGTCACTGCCGCCCTCGTGAAAATCCTGGATGAACCGCCGAGAGGCGAAATCCTGCACGCCGAACCATGAGTCCATGCGGTTATGAAGTCGGTAGATCGGCAGACTGCCCTGAAGCACGAAGACTACATGCACGGACGGCGTCCCCCGGATGGTATCGATCCCGGCCACGTGCAGCATGGCCTTCCCCACCGTGAAGATGCCGTACCGGGCCTCGTAGATGAGCGTCTCACCCGCAGCGAACCGCGTGGCGACCGAGGGGTTGTGGACCGGACCGGGTTGGGTCTGCGCCAGAACCCCGGCCGGGGCCAGAAGCCCTGCGACGGCCGCAGCCACGATCAGACGGCGTTGCGTGTTCATACCCGCTGTACCCTCACCACCGGTGCAGGGATCCGCAGTCGCCTCCCGGCACGGAACAGCTCCAGGGCTGTCCCGAGTGACGTGCGCTCGCTCGACGCGACTGCGCTCTCTGGCCGGGCCGGCACGGGGACGGCGGCGATCTGCCTGGCCTTTGCGGCGGCTCGCGCCACCAGCTCGGCCTTCGCGGTCCACCCCTGTGTTTGAAGCAGGGGCCCATCGTGATTCTGGAAACAGTGCTTCATCGTGCTGAGGCGGACAGCGCACACGCCCGACGTGACGTCGCGGAGTCCGGGCACGTTGAGGCCGGGACGCAGGAGCCACGGTGCCCAGACCCGAACGAGACGCTCACGGAGCGGACGCTGCCTGTCGAGTGTCTCTCCGACGACGAGGTCGGCCCCCGAGGCGAATCTCCTCAATAGGTCAGGCAGGACGGCAGGCGAGGTCGTGAAGTCCGCAGGGAGTGTGACGGCCGCGTCCCGCTTTGGCCGGTCGGTGCGCGCGATGGCTTCTCGGAAGAGCTCCTCCACGCTGGGTGCATAGCCACGCCGGTTCTCGTGCCGGAGCATGCTCATCGGGAGTGCCCGCTGGTAGAGATCGAGCGTCTCGGGAGTCTCATCGGTGGACGCATCGTCCGCCACCAGGAGATGGTACTCCCAGCGGTGCTCGGCCAGCACCTGCCGGACCTTCCACAACACCAGCCCCACAGTTGGTGCATCATTGTGCGCGACAACGCAGACGTAGATCACGAACGAGGGTCCCCCTTCATGTCCGCCAAATCGATACGGTCCGTATCGGACCGTTCATCCAATATAGAGGGGATCGGCGGATCCAGCGGGATGATAGAGAGGACGCCGAGCTGGTCTGATCATCATCATGGATCCAGCTATCCGGCCGGCTGAGGGGGTCCGGGTCGCGCACTCGCCACTTCTGCCAAAACGCCCCGGAGTTCGCGCAGGGTGAACGGTTTATGCAGGAATGGCTGTCCCGCCATCTCGAGGAACTCGAGAGCGTCGCCGTGCACGGTGTCGCCCGTCGCGAACACGACCCGGCGGGCCAGCTCGGGGTGTTCCTGCCGCAGGGTCTCGAAGAACTCCCGTCCGCCGACTTTGGGCATGCGTAGATCGCAGATGATGACGTCGAAGGGTTCCGCGTTGACGAACGCGAGCGCGTCGGTGCCGTCCGCGGCGACGGATACGGAATGGCCCCACGCCTCGAGCGCTGCCACCATGTAGTGCTGGATATGTGGCTCGTCGTCCACCACGAGCAGCCGAAGTGCTTCGGTGACAGGCACTTCTTCCGCCTTCCGCACCTCCCGCGCCCCGCCGGCCGGCAACTCGATTCGAAAGGCAGCACCGCCCTCACTTCCGGGCATGTAGCTGATGCGACCTCCGTGCTCCTTGATGATCCCCTGGCAGATGGAGAGTCCGAGCCCGGTGCCCTCGCCTTCCGGTTTGGTTGTGAAGAACGGTTCGAAGATCCGCTCGCCGATTTCGTCGGGAATCCCGGGGCCATCATCCTCGACGGTCACGGACACCCCCTCGAGCCATTTCGTCGCCGTGATGGTGACCAGCCCTCCGGTACCGGATGTGTGGATCGCCTGTGCCGCGTTGTTGATGATGTTCACGAACACCTGCTGGATCTGATTCGCGTCCATCTCCACGTCGGGCAGCTCCTTCTCGACATGCAGCTCGACGTCGACCTTGGTGGCGAGGAGTTGATTCTGGAGAAGCAAGAGCGTTGCGTCCAGCAATGGCGGGATCGGCTGGGACCCGCGCTTGGCCTCGTGTTTCCGGGCGAAGCTGAGGAGGTTGCGGACGATCTTGGCTGCCCGCTCCGCTTCCTGGCGAATGGCGCGGAGCGGGCCACGAAGATGAGTCGGTGTGTCCCCACTTTCTTCGACGAGATAATCGGCAAATCCCACGACGGAAGCCAGCGGATTGTTCAGATCGTGTGCAATGCCAGCGATCAGTTGACCGATGGCAGACATCTTCTCGGACTGAATCAACTGGTCCTGGAGCTGGCGTTTCTCGGTTTGGTCCTCGAACACCAACACACACGCGTCCTCGACGTCGTCCAGTTGAAACCCCGAAAGGGAAAAGAGTCGCGAGCCCGCTTTGAGCTCGACCTGCTTTGTTCCGTCCTTGACACCTAGAATCCCCGCAACAGTGTCCGCCCACGATGCCGGGAGGACAGCGATCCACGGCTGGCCCGTCAGGGAAGGCACGGGAATCTTCACCAGCTCACCGAAGGCGCGGTTCGCGCGGCGAATGACACCAGCGCCGTCGACCACGCAGAATGCCTGACCAATGGCGTTTATAGACTGTTCCCACTCACGCTTGCCGGCTGTCAACAATTCCAGTAACCGTGCATTCTCGAGTGCCATCGCGAGTTCGCCAGCGATGACCGCGAGGAAATCCCGATGCCAATCCGCGAAGCGGCCGGCGGTGGACGACCACAGCGAGATAGCTCCGACACTTCGCTTCCCCGCAAGCATCGGCACGCCGATCCACGACCTGACGCTGGCCGGGATCGTGTCGCCGAGTTCCTCGCGCTCCGCTGACTCGATCACGCTTAGCACTCGCGACCCGTCTCGGATAACAGCCGCGATTAGCGGATCGTTTGGCTTGGGATTTGCGTAGTTGTGGGCGTGGGCGACCCTCTGGCGATTGCTCTCGGGATCGCAGAGGACGATGAGGAACGCGTCAGGCGTGAGGGATGCTTGAATCGTCTGCGCAACATGATCGACGGCAGAGGTGGGATCGGATGAGCCCGCCAGTTGCCGCCCGAGCGCTGTCAGCGTCCGGAGTGCCTCGAATCCGGAGCGGAGGTCTGGTGTACTAGGCGCTGGAGAATTCGACATGATTCTGGCGAACCTAAGGCAACGAATGACCCCGAACGACATCGATCTGGTCGTTCGATTGCTCGCTGGGGACGGTCGAGCCAAACGACACGCGCTCGAGCGGACACTCCAGGATCGAGGGCCGGACGCGCTGCTGGACACCCCGGACCTCTTGGACAAGCTGCAGCGCCATTCTCAGCTTGGCAGTCCGTCGCCGGCGTTGTTCCTCTACGTCGCAGTGCGTCACGCGCTGCGATCGGTCGGCATCGACGACGGCCGGCTCGCCGACTATCTTGGCGCGCTCCTCTTCGAGTTTGGTGTTCGCGGTCGCGCGTTTCGCGCGGCTCGATATAGCGATCAGGAGTATCACTACCTCACCGATATCATCGCCGATCTCGACAACTCGACCGGGCGCGTGGGATTCCAGCTGCGGGCGCACCTCGGCAACTTCAGCATGTGGATTGCCGGGGTCTTCCCCGATTTCATCACGGCCCGACGGCACCGCAAGGGCGGTCCCGATCTCCGTTACTACGACGAGATCGGAGCCCGGGGATTCCGAATGGCCTCGGGCCATCGTCTCGCGCATGAATTCGACGTGGCCGATATCTATGCGAAAGCGGCCTCGTCGTTCTCGACAATCCGCATCGCGCTGAACCAGATGTCCGACCGGCTCTTCTTCCCCCGGTCCTCTCCCGACCGCCTCCTGCGGCAGGTGGCTGACGAGTTCAACTTGACTCAGTAACGCCGGCCGCAACCCCAGCCTCCAGTCACCGCGAAGGTCACGGCCGCTCAATCCTGAGCTAGCCGATCGTCGTGTCGATGGGTCCGAAGAGCGGGCACCGGTCGTCGCTCACCGCGCCCCAGGTCACCCGGAGGCCGTAAAGCGGTAGCGTCACGTCAGCGCTCGAGATGGTCCCGAGCTGCACGTATCCGTACGGTGGCTCTGTGTCGTAGATGAGGATTCCTTTAAAAGTGTCAGCAGAATCCTCCACTAGCGCGAGCCCGAAGCCCGGAACCGTAGGGAAACCCTCACCCTCGTACCCCAACACGACGCCGTCCGGCCCTTCGGCGACGAGGGCCCGGCTGGTCCCGTATCCGACCACCCGTGCCGCGACCACACCTCGCAGCTCAGGGGGAGGGTCCGCCAGCACCTTGCTCGATACCCGTAGCTGCTCCAACACCATCGAAGCACCCGCCATACTCGTGAATCCGCAGACCGGGTTGTTTTCCCGGTTGCCCGTGCCGCACGCGGCCACGGCGAGCACCCCCCAGAGGACGTTCCTGAACATAGGTCATGGAATTCTATGCATTGTGACGAATGACGACCAGACGCGTTGCCGATCCGACCAGTCCGGTTGAGCGGGTCCAAATCTCCCGCTCGTCTCAGGTTGGCGACGCCATGGAGGCCGGATGGGCGCACGACCCCGAGCAGTACTTGGCGTGCCCGTCTTCCTTGACCCGGTTTTGGGCCGCGCGTATCGTTTCTCCGAGAACCCTACCAACGGAGGGATGGGTCGTATGCCGACGTACGAATACCGCTGCAAGAAATGCAACAAACTCTTCACGAAGGTCGAACCAATCACCGCTCATGGGCGCAAGCGAGTCTCGTGTCCAAAGTGCAAGGCCGCGACGGTTGAGCAGGTCTTCGGGCCGTTTTACGCCAAGACCGTCAAGAAGAGTTAGTGTTCGAGCGACTCCGCGCTGCCCTGAACGCGGCGCTAGACGCTGCCATGCCGCCGCCAGATCCCCGTGACATCGCCGCGCAGATGCGGCGGGCCATCATCGAAGCGCGGACGTCGCTCGAAGCCATGCAGAAGGGGATCGGCGCAGTGGATAGCGAGCTGGCTGCGGAACGGCTAGCACTGACGGACGCCGAGCGCCGCGGTCGTCTCGCAGCCGGTATCGGTGACCAGGAGACCGTCGCGATCGCGGAGCGGTTCGCCAGCAAGCACCGAGAGCGCGTCCAGGTGTTGGAGCAGAAACTCTCGGCCCAGCGGGCCGAGCTCGAGCTTGCCGAGCGCGAAGTCCGTGAGATGAGATCCCAGTTTCAGGAGTACGAGCGGTCTCGACCGGCGACCGATGCCGCCCGCTCCGTGGATGCGGCGTGGCGTGATCTCGAGGCCGCCGGTCTCAAGCGCCCTGGCACAACGGATAACGGCGAGGCACTCCGAAGCCGGATGGACCGCGCCGCACGCGAGGCACAGGCGGAAGCGCAGCTCGAGGCGTTGAAACGCAAGATGGGGCGCTGAGAGAGAAGCCTCGATGGAAATCAAGCCGGACCGAATGGTCTACTTGGGATACGGCAAGTACTGGCGGTCGGACGCAATCGTGGGGCTGATGCCCATCGAGGAGGATCGGGGGCCGGGGCGGCGGACGGAAGTCTACACCGCGACCCTGGATCAACCCATCGTAGCCTCTCGGAGCGAGCAGGCGATCCTCCAGGACATGGCGCTTGCAACCGAAGAGCAGCTGCGCGTCCAGGAGATCCGCGAGGTGCTGACCGACCTCCAGGATGCGTTCGAGAGTTTCCCCGACGTCCTCGATCGCATGTTGGCGACGGAAGCTCGGTTCGACGTGGGGGCGTGGACGCGTCGGCTACGGGCACTCCTCGGCACCGACGCGGCGCGGTCAGCCGCCGACCAGAGCGACCTCTTCATCGGCTGACGAGCCCACCGGGGCTGGCCGGGTGGCGGAGGCCGGTCAGTGCACCCCTCCCATCAGTTTCCTTATGGGCTTCGTGAAGAACATCAGGATCAGACCTGCGGCCGCCGTTGTGGCGAACACCGCGCCGAACAGCTGAGGCAGCGGGAGCGTATCGAAGAATCCCGCCACCCACCCACCAAGTTTGTTGCCAAACGCTATCGAGAGGAACCACACGCCCATCATGCTGCCGACGATGCGCGCTGGCGCGAGCTTCGTGACGACGCTCAGTCCCACCGGGCTCAGCGCAAGCTCGCCGATCGTGTGCAGCAAGTAGACCCCGATGAGCCAGAGCGGACTCACGAGCGTCTGGTCGCCGGCGATGAGCGCCGCGGGAACGAGCAGCAGGAACCCGAGGCCGACGAAGACGAGTCCGAAGGAGAATTTCATCGGACTCGAGGGCTCC